>JAIDTT010000082.1 GCA_029060545.1 Paramuribaculum sp. | reverse complement strand
GAGCACTGATCTCTGCTACCGTTTGCTTACCGTGAAGATAACGATCCCACACCTCTTCCGCAGTTATTTTATGACCCCCTCGGAAGCGCAGACCGCATATCACGCACTTATAGCGTTGGGTGGATTTGTACGTTCCGTCCTTGCGCACATTGGGGGAATCGCATGACGGGCACTTTTTTGTTCATAACGCAGCTTTTAACTTTTGAAAGTGACAAAAATAATGAATTACAGGTATTTACAACGAATATAGCACCCAAAATGACCTATAGAATGTTAAATGGGCGTTTTTCGCTCTGAAAAACACCCATTTTGACCCATAAGTCGGAAAAAATGGGTAAAAGTTGGGCGAAAGGGGAAATTTCGCGTGCCGACCCAACCATTTCTGCCCGGATGGAGTTATATTTGTAGAGCAGCCGCGCCCGGGCATTGTAGTGCTGTGGCCGCAAGCTCGCCGTCGAAACTGTTAACTCTTAGGTTATGAAACAATTATTCATCCGCATTCTGTTGATATCGTTTGCTTTCGGAATCACTGTGGTGGCTGCCGACGCACAGGTAGTGACGCTCGACTCGTGTCGCGCCCTGGCGCTGGCCAACAATAAGCAGCTGCGCATACGCTCGCAGGCCGTGCGCAAGGCCGGCTATGAGCAGAAGGAGGCTTTCGCCGCCTATCTCCCCGCCCTCGACTTCAACGGCGGATACGCCTACAATCAGAAGGAAGTATCGATATTTTCCAAAGATCAGCTGTTGCCTACCAAGACGTTCAATCTCGAGACACAGCAGTATGAGTTCAATCTGGTGAAGAATCCCGCCACCGGCGAGCCCGTCAAAGGCCCCGACGGACAATATATCCCCTCCACTGTAGCTCTGATACCGAAGGAGGCGATGACCTACGACGTACACAACGTATTTTTCGGCGCCGTCACCCTTACCCAGCCCGTGTATATGGGCGGCAAGATTGTGGCTATGAACCGACTGACCCATTATGCCGAAGAGATAGCCCGCTCGCTCCACAATGCCGAGGCGCAGAATCTCATCTACGCCGTCGACGGAGCCTACTGGCAGGTGGTGAGCCTCAAGGCCAAGCAGGAGCTGGCCGTGAGCTATGTGGATCTGCTCAAGTCGCTCCGCCAGAATGTAGCGCTGATGGTCGAAAACGGTGTGGCCACCCGCTCCGACTTGCTGACCGTGGACGTAAAGCTCAATCAGGCCGAAGTGGATCTTACGAAGGTCGACAATGGTCTGGTGCTCTCCCGCATGGCGCTCGCCCAGGTGTGTGGCCTCCCGGTCGACACCCGCATGACGCTGGCCGACGAGGATTCGCGCGCCGTAGAGCAGACAACTCCACCCGCCACATATTATAATATGGAGGAGGTCTACGCCCGCCGTCAGGATCTCCGCGCACTTGAGATGGGGGTCAACGCCCTGAAGCAGAAGGAGCGCGTGGCTATGAGCGATATGCTCCCGAAGGTAGCGCTGATAGGTGCTTATTCATTCTCCAACCCCAATATGTTCAACGGCTTCGCCAACCGCTTCGGCGGCGCATTCTCCATCGGTGCCACCGTAAGCATCCCGCTATGGCACTGGGGTGGCAACTACCATAAATACAAAGCCGCACAGGTCGACACTCAGATCGCAGCACTCGAACTCGAGGATGCCCGCGAACTCGTCGAACTGCAGGTCAGCCAGTCGGCATTCCGCGCACAGGAGGCCCTGAAGACCTATCACATGACTCTCACCAATCTTGAGAAAGCCGACGAGAATCTGCGTCAGGCCGACCTCGGATTCCGCGAGGGTGTGATGACCACCGACAATGTGATGGAGGCGCAGACCGCATGGCTCAAGGCCAACTCCGAGAAGATCGACGCCATGATCGACGTGCATCTCTGCGACGTGTATCTGGCCAAAGTGCTCGGCAATCTCCCTTACCCCGAGGCCGACGCCAAGTGATCCCAACCGACATAACCGAATTCAAGAAATACAAACCTACTTTATAATCAAAAAGATTATGGCACAAGAACCTTTGAATACTGCAGCCGACGTCCGTCGCGAAAACCGGGTGTTGATGTTTGCCATGCTTATAGTGATACTGGTGGTGATAGGCCTCGCTATCGTGGGCTTCCTCTTCCTTGAGCACCCCGACAATCTCCTTCAGGGACAGGCCGATGCCACGTCGGTGCGCATCTCCGGCAAGTTGCCCGGACGTGTGGTTGAGCTCTACGTCAAGGAGGGCGATATGGTGAAGGCCGGCGACACGCTGGTGCATATCCACTCGTCGCTCGCCGAGGCCAAGCTGGCTCAGGCCGAGTCGATGAAAGATGTAGCCCTTGCCGGTGAGCAGAAAGTCGACGCCGGCACACGCTCCGAGATCGTGCAGACCGCTCAGGCCATGGTGAGCCAGGCCGAGGCAGCGCGCCAGATAGCCCAGAAGACCTACGACCGCATGGAAAATCTCTATAAGGCCGGCGTAGTGTCCGAGCAGAAGCGCGACGAAGCCAAGGCAGCCTTCGAGGCCGCCAAGGGTGCCGAAGCCGCAGCCCGCAGTCAGCTCCAGCTCGCCCGTGCAGGCGCACAGCGCGAGGACAAGGCCGCAGCCGCCTCTATGGTCAATGTGGCTCAGAGCGGTATCGCCGAAGTGGAGAGCCTGCTTGAGGACCAGTACCTCACCGCACCCTGCGACGGCCAGATCGATCAGATCTATCCCCAGGTTGGCGAACTCGTGAGCCTCGGCGCCCCCATCATGTCGCTCCTCAAGATCGACGACAAGTGGGTGACCTTCAACGTGCGCGAGGACTACCTCTCCGATCTGAAGCTCGGCGACACCATCACCGTGATGGTACCCGCGCTCGACAAGAAGGAGACCAAGCTCGAAGTATACTACAGTCGCGACATGGGCAGCTACGCTACGTGGCGAGCCACCAAGTCGACCGGCGAATGGGATTCACGCACCTTCGAAGTGAAGGCTCGACCCACAGAGCCGCTCCCCGAGCTGCGTCCCGGCATGACCGTAGTCCACTATCTCAATTAATCCGAATCCACCCCCTCCAACAGATAATCCCCGCAAGCCGTGTCACAATCCACTCTCAGCCGGTCGCTTCGCTACGGATGGCGCTCACTCTTCAGCCGCCGCATCTACGTGGTGTGCATCATAGTGGTGCCGCTGCTCTTCACGCTCTTCTTCATCAATATGATGGACGAAGGCCTGCCGCTGAAAGTGCCTACTGCCGTGGTCGACCTCGACCAGAGTGAACTGTCGCGCACGGTGACGCGCAATCTCGCCGCCGGAGAGCTCACCGACGTGTCGATGAAGCTCGACTCCTACCACGAAGCCGTGGAGGCCGTCCGTTCCGGCAAGATTTTCGGATTCTTCTATATCCCCGACGACTTCCAGCAGAAAGCCTTCAGCGGACAGCAGCCCACAATTTCATATTACTGCAACCTCACCTACTTCGTGCCCGGTTCGTTGGCATTCAAGGGGTTCAAGACCACAGCCGTCACCACCACCGGCGGCCTCGTGCAGACCACCCTCGTCAGCACCGGTATGGAAGATGGGGCCGTGGCCGCCCTCATACAGCCCGTGAGCATCGTGCAGCAGCAGATCGGCAATCCCTGGACCAACTACAACTATTATCTCACCAACTCCTTCGTGCCCGGCGTGATAGCCCTTATGGTCTGCCTCGTCACAGCCTACAGCATCTGCGAGGAGATGAAGCGCGGCACCTCACCCGAGTGGCTCCGCCGGTCAGGCAATTCCATGCTCGTGGCCGTAGTGGGCAAGCTCATGCCGCAGGCCGTCATCGAGATTATAGTAGGCGTAGGCTGTCAGGCCATCATGTACGGCTTCTTCCACTTCCCCATGAACTGCCCCGCATGGCACATGATACTCGCCATGGTACTCATGGTATTCGCCTGCCAGGGCTTCGCACTTACGGTGTGCTGCGCCGTGCCCAACCTCCGTCTGGCCGTCAGCATCTGTTCGCTCGTGAGCATCCTGGCCTTCTCCATCGCAGCCTTCTCATTCCCCGTGCAGCAGATGTATGGAGCCGTCGGTATCTTCAGCTACATACTGCCCGTGCGCTACTACTTCCTCATATATGTGGATCAGGCGCTCAACGGCATCGATCTATATTATTCACGCTTCTTCTACGTAGCCCTGCTCATATTCCCGCTCGTAGGCCTCATCGGTCTGCCACGATTGAAGAAGCATTGTAAAAATCCGGTGTACGTACCATGAACTGGCTTGCAACATTACTTCGAGTATATCGCCGGGAATTCCGTCTGGTATTCTCCGACGTGGGCGTCATGCTGTTTTTCTTCTTCCTTACCATCGCCTATCCGCTGGTCTATACGATAATCTATAATCCGGAGACACTCACCGATCTCCCCTTCGTCGTCGTGGATCACGACCGCTCCGAGCAGTCGCGCAATCTGGTGAGGATGCTCGATGCCACCCAGGGTATGAAGGTCTACGACTATGCACCCGACCTTCCCGCCGCCCGCGACATCCTCAACTCTCACGACGCCTTTGCCGTACTTGAGATACCCTCCGACTATGGCAACCGCCTCGGTCGCGGAGAGCAGGGCGTGGCCACCTTCTACAGCGATATGTCGCTCCTCCTGCGCTACCGCACCTTCCTCACCTGCCTTACCGACGTGCAGCTCGCCGCCGGCGCGCAGATACAGCAGCAGACACTCGACGATCTCGGCCTCATAGGGCAGAGCATCAGCGGCGCACCCACCGGATCCGAAGCATATTGGCTCGGCGACCCCACGCAAGGCTTCGCATCCTTCATCATCCCCGGTATACTCGTCCTCATCCTTCAGCAGAGTATGCTCTTGGGCACCACCATGCTTGCCGCGGGCGGATCAGAGCGACGCCGACGCAACGGCGGTGTCGACCCCCTCGCCGTACCCGCCGGAAGCCTCACCACCGTCGTAGGCAAAGTGCTCTGCTACGTCACCCTCTACCTACCCGTATGCGTGTTCGTACTCTTTATCGTGCCGCGCATCTTCTCATTGCCCCATATCGGCGAGCTCACCGACTATATGCTCTTCATCCTGCCCCTGCTCATAGCCTCCGGCTGTCTGGGCATCACCCTGAGCGTGTTTGTCAAAGAGCGTGAGAGCTCAATGCTCGTGCTCGTGTTCACCTCCGTAGTATTCCTCTTCCTATCCGGGCTCACATGGCCGCGCTACGCCATGAATGGCTTCTGGCAGCTCGTCGGCGACGCCATCCCCGCCACATGGGGCGTCGAAGGCTTCATCCGCCTCAACTCCAACGGCGCACTCCTTTCGGCCAACTCACAGCCCTACATCATGCTCTGGGTACTCGCCGGCATCTACATGTTCACCGCCGTCCTCACCACCCGCTACCTCTACCCCACCTGCCGCCACTCATAATCACTAAATTCACCTAAGAATCCCGAGGCGCAGGCTCCCGCAAAAGCAATGCATCTACCACCCCCGTGCTTGCCCCCACATCGTTGCAATGCGTCAGCCGGGAGCGGAAGCTTCAGCGCGCCGTGGCGCGCCTGCTTCCGAGATTCCATATCCCGGATTTTCATAGCCGAAGATCAGATTATTCGCTAAATAGCTCTAAAAACTTCAAACCACTTCTTTGGAGATAGGGTAAAAGCATTCAATCCTGCTTGCATTCTAAACCCCTCGAATTCGGTGGGTTTTAAATTCCGCGATGGCAGAAATCGTTTCACACCGTAGGCTGTCATAATGCAATATACACTCAATAATAGTTTATAATTAAAAATTCCCTAACTTTGCACTATGTTGACAGCAACTCAAATACTTGAACTTGTAAAAGGTGGAGAAGGCTACAATGTAGACTTCAAACGCAGTCTGCCTTCCAAGGTAAAGGAAATTTCTGATGAGGTCGTCGGCTTCGCAAATGCGGATGGTGGCTATATCCTCATTGGGGTTGACAATAATAACCAGATTATTGGTGTCGAAATAGACAACAATAAGCGTTCAGCCATTCAGGATACCATTAGCGAGATTTCGCCCGCATTAAAGTGTGAAATATATCCCATAGATATTGAAGGTAAGACGGTATGGGTTATAGATGTTCCAAGTGGCAAGGACAAGCCGTATATAACGGGAGGTATCATATACGTAAGAGAAGGAGCCAACTGTCAGAAACTCCGTCATGCCGAAGAGATACGCGCATTCTTCGCCGAATGTTCCAAGATTTTCTATGATGCTATTCCATGCCGATGGTTTGACATCGACAAGGATATTGAGCCAGGCAATTTCCAGACATTTATGGAAATGGCAAAATTGTCTGACACCTTACCTATCAATCGACTATTTGAGAGTCTTGAACTTTTAACCGAGGAAGGAATTGCCAAAAATGCGGCTGCTCTATTCTTTGGCCGCGAGCCCGAACGTAAATTCTCTCATGCCGTTATTAGATGCCTTAGGTTTAAAGGTCTTGATAAGGTACATATCATAGACGACAAGACTTTCGGAGGCCCATTATATCAGCAATATCTTAATGCTCTTTCGTGGATAGAAAGTAAACTTGAGGTTGAATACATCATTAGGGGAACGGGAGCCCGTCAGGAAATATGGGAGATTCCGCTTGATGTTTTCAAAGAGTCCATTATGAACGCTATTTGCCACCGTGACTTATATGAAGAAGGTGGTACAATTATGGTGGAGGTTTATGATGACCGAGTTGAGATATCCAATCCCGGTGGATTATTACCGGTTGTCGCTGCGGAATTCGGGCATAAGAGTATGAGCCGTAATCCGCTTATATTCGGTCTTTTCACAAGGATGCAAGTCGTTGAGAAAGTCGGATCCGGTATTCCTCGTATGCGTAGGCTGATGAAAGAAGCTGGATTGCCCGAACCAAAATTTGATACCCGAGGCTTCTTTACGGTCACGTTTATGAAGCGTGCTAAAGCGAAGAGTGCCATAGATGATAGATTAAATGGCACATTAAATGGCACATTAAATGGCACATTAAAATTGGTATTGGAACAAATAAAGACAACTCCCGGCGTATCAGCCAACGAGTTAATACAACGCACGAATAAGAGTGTTAGGACTATACGAAGGGTTGTAAAGCAACTTACGGAGGATGGCTTGATAGAATATCGCGGAGCAAAAAAGAATGGAGGTTATTATTTGATGAATGGCCCTGAATACCAATAATACTAAGAGGTCACCCCACTGATACAATTGCGTCAGCCGGGAGCGGACGCTTCAGCGCGCCTGCTTCCGTAAAATCGAATGATTTAAGGAGGGCGTAAAGGATGGCAGTGTGATTATAAGTGAAAGCGAAATAGATACCGATAAGACATTTGAATTATGAGACGAGCCACAACATCACTTCGTGAACTTCTGAGCGATATAACTCCGGCGGAACGCGCCGAGGCTCGACTTTCGTTCATGATTTCTAATCGTCTTGACTTTCTTATGCGGCAGAAGGGTCTTTCAAAGAAGCAGTTGGCCGATGCTATAGGTAAGCGGCCGAGTGAAATTACCCGATGGTTGAGTGGAGAGCATAATTTCACGATCTCCACCCTTGCTATGCTGTCGGCATACTTTGGTCAGCCCATCATATCGGTGCAATAAAGAATTTTCTTCCCTTAACGATGTAGGGATGATCATTTGATCATCCGCCACTAACCAACAGAGGCGCACCGGTCGGAGCGCCTCTGCTTGCATATATGATAGAGTTGAGATTATTCAGCTGCGGGAGCTTCAGCGGGAAGTTCGGGGGTAGCTTCGGGAGTAGCTTCGGGAACTGCTACGGGAGCCTCCTCAGTCGCGGGCTGCTCGGCATTGCCGTCGAAGGTAGCGGCGGCAGCTTCAGTATTGGCCTGCTTTACGCGCGATTTCGACTGGATAGCATCGTTAGGCATAGTCCATGCAGAGAGGATAGCGAGGATAGCGATGGCGCCGGCGAGCGACCAGGTCACCTTCTCGATAAAGTTGTTGGTGCGGCGCACGCCTACGATCTGATTGGCGCCGGCAAACGAAGAGGCCAGACCGCCGCCTTTGGATTTCTGGATGAGGATCACGCCGATGAGCAGCACTGCTGCAAGTATCACGAGGATAATAAGAATGGTAAATATCATATTGGTAGTATTTTACGTATGTGATTCGAGCTATTTCGCACTCCCTGCGTTAAGCATAAGCTTTCGGAGAAAGCGCAATTGGTCTGCAAAGTAAATACTTTTTTTTGGAAAATTCAAACTTAATTGCCGGATTATTTCGTATGCCTTCTCATATCGGCCCTGACGGATGTAAATCATAGCGAGTGATTCGCTTAGCGGATCGTCAGCCCGGGCGGCGGGTATGGAAGTGGCTGCAGGCCGTTCCGGCTCCGCTGCGGGGAGTGTCGTGCCTACCCCCTGGCTGGCCAGAAATGCATCGAGGAGCGAGTCCTGCTCGTCGGCCGGTTGGGGGAGTGGATCATCATCGTCAGTGAGCGTCAGCGCATAATCGGCCGGCACCGGGTTGAAGATGATCTTTTCCAGAAGGCGTGTCTCGTCGGGCAGATCGTCGGCACGGGCGTAGGTGGAGAGAAACGTATCGAGTGCCTGAGTGGTCGAGGGCGTCTCCGGCTCCTCCTCTTCGGGATAGAAGCTGCTGAGCGAGTGCGCGTCAGGGTCGATGAGGCGCAGCAGAGAGTCGATGTCGGGAGCCGACAGAGCCACGCGGGCCGCAAGGCTGCGGTAAGCCGGCGAGTCGGCAGGCGTATGGCTCAGTTCCATCATTGCCGGCAGAGTCATATACGGGTAGCGGGCGGCGATGGCGCGCCAGTTTTCTATCTGTTCCGGAGTGGGGCTTCCTGCTCTGTCAGCTGCATCGCGGCAGAAGTCGGAGAGAGTATATGTGCGGTCGTTGACGTTATCCATAGCCTTATTACCAGTTGCCGAGAGTCGAATTATAGATCAGCTGCACGAGCTCTTCCGATATCTCCTGACAGAGCTGATCCTGCACGTCGTTGAGCATCTGCGAGCTGTCGAAGTCGCGGTAGGCCGAGAAGGTCTGATCCACGTCCTTACCCTCGTTCTTATTGTCGGAATACTTCACGCGCACACCTATCGTCAGGCGCGTACGCGATGCGTATGCATCCTCCGTCACAGCCTGCGGCGTGAGATAGTATTGGGTGATCTCACCTTCGAGCGATAGGTCGGAGGGGCCGTCGGTAGTCTGCAGGCGCGTATTTCGCGTGATATAGTTGAGGAGTTCGTTCTCGAAAGTCTGCTGTAGCGGAGGATATACGAGCGCGGCGCGGATGGGGAAATTCGACACGTGGATAGTCTTGTACACATTGTAGTCGATCGGAGCGCCGTTGAGCGTAAACGATGGTATGCAGCCCCCCAGCGAGAGCATTATGGCGGTAGTGAGGGTGAGTAGTATGTAGCGGACGGATTTCATAGGTCACAAAGGTACGCAAAATTTTTTTTAAAAATATGTGTTGGCCCGCTCCCGGCGGTAGTAATTTTGCAGCGTAATTCCTTTGTCGAACAGAATATTCACACATTTATCACTATTATGAAGACACACACCACCGATCTCACTATCGATCTGGCACCTCAGGCAATGGGTGCCGACGGCGCGGTCAATCGCTGCGTCAACCTCCTTTCCACCACCACCTCCGGCCGGCGTGCCCTGCGCTGCGCCCCCGCTCTGCAGTCGATCGCCGATGCCCCGCTGACACCGCTCGCCGTCTGGCATCACCCCGGCGATACCGACCTTGCCACTACCCTCTATTGCGGACGCACTGCAGTGGATATGTCGCTTTGGGTAGCCGTGGGCGCCGACGAGCTCTACGAAGTGGAGCACCCCTCTGTCAAAGAGATATATTGCGCCGTCGCCACCGTCGGTGGCTTCACCGCGATGACCTCCGCCGGGCCGCTCACCCTGCAGTTTACGGGCGACGAGTGGATATGCCCTCAGGCAGGAGCACCCGGACTGATGATTCCGGAGCTCCTCACGGCCTCGGCCGGAAGCCTCACCTCGCGTGTGTCAGAGCGCACCTTCACCAAAGTGACGTTCACGCGCACCGGTATTGAAGTACCCGAGAGTCAGATGCGCGCCCTTGCCTCCGACCTCTGCGGAGCGTATGAGGATATGGCCGCCGCCGCGGCCAATGGCGGACTGTGGCTGCAGCCAGTGGCGGCGCGGATCATACTCCGCGATACCGACGGCAACGCTCTGATCGAGTCTGCTCCTGTCATGTCGCGCTCCACGGTGCAAGCCACCGCATTGCTCACGGCTCTATGCTCCAAGCCCTCGGCCGAATCGGTGGAAGTCGGAGCGATCACCATCACAGCCGACGCCTACCGGCTGAAGCTGCGCCTGTCGGCAGCCGTCGCCGCCGGCCTCAACGCCGCCGGAGTGCGCTCCGTAGAGGTATGGACCGGTCCGCAGTGCCACCCCGTCGATGCCGCGGCTGAAATGCCCGTGAGGTGGACGGCCGTATCCACGCAGCAACCCGCACTCTCCGTAGCCATACCCGGCGCTACGTCGCATTTCGCTTCCAATCAGGGTGCATACGCCCGCCGCTTCAAGGCCATCCTGTCCAATCCCTCCGGAGTGCTCACACCCCGCCTGCGGCTCTCCGCGCCCTTCGCCGAAGGAGATTATATTGTCGAAGCTCCGCCGTTTGAAGGTGTAGGGGCCGACAACCGCGCCGCAGCTAAGGCCGAAACTTTAGCTGCCGAAGCCGGTCTGACCACCCGCGCCGCCACTCTGCTGCGCAGCCTTCAGGCTCCCGCCTCATTCATCGCCCGCTGCGGATGCGTGTGCGGCGACCGCGTGCTGTGGGGCAACCTCACCCCGCTCCCCCCTGCTACAGCCGATCTGATCAATATCTGCACCTTCGACACATCTCTATCCGGAGCGTGGACGGCCGAGGTGCGCGTCGCCATGCGCGGTGGCGCAGAGCTCGCCTACACCCTCTCGGGCTCGGGAAGCCCCCCGGTCGGATGGGCGCCGCTCGTTGCATGGCCTTCGGCCGATGCCCTCTCAGTCGATGTGTATATGAAGCGCGGATCTGCCATGCTTCACGGCCATATCGACCTCGATCCGGCAGCCGATGGAGCCTCGGCGCTCCACCTCGACCCCGACTTTCAGTCACAGCCATGGCCTGCCTTCTCCGGTTCCATCCCGGATCCGAAGCCCTGCCTCACCGGCAGCGATCATTCAGGCGCCGTGGCCGTAGCTCCTCTATCCGCACCATCCGTGCCGGTTAAGGCCGCCCTGTGCTGCGCGGCACCTATCGTAGCCATAGCTCCCGCCAGGCGCACCCTGTCGGCTTGGGACTCGGCATCGGCGAGAGCCTACGCATTCAGTTCGGCCGGTATCTTTGCCATAAATACAGGTCGCGCCGACACCACTGCTCTGAGTTCGGCGCTCATCGACCGCAGGCCGGTGACCTCAGGCGCCTCTGTGACCGTCACCCCTGATGGAGTCATGGCGGCAAGCGGCTCCCGGCTCCTGCTCCTGAGCGGCACCACGGTGCGTGAGCGGCTGATCGGCTTCCCGATACGCGCAGTGGCATGGAGCTATGCGGATTCGCTGGCGTGGATCCTCGACCGGCGCGGCAATATCGCGCTCTACGACCCACAGCAGGATACCGTAGCGGCACTGGCGCTCCCAATCGCCCCCCAAATCAATGGCCAACATAGCCACCGAGCTCCTCGTCACCTCTGCCGAAGGGGTGTGGCTTCCCGCTGCGTCGCCCGATGCAAGGCCTGTGGCGTGGCGACGCATTGTCCACATCCCCTGTGGCCGACGCATCCGGGCAGTGTGCATCCACGCTTCCGCATCACACTTCGATGGCACCGTCACTCTCCGTGCATCCCATACCGCCGACACTGCCGATGAAGATATCGCTACCACCCTCACCGTCGGCGGCCCGCTCTGTAGCCCCGTCGTGGCGCGTATCGATATGCCCCTGCGCCCCGTGGCAGTAGTGGAGGTCGCAGGCGAGGCTTCGGCCGATTTCACCCTTTATGGTATCACCCTTTACCTTGCTTCACTATGACTGCCTCTGAGATAACCGAAATATTGAGGCTCGACGCCGAGCGCCGGAGCCTCCGCCCGCGTAGCTACGACCCCATTACCGGATGTGCCGACCACTCTTGGCGCGTATCCCGCCGTGTACCTTGGGAGATAGGCGAAGTATACCTCCCGCAGGCCATGGTCGAAGATCCCGCGTTCGCATCGCTCGCCGGTAAGCTCGAATACAAAGCGCTCCGATGCCGCTACGATTTCGAGTACTGGGCCGCCAACTGCGTGAAGATCTACCATAAGATCACCTGCCGCCAAGTACCGTTCGTACTCAACTCGGCGCAGCGTATCCTGCTCGACGAACTCGAGCGTCAGCGCCGCATAGGTATGCCCATACGCGTGATTCTCCTCAAGGCGCGCCAGTGGGGCGGATCCACCCTCGTGCAAGTATATATGACGTGGATTCAGCTCCTCCACCATACCCACTGGAATTCAATCATCTGCTCCCAGACGCGCAATACCTCCGGACAGATCCGCTCCAATATCCGCAACATCCTCACCTCATACCCCGAAGAGCTCTGGCCCTACGATTGCAAGCCCGCCATGAAGCCTTGGGAATCCTCCGATTGCACACGCGTAATCACCGGCACCGACTCCACCGTCACCATCACCTCCACATTCGCGCCCGACGCCATACGCGGTCTGCCCTTCTCTATGGCCCACCTCTCGGAGGTAGCCTACTGGAAGAGCGGCGACGTACTTTCGCCCGAAGAGTTCACACGCTCCATCACCGGCGGCATAGCCATGGTAGCTGATTCGCTTATAGTCATGGAGTCGACCGCCAACGGCACCGGCAACTTCTTCCATAGCCAGTGGACCGCAGCCGTCAGCGGGCGTTCCTCATTTGTTCCTGTATTCATACCCTGGTACGAGATCGAGTTGAACCGTATCGAGCCCCCCGATCCCGAAGCATTCGTTGCCGATTGGACCGGCCTTGAGAAGCGCCTCTGGGGCATCGGCCTTACCCTCGATCAGATCTACTGGTACAGGCAGAAAGCGCGCGAAGTCAACTCGCATCTCGCCCTCTGCTCCGAGTTCCCCACCACAGCCGAGGAAGCATTTGCCGCCACCGACCGCTCCGTATTCGACTCCGAAGCCGTAGAGCGCCTCCGTCGCGGATGCCACCCCGAGCGCCGGCTCACCGAAATAGTGGCCGAACGTCCCGACCTTCGCTGGATGCTCTCGCCACCCGGCCGCGACTCTCATCTAAGCCTCTGGAGCCTGCCGCCACAGCCCGGCCGCCGCAGCCTCACACCACCCGACCGCTATGTGGTGGCCGTCGATGTCGGAGGCCGTGCCGCATCGAGCGACTACTCCGTAATCACCGTCATGGATCGCCTCGGATGCGGCGCCGGACGCATCGCACGCGTAGTAGCACAGTGGCGTGGCCACGCCGACCACGACCTCATGGCCCGGTATGCCGAGCAGATAGCCCGAGCCTACGGCGATGCACTCCTCATCATCGAGAGCAACACACTCGAATCCGTCCAGACCGAGTCATCGCAATACCTCCTCGAGCAGCTCAACGAACGCTACCACAACCTCTACGTCCGCCGGAGCCGCGACCGTGCGCGCGACGCCACATTCGACACCCGCGTCGGATTCCACACCAACCGCGCCACCAAAGCCGCCATCATAGCCAATCTCATACGCGTAGTGCGCGACGGGCTATATGAAGAAAACTCCTCCGACGCCCTCAACGAAATGCTCGTCTACGAAGTCGACAACACCGGTAGCTACGCCGCAAAGCGAGGCTACCACGACGACCAGCTCATCACCCGAGCCATCGCCCTCTACGTCATCGACACCCTCCCGCCCATCACCCCCTCTTCACCGCTACGATCGGATGCGGTAAGAGTTGGTTGGTAATCAGTAAAGTAACGATATTATCATGCTATTTCGAGCCTCTTTCTCTAATATGCGTAATAATATATGGAGCAATTAAGCATGGTAAGATGAAATAATATGGGAATACCATACTCCAGAAATTTTTTGCAAACCCGAAATATTCGTTTATTGCGAAGATGAGTATATACGCCATACTTTCTAAAAATACTACCCACCATTTTGATAGAGCCGGTTTGCACCATCCCAAAGTGTATAGGAGAAACAGTAATAAGGTGTTCAATGGAGAGTATATTATTAGTGACGCCAATAAAGCTACCCCATCCCCTACAAGATGCATGCCATTGGAATAAAACCAAATACTTATAAACGATATTGTGAAGAATATAATGTATGCTCTCGCAATATAAACGAGTATTAGATCGCTCCTCTTTTCTTTATTTTCCATGGTATCAATGAATAAAAGATTGGAATTGCGAATATATGGATAAAATTCTACATCTCAAATTATTTCGAGATATATCCTCCCCCAAGACATGTAGGGCGGTTCATTTGAGCCGCCGCCATTACAGACGTATTGCGTAGCAAGGACCGGAGCCTACAGATTGCGCAGCAATCCTGGCTCCGACAAGTAGCCATGCGAGAAAGGCGGGATTGTCGACGCGGAAGATTTGAAAATCTCCCCTACATAAATATATGTGCATTGTGCATCGTGCATCGTGCATTGTGTTGAGCATCGAGGTCGGGATAAGACAAAAGGGAAATCTCACGATCTCCCTTAAGCTTCAAATACACAATTATCTATAAAACAACTATTGTCTTTGTATGTATGGAATCGACAGCCGGATGTATATAGCCAAGCTATCAATTGTGGCGCAAAATTATAAACCTATTTCATATTTACCAAAAAAATGTGCAACTTTTTTATTAAAAAATTGATTTTTAGGTCGAACGCTGGAATTTCGTCGGTGACATACCGGTGAGATGCTTGAAGTATTTGCCGAACGATGACTGATTGGAGAAGTTGAGTTCATAGGCTATCTGCTGTACATTCTTGCCGGAGTAGCGCAGCAGGTTTTTCGCTTCAAGTATCACGTAGTCGTCGATCCACTGGGCTGCGGAGCGGCCGGTGTGCTCCTTGACTATATAGGATAGGTATTTTGGTGATATGAAGAGCTTCCCCGCATAGTAGGCTACGGAGCGCTCGCGCTTGTAGCACTGCGATACGAGTGTGATGAATTCCTTGACGTACTTGTCGCGTCGGGAGAGCTTTACGGGCTTGCGGCTGATGTCGTGATTGCCGGCAAACTGCATGAGCTGGTATACGGCAGCTGCGATGAGCGCGCGCGATATGGAGCGCACGTAGATGGCATCGGTATTGTCTACCGTGTTGTAGTGTACGAGATCGAGATACCGACCCATGAGGCTGGCCTCTTCGTCGGTGAGCTGCATCTGCGCCGGCTGGCTCGATGAAATCTTGTAGGAAGTGAGGATGCTGATCTCGAAATTGATATCGCGCAGAAATTCCGGCGAGAGGATGAATACGTAGGCATCGAGAGTGTCCCAGTCTACTTCACCCAGGCGGAATACGCTCTGGGATGGAATGACCAGTAGGGAGTTGCGCACGAGTTGGAATGGTTCCATGTTGACGTTGAGCGTCACCGTTCCGCTGAGGCAGAGAATCATCGTGATACCGCGCAGGCGCATCGTCTGCGACGAGAATTCGGCAAACTGCTCGGTCTTGGTCACGCGCGAGAATATGTAGCCGTCGGCCAGACTGCTGAACTGACGGGAATACTTACGCATATTTTCGGCGTGAGCCTGTGGGATCTGTGCGTTAGACATATAGGGATGTGATGCTCTCTCTCGGACTTTGGCACAAATGTAAGTAAAAAGGAATAAATTTTGTATAAAAGGGCGAAGTTTTTGCCTTTTTGACCAATAAAGGTGAATAAAATGCTAATAATAGGTGTGGCGGTAGGGCTATTCGGCGGAAATAGCGTATCTTTGCAGGCGTAATGAGTAAGTCGCCAATCATATCGACCCCGGATCAGCAGGAGCGCAAAAGCAAGCGATCCCTGTGGGGTATGTTGCTGAAGATCATCGTGCCGCTCGTAGTGTCGGTGGGTCTCTGCTACATCCTCTTCGCCAAGCAGGACTTCGGCGAGATGGTAAGGATAGTCCGGACCGAATGTGACTACAGCTGGATCGCCTACGGGCTGGTGCTCAATATCGGCGCGCTATGGTTCAGGGCGTTGCGCTGGCGCCTGCAGTTGCAGGCCATAGGTGTGCGTCCTACGCTCGGCACCCTCTTCCTCAGCTTCTGCGGCACGTATGCCGTCAACCTCGTGTTTCCGCGTCTGGGCGAATTGTGGCGCACCGGATATATCGCACAGGATCAGCACGCTCCGTTCGACTCGATATTCGGCTCTATGGTATCCGACCGTCTGGCCGACACGCTTACCGTAGGCTTGCTCACAGCTCTTACCTTTGCCGTAAGCGGCCCGGAACTGATGAGCTATTTGGGGCAGGGCGAAGGAGGGATGATGAGCTTGCTCATGTCTCCGTGGCTGTGGATTGCAGCCGTCTGTGGCTGCGCCCTGTGTGCGGAAGTGTGGTATCTCTGCCGCCGTAAGCCCTGGATGCAGAAGCTGATAGCTTTCGGTCGCGGGCTGTGGGACGGCTTCATCGCCATACTCCGTATGCGCGGCAAGGGATTGTGGCTCCTCTACACGCTCGGTCTGTGGGTGTGCTACTTCTCGTCGCTCTACCTTGCCTTCCACGCATTCCCCGCCACGGAGCAGGTGCTCGCCCGGAGTGGTGTGGAGGTGGTGCTGGTGTGCTTCGTACTGTCGAGCCTCTCTATGGCTGTGCCATCGCAGGGAGGTATAGGTCCGTGGCAGTGGGCCGTGATGTTCGGTCTCGGCCTGTATGCGGCGGGAGTGCCGGAACTTACCGAAGGGTACGCGGCTACCTTTGCCAATATGGTTATGGGTTCGCAGACGGTACTCTTCATTCTGCTTGGCCTGATGGCGTTTGGCGTGATCACGCTGCGCAATCGGCGCGTGAACCGAAAAAAGTAATTGAGCGTTATATGTTACAGCGAAGTGCGTAGTCTGCGATTTTATGCCTATCTTTGCACTACGCCAAGAGAGTAAGTAAATAATTAGGTTTAATCATCAAGATATATGTCAGATATGTCGACTATCAAATGTATAGGCATTCTTACCTCGGGAGGTGATGCTCCGGGTATGAACGCCGCTATCCGTGCCGTGACCCGCAGTGCGATATTCAGCGGCTTCCGTGTGAAGGGTATCTACCGCGGCTACCGCGGCCTTATCTCCGACGAAATTGTGGAGTTTAAGACTCAGAATGTGTCCAACATCATTCAGATGGGTGGCACGATACTCAAGACGGCGCGGTGTCCGGAGTTCCAGACCCCGGAGGGTCGGCAGCTGGCCTACGATAATCTGCGCCGCCACGAGATCGACGCTCTGGTGGTGATCGGCGGCGACGGCTCTCTGACCGGTGCCCGCATTTTCGCTAACGAATTCAACTTCCCGATCATAGGCCTGCCCGGCACGATCGACAATGATCTCTACGGCACTGACGCCACGATCGGCTACGATACGGCTCTCAACACGATTATGGAGTGTGTCGACAAGATCCGCGACACGGCCACATCCCACGAGCGCCTCTTCTTCATCGAAGTGATGGGCCGCGATGCCGGCTTCCTGGCGCTCAACGGTGCTATCGCATCCGGAGCCGAGGCTGCCATTATTCCCGAGATATCGACTGAGGTCGACCAGCTTGCCGAGCTGATTCAGAACGGCTTCCGCAAGAGCAAGAACTCATCGATCGTGCTCGTGGCCGAAAGCCCCGTCACCGGCGGTGCTATGGGTCTGGCCGAGCGTGTGAAGAATGAGTATCCCGGCTACGACGTGCGCGTATCCATACTCGGTCACCTGCAGCGCGGCGGCTCGCCCACGGCCAAGGATCGCATCCTCGCTTCGCGTATGGGCGCATCGGCCATCGATGCCCTGCTCGACGACCAGCGCAATGTGATGATCGGCATCAAGAACGATGAGATCGTGTACGTGCCTTTCTCCAAGGCCATCAAGAACGACAAGCCTATCAACCGCACCCTCGTTGACACTCTCCGCCGACTTTCTATCTAAGATCAGAAGCTACGGCACTGAGGCTTTCGACCGTCTGGAGCAGGCTCTGCATGAGGAGGCTCCGGTGTCGGTGCGCCTGAATCCCCGTAAGCCGGTCGAGTTGGCCGGTGCTACGGAGCGTGTGCCGTGGTGGCCCGGCGGACTGTATCTGGCCGAGCGGCCTGCCTTCACCTTTATGCCTGAACTGCATCAGGGCTGCTTCTACGTACAGGAAGCGGCCTCGATGTTTATAGCCCGGGTGATCAGCTTCCTGACAGCCGGCATTGGGCCGATAGCCTATCTCGATGCGTGTGCGGCACCCGGAGGCAAGACTACGGCTGCCATCGACGCTCTGCCGTCGGGATCGGTGGTAGTGGCCAATGAGTATGTGGCTTCGCGAGCCGATATCCTGCGCGAGAATCTGGCCAAGTGGGGCGTGCCCGATGTGTGCGTGACCCAGGGTGATGTGAGCCGGTTTGCCCGCATGGGCGCGCGGTTCGATATCGTGGCGGCCGACGTGCCTTGTTCCGGCGAGGGTATGATGCGCAAGGATCCTAAGGCGGTGGAGCAGTGGAGTCCCGCACTGGTGAAGGAGTGTGCGGCGCGTCAGCATAAGATTGTCGACGACCTCTGGCCGGCACTCAAGCCCGGCGGTTACCTTATATATAGCACATGTACGTATGCGCGCGAGGAGGATGAGGAGATGATCCGGTATATCGTGGATACCTACGGCGCCGAGCCTGTGGAGATACCCGTGGATCCGTCGTGGAATATCCTGCCCGGTATCGATACCCCTTATCCTTGCTATCGCTTCATCCCGGGCACGACACGCTCGGAGGGACTGTTTATGGCGGTGCTCCGCAAGCCTGCGGATGATAATGGCGGAGGCCGTCAGCGCAAGCCGAAGGGCGTGCCGGCGGTAAAGACCGACAAAAAACTTACGCAGATATGCGGCAAATGGCTTGATATTGAAGCTGATATAGTGGTGGATCAGCGTGGACGTGTGATTGCGCGACCGGCTGTGAGCGTAGATATTCATCCCGAACTCCGGCCGGCGCTGCATATAGCCGATATCAAGGGACGCGACCCGTTGCCTACGGTTGAACTGGCGCTGTCTGCGGCGCTCCGACCGGACGCGTTCCCGACGGCCGAACTCGACTATGACACTGCGATAGAATATCTCCGAGGCAATGCAATAACGCTCGCCGCCGCGGAGCGTGGGCCTGTGATAGTGACATACTGCGGCCGTCCGCTCGGCATAGTGAAGAATCTGGGCAACCGCGCCAACAATCTCCACCCCGCACCCTGGCGCATCCTCAAGCGCATCAATTGACCCCTCTTGAAAACTCTGTTTGTGCTTCTATTGTCACACTGAGGGATTCAGCTCCGAATACTAAGGACGGAATACTCGACCGATGTGAAAAAAATTGGTGAAGGGATTGTGGAATAGAAAATTAATCGTAACTTTGCACCGCTCAAAGTGTCGGACGTACCGCACATGCGCCGATCCGATAACTGAGCATCTGTATTAATCAACTTTATTAACCTATTTTTTTTAATGACTGAAGAAGTAAAAAACACTCCTATCGAAGATTTCGACTGGGAGGCTTATGAGAAAGGTGATGCCCTGGGCGATAAGACTCGTGAAGAGCTTACCAAAACCTACGATGAATCGCTCAACACCGTAAAGGACAAGGAAGTAATCGAAGGCACTATCATCGCCCTCAACAAGCGTGAGGCTGTGGTGAACATCGGCTACAAGAGCGACGGTATCATCCCCATGAACGAATTCCGCTACAACCCCGACCTTAAGGTTGGCGACACTGTAGAGGTATTCATCGAAAACCAGGAGGACAAGAAGGGTCAGCTGATCCTCTCCCACCGCAAAGCCCGTGCAGCCCGCTCCTGGGACCGCGTCAACGAGGCTCTGGAAAAAGACGAAGTTATCAAAGGTTATATCAAGTGCCGCACTAAGGGCGGCATGATCGTGGATGTATTCGGTATCGAAGCGTTCCTCCCCGGCTCGCAGATCGATGTACGCCCCATCCGCGACTATGATATGTTTGTTGGCAAGACCATGGAATTCAAGGTTGTGAAGATCAACCAGGAATTCAAGAACGTAGTGGTAAGCCATAAGGCACTCATCGAAGCCGAACTCGAGCAGCAGAAGCGCGAAATCATCGCCAAGCTCGAAAAGGGTCAGATCCTCGAAGGTACCGTCAAGAACATCACCTCCTACGGTGTGTTTATCGACCTCGGCGGCGTAGACGGCCTTATCCACATCACCGACCTTTCCTGGGGCCGCGTAAGCCATCCGCAGGAAGTGGTAGAGCTCGACCAGAAGCTCAATGTGGTAATCCTCGACTTCGACGACGAAAAGAAGCGTATCGCACTCGGTCTCAAGCAGCTCATGCCTCATCCCTGGGAAGCTCTCGACAGCGAGCTCAAGGTTGGTGACAAGGTTAAGGGTCGCGTAGTAGTGATGGCCGACTACGGCGCATTCATCGAAATCGCTCCCGGCGTAGAAGGTCTGATCCACGTAAGCGAAATGTCGTGGAGCCAGCATCTGCGTTCGGCTCAGGACTTCCTCAAGGTAGGCGACGAGGTAGAAGCCGTAGTGCTTACTCTCGATCGCGACGAGCGCAAGATGAGCCTCGGTCTCAAGCAGCTCAAGAACGATCCCTGGGAAGATATCGAAACCAAATATCCCGTGGGCAGCAAGCACACCGCCAAGGTGCGCAACTTCACCAACTTCGGCGTATTCGTAGAGATCGAAGAGGGTGTAGACGGTCTGATCCACATCTCCGACCTCTCATGGGTTAAGAAGATCAAGCACCCCGGTGAATTCACCAAGATCGGTGCTCCCATCGAAGTGCAGGTGCTCGAAATCGACAAGGACAACCGTCGTCTGAGCCTCGGCCACAAGCAGCTCGAAGAGAATCCCTGGGATGTATTCGAGACTATCTTCACTCAGGGCTCCGTACACGAAGGCACCATCATCGAGATGGTAGAGAAGGGTGCTGTGATCGCTCTTCCCTACGGTGTGGAAGGCTTCGCTACTCCCAAGCACCTCGTGAAGGAAGACGGCACTCAGGCCAAGCTCGACGAGAAGCTCAACTTCAAGGTGATCGAGTTCAACAAGGATAGCAAGCGCATCATCCTCTCCCACAGCCGTATCTTCGAAGATGAGGCTAAGGCAGAGCGCAACGAGGCCCGCAAGGCCAAGCGTGCAGCAGCCGCTACCAAGCGTGCTGAGGAGACTCCGATGCTCAACCAGCCTATCGAAAAGACTACCTTCGGCGACCTCGAGGCTCTCGCAGCTCTCAAGGAGAAGCTCTCCGAAGGCAAGTAATCTCAGGAATAGAACCCAAATTCCCATCCACTAATATCCGAGGGTGCGACCGTGAGGCCGTGCCCTCCTTCTATTCGTCAATATGTGAGTGTCAAATTTTCATAAATGCGCAATAATGGGTATATTGCGGCGTTTTTCTGAATATGAATCCGATACGTATAATACACAATATACTATGCGCCGCCGCGGGTCTGATGACCACAGGCGCCTGCCTTACGTCGTGTATCGAGGATGATGTGACGCTATCGCCTGCCGATCAGCCCGTTTTCTCAGCCGATACGCTCGATGTGGGCACAATATTCATGGATGAGCCGTCGCAGACTCACGCTATAAAGGCCTATAACCATTCCGGCAAGGTGATGCGTATCAGCCGCATCGGTTTTCAAGCCGGCTCGGAGGGGTGTTTCCGTATCAATGTCGACGGTTTTTCAGGCAAGGATTTTCGCGATGTGGATATCCGCCCCAATGATTCGATATTCATACTCGTCAGTGCCACTGTGCCGAGAGATCTTATGGCTCCGGACGTGGAGGACAAACTTGAGTTTGAGGCCAATGGCGTGACGCGCTCGGTGGTGCTCAAGGCTACGGGGCTGGATGTGGTGACGCTTACCGATCCGGTGATCGACAGCGATACGCGCTGGGAGGCCGACAAGCCTGTGCGCGTCTACGGCGAGCTTACTGTGGCTCCGGGCGCCCGGCTTACCCTCGGTGAGGGTCTTACGGTGTATATGCACGATAAGGCGTCGATCGAGGTTCACGGCTCGCTATTCAGCGAAGGCACTGCGGATGCTCCGGTGGTGATCCGCGGCGACCGCAGCGGCACGGTGATCACCGGCATTACGTTTGACCTGATGTCGCGCCAGTGGGCCGGAATGACGATTCATCCCGATGCTTCGCCATGTGAGCTTCGCTTCACGGAGATCCGTAATACGGAATATGGCGTATTTGTCGACGGACCTACGGCGACCGACGTACCGCAGCTCACGCTGATAGGTTGTCGTCTGCGCAACAGTCGCGACAATGTGCTCGCCGCCTACCATACGTCGGTGCGCGCCGTGTCGACCGAGTTTGCCGAATCGGGCGCCAGTCCGGTGTGGGTGATAGGCGGAGAGGCTCTTTTCGATCATTGCACTTTCTCCAACTATTATCTCTTCGCGGCTATCACGGGGCCGCTGCTGCAGGTGAGTCACTGCACAGACGATAATCTCGACGCCGAGCAGCCGGGGCTGCCGCGTGCTAAGGTGCGGGTGACCAACTCGGTGCTCTACGGCTCGTCGGGCGATATGTCGCCGACGTCGCTTGATGGAACGGATGTATATGTGCATCGCTGTCTGCTTCGCAGCACCGGCAGCGACGACGAGCATTTCACCAATATAATATGGGGCGGCAATCCGCTCTTTAAGACGCGACGCGAGGACTACTACTTCGACTACCGCCTTGACGCCGATTCGCCCGCGCTTGGTGCTTCCGATCCCGCGACAACCGTCGCTCTGCCCGCCACCGACTTCTACGGAACCGAACGCCCTGCACAGCCGGCGATCGGTGCCTACGAGATATTCAACCAATAGCATAACTAAAAATCAAGAGTACAATATCATGGATCATCTGAAGAGTATTGCCGGCCGCTTCGCAACCGAGGCGCCGGTAGAGTCGATCCGTCCGCTCGGCGCGGGTCTGATCAACGACACTTATCTGGCTGCTACGGCCGAGGGGACACCCGACTACGTGCTGCAGCGCATCAATACCAATATCTTTACCGACCCTGCCGGACTGCAGGGTAATATCGTGGCTGTGACCCGACATCTGGCCTCGAAGCTTCCGGCCGACGCTGATCCGTCGCGCCGTGTGCTCACTCCGGTGGCTCTGAAGGATGATCCCGGGCTGACCTATCTCGTGGACGACAACGGCGAGGTGTGGCGTATGACCCGCTTTATCTCCGATGCCTATACCTTCGATACGGTGAATCCCCACTATGCCCGCCATGCCGGCCGTGCTTTCGGCGAATTCGAGGCGCAGCTCACCGATATCAAGGAGGATCTGGTGGAGACGATTCCGAATTTCCACAATATGGAATTCCGCCTCGAACAGCTGCGCGAGGCTATTGCCGCTGATGCTGCCGGACGCCTTGAACCGACGCGCGAGATAGCCGACAAACTTCTCGATGCGGCCGAGAGGATGACTGCTGCCGAGCGTATGCACCGCGAGGGTCGTCTGCCCAAACGTATATGTCACTGCGATACTAAGGTCAACAATATGCTCTTCGATGCCGACGGGCGGGTGCTCTGCGTGATCGACCTCGATACGGTGATGCCCTCCTTCGTATTCTCCGATTTCGGCGACTTCCTGCGCACGGCAGCCAATACCGGAGCCGAGGATGCGGCCGACCTTTCGAGCGTGAGCTTCGACCTCGACATATTCCGCGCCTTCGCTGAGGGATATATCGAGAGTGCGGGTAAATTCCTGACTGCCACCGAGCGTGAGATGCTGCCGTTCGCCGCCACACTCTTCCCGTATATGCAGGCGGTACGCTTCTATACCGACTATCTCAACGGCGACACATATTATAAGATAAACGGCCCCGAACACAACCTGACACGCACCCTGGCTCAGATGCGACTATGGGAAGATGCGGAGGCAAAGCTGCCGCAGATGCGGGAGATTATTGCATCGTGCTGATACTCCCTCGATAAAAATTCGGAGATTTCAAAAGAAAATACTATATTTGCAGGCTGAAACCTTGGCTTAATGCCGAGGCTGCCTCATTGAACGCAAATATATTTATAAACTATAATATCATTTAATCACCCCATGCAAAAAGGAAAATTAGGAAGTGTAGTGGCCGGAGTGCTTGCCATCTTCTTGGTAATCATCTGCATGTTCTACCTGTCGTTCTCGCTGGTCAACAGCCGCTTCGAGAAGAAGGCCGAACAGTATGCCACCGAAACCTCCGCAGCCGGCGTCGTAGAATACAAGGACGCCTACAAGCACTTTATTGATTCCGTATCAAATGAGAAAGTATGGCTTGGCTACACCTACCGTCAGGTAGAGAAGCTGAGCATCGGCCTTGGTCTTGACCTCAAGGGCGGTATGAACGTGACATTGCAGCTGTCGGTACCCGACATTCTGCGCTCGATCGCCGGCGACAAAGCCGATGCCCGCTTCAACGAGGTAATCGCCCGCGCCGACTCAGTAGTGGCCCAGACGAAGAGCAACGACTATGTAGCCGTGTTCTACGACCAGAGCCAGCAGGTAACACCCAAGCTCGACCTCGCCGCCATCTACAGCGAGTATGTGAAGCCCGGCGAAAGCCGCTCGGCTACCATCTCCGCTCTTCAGGCACAGGTGAAGTCGGCTGTAAGCGCATCGGCCAACGTGCTCCGTCAGCGTATCGACCAGTTCGGTGTGGTATCGCCCAACATCCAGGAGCTTGAAAACGACGGCCAGATTCTGCTCGAACTCCCCGGCGTTACCGACCACGAGCGTATGGAAGAGCTGCTCAAGGCATCCGCCAACCTCGAATTCTATATCGAACGCGACGTGAAGGACTATCTGCCCAACCTCAGCGCTCTCAACAACAAGACCCAACTCTACAGCCACTTCGTGCAGACTCTGCCCAGCGGAGCTGTGCTCGGTATCGCTGCCAAACATGAGATGGCCGCTATCGACTCGATCCTCGACGACGCTATCAATACCCACCAGCTTCCCGACAACGTGCACTTCGCATGGGGCGTGAAGCCCGTGACCAAAGAGGGCGGCGCTGAGTTCTATGAGCTCTACAGCCTCAAGACCGATGCCGGCGAACCCGTGCTGTCGGGCGACGTGGTGAAAGATGCCTCTATGGAATACGACAATGATCACGGCCAGGGTATCTACGTGAACATGACCATGACCGGCGAAGCCGGCGGCCAGTGGGCTTCGATCACCGGCAACAATATCCACAAGCGTGTGGCCATCGTGCTCGACAACCGCGTGTACTCGGCTCCTACCGTACAGGGCCAGATCACCGGCGGCCGCTCGCAGATCACCGGCAATTTCACTCCCGAAGAGGCTCAGGACTTGGCCAACGTGCTCAAGTCGGGTAAGATGACCGGCGGTGTGAAGATCGTAAGCTCTACGAAGATCGGTCCGTCGCTCGGCCAGCAGGCTATCAAGGACGGTATGCTCTCGTTCGTGTTCGCACTGGTGCTCCTGATGATCTTCATGTGTGCCTTCTACGGTCTGATCCCCGGCCTTATCGCCAACCTCGGTCTGGTATTCAATATCTTCTTCACCTTCGGTATCCTAGCCTCGTTCCAGGCAGTGCTCACGCTGTCGGGTATCGCCGGTGTGGTACTCGCGCTGGGTATGGCCGTTGACGCCAACGTGCTTATCTTCGAGCGTGCCAAGGAAGAGCTTCGCGCTGGCAAGAACCTCCGCACAGCTATCGCCGACGGTTACTCCAACGCCTTCTCGGCTATCTTCGACTCCAACCTCACTTCGGTAATCACCGGCGTGATCCTCCTTCTCTTCGGTACCGGCCCGATCAAGGGCTTCGCAACGACCCTCATCATCGGTATCGTCTGCTCGTTCTTCACCGCAGTGTTCCTGACCCGTCTGGTGTTCATGGCATTCCAGAAGACCAAGGCATTCAGCACCATTACCTTCTCTACCGGTATCTCCCGCAAGATGTTTACCAACACTCACATCAACTTCCTTGGCAAGCGCAAGGTGGCCTTCGGTGTGGTATTGGCTCTCTGCGCAGTATTCGTGATCTCGCTCTGCACCAAGAGCCTCAATCCCGGTATCGACTTCTCGGGTGGCCGCAACTACGTGGTACAGTTCGACAAGGCACAGGTGCCTTCGGAAATGGCTGAGGATCTGGCTCCCGTATTCGACGGCAACAAGCCTACCGTAATCACCATCGACGAACCCTCGAAGGTGCGTATCTCCACCAATTATATGATCGACGACGAGACTCAGAATGTAGACTCTCTTATCATGGTGAAGCTCTACACCGCATTCTCCGTGGAAGGCAAGCCTTACTCGATCGGCGATATGAAATATGAGGACTTCTCGGCATCCAACGAGAGCATGGGTATCATCTCTGCTCAGAAGGTGGGTCCGACCGTGGCCAACGATATGCGCACCGACGCTTACATCGCAGTGGGTCTCTCGCTGCTGGCTATGTTCCTCTACATCCTGTTCCGCTTCCGCAATATCGCCTTCTCCGTGGGTGCTCTTGCAGCCGTAGCTTTCACTGCTTTCTCGATCGTAGGTTTCTACTCGATCTTCTGGGGTGTGTTCCCCTTCGCGATGGAAATCGACCAGTCGTTTATCGCGGCTATCCTTACGGTGATCGGTTATCAGATCAACGATACCGTGGTGGTATTCGACCGCGTGCGTGAAAATGTAGGCCTCTATCCGAAGCAGAACTTCGCAACGACCATCAATCAGTCGCTCAACTCGACTCTCGGTCGTACGGTGATGACTTCGGCATCGACTCTGCTCGTGCTTCTGTGTATCTTCATCCTCGGTGGCGACGCTATCCGCTCGTTTACCTTCGCGATGATCTTCGGCGTTGTGATCGGTACACTGGCTACCATCTTTGTGGCAGCTCCCGTGGCTTACCTTACTGATGCCCGCAGACACAAAACAGACAAGGCCAAAGCATAATCTTTAGCTTAGCATATATCTAAATCAGGAGGTGCGCCAAATCCGTTTGGCCACCTCCTTATGTTTTTAACTTAAATTGAATCCGACCATGAAACCAATCAGGAATCTTAAATGGATTATTGCATCGACTCTGGTAGCCGTCGCTGGAATACCGGCAGCAACTGCATCCGAGATATTCGATAATGCGGCCAATAATCGACCTGCGTTTTCCGTTGGGGCGGCTTACGAGTATTCGACACCTGTAGAGCAGGATTTCCACACATCGGGCATAAGCCTTGGCTCGCGTTCGGGGATGAGTGCCGGTATAGCGATCGGAGCCCCGCTCTGGAAAAATATGTATCTTGAGCCCGGACTATCTATTTTTGAGTCACAATACTCCGTAGAGGGGAGGAAGCTCTATGGTAAGCCGCTTAACTTTATATGGATTATGGGCGCCAGACTGAACTGTATGCTCGGGTACCACTTTGACTTTTCCGAACGATGGAGGCTGAATATCACTACCGGCCCGCAGCTTGCCATAGGCTTCTCATCCGGCGCGCATTACCCCGGGAAGAAAAGCGACAATACTCTATATGATCTCGGTGCAAGCTATATACGTCGCGTCGATCTGTTTTGGGGCGCGGGTGTTTCCGTCACTTATAGTCGCCATTATACGGTCGGTTTCAACTTTTCGCGGGGTCTGCTGAATATGTCGACCGACTTCGAAAACGGTTATGACGCGCCCTTCCATTTCAGGGAGCAGATAATTGGCGTATCCGCTGCCTACACATTCTGACCGGCACAAGGGCTTAGGGTTATTGAAGGTCGTTATGGATTTTAAAGACCTTGATGCTGCTATTGATGGAGATAAGAATAATTTGTAATTTTGTAGGTTGAATAAAAATTCTCACATCCAATCTGTGTGTATAATATGAATAAGAACTATAAGCGTACGCTCGTCACTACAGCTCTTCCTTATGCCAATGGTCCGGTGCATATAGGCCATCTGGCCGGTGTATATGTCCCGGCCGACGAATATGTAAGATTCCTGCGCCTGCGCGGCGAGGATGTGGTGATGATCGGCGGCAGCGACGAACATGGTGTGCCTATCACTATTAAGGCGCGCGAGGAGGGTGTCACTCCCCAGGATATCGTAGACCGCTACCACAAGATAATCAAGGATTCGATGGAGGAGCTCGGTATCTCCTTCGATGTGTATTCACGCACTACTTCGGATATACATCGCGAGACGGCGAGCGAATTTTTCCGCCGTCTGTACGATAAGGGCGTATTCGAACTCCATACTTCGGAGCAACTCTATGATGAGCAAGCCGGAGAGTTTCTGGCTGACCGCTATGTGATGGGTACTTGCCCGCGCTGCGGCAGTGACCGTGCTTACGGCGACCAATGTGAGGCCTGTGGCTCGACGCTTAACGCCACCGACCTTATCAATCCTCATTCGCGCCTGACATCGGCTCCCGTATCGCTCCGCTCCACTTCGCACTGGTATCTGCCTCTCAACCGCTATGAGGAGGCTCTGCGCGAATGGATCCTCGAAGGTCACAAGGAGTGGCGCCCCAATGTGTACGGCCAGTGCAAGTCGTGGCTCGATCTGGGTCTGCAGCCCCGCGCGGTGAGCCGTGATCTCAACTGGGGTGTGCCTGTGCCGGTGGAGGGTGCCGACGGCAAGGTGCTCTACGTGTGGTTCGACGCTCCGATCGGCTATATCTCCAATACGAAGGAGATTCTGCCAGATACTTGGGAGAAGTATTGGAAAGATCCCGAGACGCGTGTGATCAACTTCATAGGCAAGGATAATATCGTGTTTCACTGCATCGTGTTCCCGGCGATGCTTATGGCTTACGGCGACGGCTATCAGCTTCCCGACAATGTGCCTGCCAATGAATTCCTCAATCTCGAGGGCGACAAGATATCGACGTCGCGCAACTGGGCCGTGTGGCTCCATGAGTATCTTCGCGACTTCCCCGGCAAGCAGGATGTGCTTCGCTACGTGCTCACGGCCAATGCGCCCGAGACACGCGACAATGATTTTACCTGGGCTGAGTTTCAGGCGCGAAACAATAATGAGCTTGTGGCCATATTAGGCAACTTCGTGAACCGTGCGATGGTGCTCACCGGCAAGTATTTCGAAGGCGTGGTGCCCGAAGCCGGCGAACTTCAGGATATTGACAGTCAGCTGATAGCTGATGTGGAGAAGGTGCGTAAGGAGCTTACCGACAATCTGTCGGAATTCCACTTCCGCGAGGGTGTGAAGAGCGCTATGGAGCTTGCCCGCCTTGGCAATAAGTATCTGCAGGAGACTGAGCCCTGGAAGGTAGCCAAGACCGATATGGGACGCGTGGCTACGGTGCTCAACACTGCGCTTCAGCTCTGTGCTAATCTGGCTGTGGCGTTCGAGCCATTCCTGCCCTTCAGTTCCGCAAAGTTGCGCGGTATGCTCGGTATGGAGCAGATATCGTGGGATATGCTGGGTCGTTTCGATCTGATTCCCGCCGGTCGCCGATTGGGCGAACCCGAATTGCTGTTTGAGAAGATTTCCGATGAGGCTATCGCCGCCCAACTTGAGCGTCTGGAGCGCATCAAGCAGGAGAACAAGATAAAGAATTTCAAGGCTGCACCGCAGGCTCCCGATGTGGATTTCGACACATTTATGAAGGCTGACCTCAGAGTGGGCACGGTGCTCGAATGTGAGCGAGTGCCGAAGGCCGACAAGTTGCTCCGCTTCCTGATCGACGATGGTATGGAGCGTCGCACCATAGTGTCGGGCATCGCCAAGCATTATGATCCGAAGGAGCTCGTGGGCAAGCAAGTGTGTTTCATAGCCAATCTGCCTCCGCGCAAGCTCAAGGGCATAGAGTCGCAGGGTATGATCCTTTCGGCCGAGAATGCCGACGGATCGCTGGCTCTGATCACTCCGATGGCTCCTGTGGTGCCCGGAGCTCAAATCAAATAATATCATCATCCTCAACCCACCCGAGACAGTCAATGCCAAAATCGCAGCCTCGCATATTGCTTATCTACACCGGCGGCACGATCGGTATGATCGAGAATCCGGTGAGCCATGCGCTGGAGCCATTCGACTTCACGCACCTGATCGATAATGTGCCCAAGATAAAGATGCTCAACTACTGCATCGACAATATCTCTTTCAAGCCTATCGACTCGAGCGATATGAATCCCGACCATTGGGTAGATATCACACGCGCTATAGAGGAGAACTACGACCGCTACGACGGCTTCGTGGTGCTTCACGGTACGGATACGATGGCTTATACAGCGTCGGCATTGTCGTTTATGCTTGAGAATCTGCGCAAGCCGGTGATTATCACCGGTTCGCAGCTGCCGATCGGCGAAGTGCGTACGGATGGTGAGGAAAATCTTATCACGGCGGTGCAGATAGCGGCGGCGCGTACGCCCGACGGCGAGCCTATGGTGCAGGAGGTGGCTATCCTCTTCGAGGATTATCTCTGGCGAGGCAACCGCGCCACGAAGCGAAGTGCCGACAATTTCAACGCGTTCAAGAGCCACAACTATCCGGAGCTGGCCAAGATCGGTCTGGGTATCAACTTCCACGAGGAGGCGCTGATGCGCTATCCGGCCGGTAAGCCGAGGCCGCTGAAGTGTCATTGTGTACTCGATAAGTCGGTGATGATCATCGATATATTCCCCGGTATCAAGCCGGAGATATTGCGCCACCAACTCTCTACTCCCGGTGTGAAGGGCGTGATACTCCGAACGTATGGTGCGGGTAATGCGCCTACGGCTTCGTGGTTTAAGGAGACGGTGCAGGAGGCGATAGATCGCGGAGTGGTGGTGCTCAACGTGACGCAGTGTGTCAACGGCAGCGTGACACGCCGCTATGCTGCAAGCGATGCTCTGGCTCGGGCCGGTGTGGTGTCGGGCGGCGATATGACTACAGAGGCTGCTCTTACGAAGATGATGTTTCTGTTCGGGGCGGGCTATACCCCCCGTCAGGTGGGCGAACTGCTGGGCGTATCGCTCCGCGGAGAGCTTACCACACACTCTTAATTAAAAGATATGCAGATAAATATACCCGAAATACCGCCTGCGGTGGCTGAAGCGAAAACGCGCTTCGGTATCGTGGGTAATGCTCCGGCGCTGATCGGAGCTATCTCGCGTGCCATACAGGTGGCGCCGATAGATCTGTCGGTGCTTGTGACAGGCGAGAGCGGTACGGGCAAGGAGTTTTTTCCGCAGATAATCCACAATTTCTCGCCTCGCAAGCACAACCGCTATATAGCGGTGAACTGCGGCGCTATCCCCGAGGGTACGATTGATTCCGAGCTGTTTGGTCATGAAAAGGGCTCGTTTACGGGCGCTGTGGCTGCGCGCAAGGGCTACTTCGAGGAGGCTGACGGCGGTACGCTTTTTCTCGACGAGGTGGCCGAGCTTCCGCTGACTACTCAGGCTCGCCTGCTGCGTGTGCTGGAGAGCGGTGAGTTTCTGAAAGTAGGCTCATCGACGGTGCAGAAGACGAATGTGCGCATCGTAGCGGCTACGAATGTGGATATGCTTGAGGCTGTGGCTTCGGGACGTTTCCGCGAAGATCTGTACTACCGTCTGTCGACGGTGCAGATATCGGTGCCGCCGTTGCGCGACCGCGGCAGTGATATTATGTTGCTGGCGCGTAAGTTTGCCCGCGATTTCTCGGAGCGCTATTCGATGCCGGCGATATCCTTTTCGGATGAGGCACGCGCGCTGATGCTTCACTACCGCTGGCCGGGCAATGTGCGCCAGCTCAAGAATGTGGTGGAGCAGCTTGCACTGTTTCATCCGGGCACGGAGATAGATCGTGCGGTGATCGAGGTGTCGCTACCGGCAGCCGCAATGTCGTACACTCCCGCTCCGGCCGCTACCTCGGCCAACAATAAGTATGAACAGGAGCGCGAGGCGTTGCTCAATATGCTCTTCGGGATGCAGCGTGAGCTCGATGCAATCCGTGGCGAACTCGAGGAATTGAAGCAGGGCTCGGCGGCTGAGGTTAAGAGCGTGGATATGCCTTGCTCGCTTGTGAAATATACCGAACCGACCGGCGGATTGCTGAACTTTTCCGCTCCGGCCGAATCTGACGAATCGCAACCGATGCCTACGCTCGAAGAGACTGAGCGCAAGAGCATACGACTGGCTCTCGAAAAGAGCGGCGGCCGCCGCCGGGAAGCGGCACGCGCGCTTAATATATCGGAGCGTACGCTTTATCGTAAAATCAAGGAGTACGGCCTCGACTGAGAGAGTGCTGTATCTGCCGATTAATCACCGTTGACCACGTCCATGAAAAAAGAGAAGGTACTGATCGTAACAAAGTTTTACTACCGCCGCGGTGGCGACTGCGTGTGCGCTATCAATCTTGAGAATCTGCTGCGCGCCCGGGGGCATGAGGTAGCCGTATTCGCGATGAAGCATCCCGACAATCTTCAATCGGAGTGGGAAGCGTACTGGCCTGAAGAGGTGTCGTTTGGCGGCGGCGTTAAGAATAAGGTGAATGCCGTGAAGCGTACGCTCGGTATGGGTGATGTGGCTGCCAACTTCGAGCGGATGCTGCGCGACTTCAAACCCGATGTGGTGCATCTGCATAATATTCACTCCTATCTTTCGCCGGTTGTGGCAAAACTTGCCAAAAAGTTTGGCGCGAGGGTGGTGTGGACGCTCCACGACTATAAACTGATTTGTCCGGCATATTCATGTCTGCGCGACGGCAAGACGTGTGAACTATGCTACACATCGAAGCGCCATGTGCTTACCACGCGCTGCATGAAGGGCTCTATGGCCGCAAGCGCGATTGCTTGGCTTGAGGCGGAGTGGTGGAATCGGAAAAAGCTTGAACGATACACGGATGCGTTTGTATGCCCCAGCTCCTTTATGGCCGGGAAGATGGCTCAAGGTGGCTTCGCTCCGGATAAGCTGAATGTGCTGTGCAACTTCGTGGCATCAGAGATGGCTGAGAAACTTGCTTGCGGGTCAGAGGCTTCGAAACCGCAGGATTATTACTGCTATATAGGGCGTCTGTCGCCGGAGAAAGGTGTTGGCACTTTGCTTGAAGCTGCCTCCCGATTGCCTTACGAGCTCCGGGTGGTGGGCGACGGTTCGCTTATGGATGAATTTCGCGCCAAATATGGCGACTGTGCCAATATCAAACTGCTTGGCCGCAAGGATCCGGCGGAGGTGCTGGAGGTGCTGAAACGAGCCCGCTTTTCGGTGATGCCGTCGGAATGCTACGAGAATAATCCGATGGGTGTGATCGAATCGCTCTGTGCCGGTACGCCGGTGATAGGAGCGGCGATCGGCGGTATACCCGAGCTGATCGACGATCAGTGTGGCACAACCTATCCGAGTGGTGATGCAGTGGCTCTCGTCGAGAGTATCAAGCGGATGTGGGATATGACATTTGACCGCAACGCTATCAAACGTCGTTCGATGACGCTCTACACTCCAGATGTACATTACGCCAAACTTATCGACATCTACCGCGGCACAGCCGAATAATGGCCTATATATACTCAGAAATGGTAGATTTTGACTAATTTTGCATAAAATCAGAATATAACAAGTAAATATTTCGCATGGCAACAAACGTACTTGAACTCAGCGAACAGGAAATAGTGCGCCGCAATAGTCTCGAACAGATGCGTGCGCTTGGCATAAATCCTTATCCCGCAGCGGAATTTCCCGTGAGCGGTATGTCGAAAGAAATTAAAGAGACCTTTGCCGACGACGCTCCCCGCCGTCAGGTATCGGTGGCCGGCCGTGTAATGGGTCGCCGCGTGATGGGCAAGGCTTCCTTTATCGAACTGCAGGATTCGGAGGGTCGTATTCAGGTCTATGTGAGCCGTGATGACCTCTGTCCGGGCGAGGATAAGGAGATGTACAACACGGTAGTGAAGAAGTTGCTCGATATCGGCGACTTCATCGGAGTGGATGGCTACGTGTTCCGTACACAGATGGGCGAAATCACTATCCACGCCGAGCGTATCACCGTGCTTTCGAAGGCTCTGCGCCCGCTGCCTATTGTGAAGGTGAAGGAGGGTGTGACCTATGATGCCTTCGATGATCCGGAATTGCGCTACCGCCGTCGTTACGTTGACCTGGTGGTCAATGAAGGTGTAAAGGATATCTTCATCAAGCGTACGAAGGTGTATAACTCCATGCGTGAATATTTCAATACCAACGGATATATGGAGGTGGAGACTCCGATACTGCAGGCTATCCCCGGCGGTGCGTCGGCCCGACCTTTCATCACCCATCACAATGCGCTCGACATACCGCTGTATATGCGTATCGCCGACGAGCTTTATCTGAAGCGTCTGATCGTGGGCGGCTTCGAAGGCGTATATGAGTTTTCGAAGAATTTCCGCAACGAGGGTATGGACCGCACTCACAATCCGGAGTTCACCTGTATGGAGATCTACGTGGCCTACAAGGACTACAACTGGATGATGGACTTCACCGAGCGTATGCTCGAAAAGATATGCCGGGACGTGAACGGCACTACCGAGGTGGAAGTGGGCGGACAGACCATTTCTTTCAAGGCTCCATACCGCCGCGTGACGATGCGCGATGCAATCCTCGAACACACAGGCGTGGATATCAATGGTATGGATGAAGAGCAGCTCCGCAAGGTGTGTGCCGATCTTGAAATCGAAGTGGACCCCTCGCTGGGCAAAGGCAAGCTGATCGACGAGATATTCGGCGAGAAGTGTGAGGGCAAGTATATTCAGCCTACTTTCATTATCGACTATCCGATAGAGATGTCGCCGCTTACCAAGCGCCACCGCGACAATCCCGAACTGACCGAACGCTTCGAACTGATGGTCAACGGTAAGGAACTGGCCAACGCTTACTCCGAGCTCAATGACCCGATCGACCAGTATGAGCGCTTCGTGGAGCAGATGCGACTTGGCGAGAAGGGCGACGACGAGGCTATGATCATTGACCATGACTTCATCCGCGCTCTCGAATACGGTATGCCCCCCACATCGGGTATGGGTATCGGTATGGACCGTCTGGTGATGCTGATGACCGGTCAGACTACGATTCAGGAGGTGCTCTTCTTCCCGCAGATGCGTCCAGAGAAGCAGCAGCCGCGCGACAAGGCTGATGTGTTCGCCACCGTCGGCGTACCCGCCGAATGGGTGCCCGGCCTCTACAAGCTCGGTATCTATACTATGTCTCAGCTCGCAGCCGTACAGTCGGCAGGCAAGTTGCAGCAGGATATCTGCGGCCTGAACAAGAAGTTCAAGCTCGGCTATCAGAATCCGACAGTGGAGGATGTGAAGGCGTGGGTGACCGGAGCCGTGAACACTCAGGAGGCGTAATACGTTATAATCAGTGTTATGAATTGTCCCGGAAAAGTGGCGGTAATGGGAGGCGGAAGCTGGGCTACAGCTTTGGCCAAACTGCTGCTAAACAATTGTGAATCGATACTATGGTACATGCGCCGCGATGACCGCATCGAGGACTTCAAGCGCTTGCGCCATAATCCCGCATATCTGTCGGACGTGGAGTTCGACATCAACCGTATAGAGTTTTCGAGCGATATCAACGAGGTTTGTACCAAGGCCGATACGCTGCTTCTGGTGATGCCGTCGCCTTACTTCAAGAGTCACCTTGAGAAGCTTACGGTCGACATATCCGACAAGTTTGTGGTGTCGGCTGTGAAGGGAATCGTTCCCGACGAGAATATGATCATCTCCGACTATATGCAGAAGATGTATAATGTGGCTCCGGAGCGTATGATGGTGGTGTCGGGTCCTTGTCACGCCGAGGAGGTGGCGCTGGGACGCCAGAGCTATCTTACGGTGGGCTGTAACGATATCTTCCACGCAGAGCAGTTTGCCAATGTACTTGCCGGCAAGGCGCTTAAGACAATCACGTCGTCGGACGTGACGGGTATCGAGTATGCTGCAGTGCTGAAGAATGTGTATTCGATCGCTTCGGGCATAGTGCACGGACTGAAGTCGGGCGACAATTTCCAGGCGATGCTCGTGAGCAATGCGATCCGCGAGATGGAGCGCTTTGTCGATACCGTGTATCCGCGTCCGCGCCAGATCTGCGACTCCGTATATCTGGGTGACTTGCTCGTGACCTCCTACTCGCGCTTCAGCCGCAATCATAATTTCGGCGCCATGATAGGCAACGGCTACAGTGTGCACGCCGCACGTATGGAGATGGTGCAGACGGCCGAGGGCTACTATGGTACCAAATGTATCTACGAGATAAATCAGAAACACCGTGTGACGATGCCGATTCTCGAGGGTGTCTATGATATCCTCTACCGCAAGGTGAAACCGATAGCGGCGGTTCGCCACATGGCCGAAACATTCATTTAGAGAATATATACCCCCCTCATATCAAATCAAGTATATGGATAAACTCACTTTCGACATCACAAACACCGCGGGCGCGATAGCCCCCGCTACAGTCAACGATATGCAGCCCGAAGCTGCCAAGGCTCTCGCCACAGTGGAAGAGGGTACCGGCGCAGGCAATGACTACCTCGGATGGGTAGGTCTGCCCTCGTCGATCACCGACGAGCAACTGGAGGCTATAAACATGGCCGCAGCTCAGCTCCAGAACCACTGCGAGATCGTAGTGACCATCGGTATCGGTGGCAGCTATCTCGGGGCCAAGGCCGTGATAGAGGCTTTGGCCGATACGTTCGCGCCCTACCGTGGCGACGGCCGCACGAAGGTTGTATTTGCCGGTCAGAATATCGGCGAGGACTATCTTTTCGAACTCTCGCGTATGCTGCGCGACAAGAAGTTTGGTATCATCGTGATATCGAAGTCGGGTACAACGACAGAGCCTGCCATTGCCTTCCGCATCCTGCGCGAGCAGTTGGAGCAGCAGGTAGGCAAGGAGGAGGCCTCGAAGCGTATCGTGGCTGTGACCGACGCTTCGCACGGCGCTCTGCGCACTATGGCCGACAAAGAGGGCTATACTTCGTTTGAAATTCCCGGCAATGTGGGCGGACGCTTCTCGGTGCTCACCCCCGTAGGCCTTCTGCCTATAGCAGTGGCCGGCTACGACATCAAGGCTCTCGTGGAGGGCGCCCGCCGTATGGAGCAGGCTACCAAAGCCGCCGACTATGCATCGAATCCGGCGCTCTACTATGCCGCCGTGCGCAATGCTCTCTATCGTGCCGGCAAGAAGATCGAGATTCTGGTGAACTTCAATCCGAAGCTTCACTACTTCGGCGAATGGTGGAAGCAACTCTACGGCGAATCGGAGGGTAAGGACGGCAAGGGTATTTTCCCGGCTGCCGTTGACTTCTCGACCGACCTTCACTCAATGGGCCAGTGGATTCAGGATGGCGAGCGCACTATATTTGAGACTGTAATATCAGTAGAACGTCCCGAGCATGAAATGCTTATCCCTACCGATGATGAGAATCTCGACGGCCTAAACTATATTGCAGGTCGTGCCGTAGATCATGTAAACAAGATGGCCGAGATCGGTACCCGTATAGCTCATGTGGACGGCGGTGTGCCCAATCTGCGCATCACCATTCCGGCTCTTCAGGAGACCTATCTGGGCGAGTTGATCTACTTCTTTGAGAAGGCCTGTGGCATCAGCGGCTATCTGCTCGGTGTGAATCCCTTCAATCAGCCAGGTGTGGAGGACTACAAGCGCAATATGTTTGCACTGCTCGGCAAGCCCGGCTACGAGGATCAGACCGCCGCGATCAAAGCAAAAATCTAAATCTGAAAAATTCTTATAATGTATCGGAGAGCTCGGAGGATTCTGAGTTCTCCGATTCGTTGTCTTAGTATTCGCTGAAGATTTTGGGCTTGATGACGATACCTACGCGGAGCATCGAGTGGAATTGCTTGTAGTCGAGCAGGCCCTCGCCGTAGCCGTTGTAGTATTGCAGGAAGAGATACTGGTTGTCGCGGCGGAAGAGGCGGTAGTTGAGTTCCACGATAGTGTTGTAGTTGAGCGCCCAGCCTTTGCGTTTGACTAATGTGACGGAGGCGCCGAAGCGTCGGTTGGGAGTGAAGTAGGATGTGCCTACCTGATATATGCCGCAGTAGTCGAGGATGTCTCTGTTTTCGGCACCGTCGACGATGGGTATCCAGAATTTGCCGTGGACGATGAAGTTTGGGTCGATCATGATGCTTGCACCAAGGCTCACTTTGTTCCACGAGCGTGATTTCACACCGTCGCGGCCGTTGCTTTCGTGCTCAAGGAGGAGCTGCAGCTTACCGATGTAGCGGTTTTTGACGAAGAGGGGCTTCACGAGTCCGATACCGGGATTGAAGTTGAGATCGGTCATCGGCATGGAGTTTTCAAGGACGTTCCAGAATACTTTCTGGGAATAGAAGAGGAAGAGGTAGGTGTTCCAGGGGAGTGTGCTTCGGGTGAGGCGCTGGGCTATGGAGATCTGGAATTTTACGTTGGAGTTGTGTTTGTTGGGCGTCTGGCCTACGGGGACGCCGAAGGTGAAGTAATTGTCTTTATACAGGCCGAAGTATGGCTGATTGTCGAAGTCGCGGCGCAGGCTGTCGGTGTCGATGGTGCCTGTGCCTTCGGTCTCCACGATCTGAGCGTTCGCGCCGGGGACGGCTGCGACGGCTATTAAGAGGAGCAATAGACGGACAACGATTGATTTCATACCGCAAAGATAATCACTTACGGATAAATAGCGGCGGTGAGGAGCGAAAAATCTTGTAATAGTCGCCGTGATTCCATACCTTTGCAACTTATGAAACCGATTTATCGCTTAGTATTGATTATTGCCACGGCCATAGTGATGTCGGCGTGTGGCAGCACGGACGATTTCGTGGTGCGCGGGCAAATGGCCGGCGTGGATGTGCAGACGGTGACGATGACGTATTTCGATCGCGGCGGTCTGCAGTCCTACAGTGTGCAGTCGCTCGGAGGTAAGTTCAGCTTCCGAGGCACTGCTTCGAAGCCTACGCTGGCGGTGATATCGCTTGGCGACGGTCAGCGTCTGGCTACTTTAGTGGTGAAAAACGGCGACGAGGTGACGATCGAGGTTGACCCTACAAATCCCTATCTGGCCAAGGTATCGGGCAATGCGGAGTCGCGCGAGATCGCTTCGTGGCTCAATGCCAATGCGGAGTCGCTTGAGTCGCGTAATCCGGCTGCCGTCAATGCAGCCGTGGCGCAATATGTGTCGGGCAATAAGGATAAGATGTCGGCCACGGCTATTCTGGTCAATTATTATAATTGCGAAGGCTATGAGGCTAAGGCTGATTCGCTCTTCTCGCTCCTGACGGTGCAGGCACGCCCGTCGGAGATTGTGCAGGGGTTCAATTCGGTGGTGAATGCGCAACTGTCGTCGACCGGTCAGGCACCGGTGACGTATATGGCTCTGTATGAGTTGCGCGATTCGCTGATATCGTTTACGCCGGGACGAGCTTCGGTGTCGCTTCTGTGCTTCACGACCGACGACCGTACGTCGCTCGACTCCATACGTCCGCGTCTGCGCAGTCTGCGTCTGGCTCAGCCCAAGGAGCGGCTGCAGATGGTGGAGATCTCTACCGCGCCCGACTCGGCTTCGTGGCGCCGCAGTTTCCGTGCCGACACGGTGTCGAACTGGTACCGCACCTGGGTGCCCGGCTCGATGGGCGCTCCGGCGGTGAGGAAGTTGGGCATACCGCGGTTGCCTTATTTCATAGTGACTGACTCTACCGGTGCGCAACTCTATCGCGGCCCGTCGCTCAAGGGTGCCGAGGCGGCTTTGAAAACGATCAATCCGGAATCATAACCAATACATCCTGTATACGCTATGCTTGTAAAGACTTATGGAGCCGCCCTACAGGGTATCGACGCGATTGCGGTGACGATAGAAGTGTCGGCTGAAAACGGTATTGCCTACCATCTTGTAGGTCTGCCCGACGCTGCGGTGAAGGAGGGGTATCAGCGCGTGATGTCGGCTCTGAAGCAGTCGGGCTACGGGATGCCGCGCCGCCACATAGTGATCAATCTCGCGCCTGCCGATGTGAAGAAGGAGGGTGCGGCCTATGATCTGCCGATAGCAATAGGTATTCTTGCGGCTGACGGTAAGTTGCCGGCTGATCGCCTGTCGGAGTTCATGATCATGGGTGAGCTGTCGCTCGACGGCAGTGTGGGCCCGATTCGCGGTGCTTTGCCGATGTCGATTCTGGCGCGCAAAATGGGCTTCAAGGGTATGATAGTGCCTCGTGCCAATGCTACCGAAGCTGCTGTGGTCAACAATCTGGATGTATATGGTGTGGATAATCTCAAGGAGGTGATCGACTTCCTGGCGGGAGCCAAAGACCTGCAGCCTACGCTGGTGGATACGCGCCGCGAATTTGCCGAGGCGTCGATGCTCTTCGACTGCGACTTCTCGGAGGTGAAGGGTCAGGAGAATGTGCGCCGTGCCTTTGAAGTGGCCTGTGCCGGTGGACATAATATTCTTCTCGTAGGCCCTCCCGGATCGGGCAAATCGATGATGGCCAAGCGCCTGCCGTCGATATTGCCGCCCCTTACACTGTCGGAGGCGCTGGAGACTACGAAGATACACTCCGTAGCGGGCAAACTGCCGCAAGGCTCGCGCCTGCTCACTCAGCGCCCCTTCCGCGCGCCGCATCACACGATCTCGCCTGTGGCTCTCGTGGGCGGAGGATCGAATCCGATGCCGGGTGAGATATCGCTGGCTCACAACGGTGTGCTCTTTCTCGACGAATTCCCGGAATTCACTCGCTCGGTGCTCGAAGTGATGCGTCAGCCGCTGGAGGATCGCCACATAAGCATTTCACGCGCAAAATATTCGATTGACTATCCCTGCGGGTTCATGCTCGTGGCGTCGATGAATCCCTGCCCGTGCGGCTACTACAATCATCCAACGAAACGCTGCGAGTGTCCGCCCGGAGCTGTGAAGAAGTATCTGGCGCGCATTTCGGGGCCGCTTCTCGACCGTATCGACCTGCAGGTGGAGATAATGCCTGTGGCTTTTGATGAGCTGGCCAATACGCCCGACGGCGAGCCGAGCGCCGCCATTCGTGAGCGTGTGATCCGTGCCCGAGCCATACAGCTCAAGCGATATGCTCAGGAGCCGGGGGTGTACTGCAACGCTCAGATGAATACGCGACTGCTCAAGCAGTATGCTGTGCTCGACGCCGACAGTCTGAATATATTGCGCACGGTGATGCAGAAGTTTGATATGAGTGCACGAGCCTACGACCGTATCCTGAAGGTGGCGCGCACGATCGCCGATCTCGACGGCTCGGAGCAGATCCGCCCCGAACACATGCGCGAGGCTGTGGGCTACCGCAATCTCGACCGCTCCTCCTGGGGCGCCACCAACGCCGGCCTGCCGTTCTGATGGGAACAGGTTATTGGTACATATCGATACGATGGATGTAGTAGTAAAGATGGGCAATACATAAATAATGTTGTCACGGATTCAAAGAGCGTAACATCACTTGGATACCATATTCCATTTTTGAATAACCATAGACGTAGTCAGGGAAGGAAGTTTGGAAATACTTACCAATTTTATATTAAGAGAGTGCGCAAATGAAAAAAGATATTATTAGACGATTATCATTAATGATAGTTCTAATCCCTATATCGGTTTTTTTAGCAGCATGTGTAGATCTTTTACAGTATAAACGTATCGGAGATACAAATTTCTATTTAGTAGAAACAATGGCCAATTCTTCTGACGGTAGACCTTTACCAGGGTTGTATTATTCTCGTAATCCTTCAGAAAAAGGTTTTAGCGGTATTAGTTTGGATGGGGTTCCTTATCAAATATTTTGGAATAATAGTTACATTGTAGTAGTATGCACCGATCGTGAAGGTAAAATAATAGCAAAGTATTGCATAATTAAATTTTTAATTACTTCAAGTGCTGATTGTGCGGATGATTATGAAGTATATGAATATGCCACCAAAAATGAATATGAAAAGGCGATGTGCTATTACGGCTTGAAGCCATCAGAAATGAATCATACTGACAACAGAATTCCTTGGAGACTGCATCTATGGGATTAATGAAATCAGTGCGAAAGTGTGTGAGGATTTGCATATAGACGTCCCTGTGGTGGAGTAATAGGTAGTGATATATGAAGAGGCGCCTGCCCTTCTGAAGGTACAAGATGCTCAATTGCGGGATGCAGGATTGATGGGGGTGCTGAAATGGTGGATGCGGAAAAGGAGGATGTACCAGGGTACATCCCTACAATCGGCTGGGAATCTGCTACATCGCGAAGCGATGTTCCCTGCGATGTTGTGGAAACCGGAGAAAAGTTAAGGGTGTGGCTTTAAGCGAACTGAAGTTCGCTTCCGGGACAAAAATTTGTGAGGCAAGCCAAAGGAGATTTTTTGTTTTGGAGGCTCGCTAAATTTGACTAAGTTTGCAGATTATAAGACTAATAAGGCTAATTGGACCAATAAGACCTATAACCGATATGACTAAGCCATCTTTTCTGCCACTGCGCGGTAATTTTCGCGATCTGATTGCTTTTTAGAAGGCGGAATGCATCTATGATGTGACGGTGCTATTTACGCGCAAATATCTGTCGATAGGTGACCGCACTATTGATCAAATGGTTCAGGCTGCCAGAAGTGGTAAGCAGAATATTGCTGAGGGATGTGTGGCTTCTACTACTTCGCGGGAAACGGAAATCAAGCTTCTGAATGTGGCCAAGGCGTCGCTTCAGGAGTTGTTGCTGGATTTTGAAGATTATCTGCGAGTCAACAATCTTTCTCTATGGCAAATGGGAAATCAGCGGCTTGACAAGTTGCGGAGACTATGCTGCGCCAATAATGACTCGGCATTTTATCGAGATTTGTTCGATAAGTGCACTGCAGAGATGGCTGCTAATCTGGCGGTGACTCTGATTCATCAGGCCGATGTATTTCTGCGTAAGTTGATAGAGAGGGCTAAAGCGGACTTTGTTGAGTGTGGAGGGATACGCGAACAGATGACACGCGGGCGCATCGAGTGTCGTAATTCGCAAAAATAATGAGGTGGGATTATTTGGGATCCCAGACGTAGAGGCGGTCGGAGGGGCGGATCTTGGATGGGACGGCGATGGAGAAGCTCTGGCCTTTGGTGGCTTCTTCGACTGGCTTGAGATCGACGCGCAATTCGTCGACGGTGAGTATCAAGGCGCCTGTGGTGGGGCCGGTGATGATGATTTCGTCGCCTACGCGCACGCTGCCGCTCTCGACGTAAAATTCGGCTACGCCGAGGCGCGAGAAGTAACGCACGCCCTTGGCTGCGTAGCGCTTGACGCGGGTGGCGGAGGAGCCGTATTTGGCTGACCACTCGCCGAGGCGCTGGCCGAGGTAGTAGCCATCCCAGAATCCGCGATTGAAGATTTTGGTGAGCTGCTCATCCCATCCGGCTACTTTCTCGTCGGAGTATGTGCCGGAGCAGATGGCTTCGACGGCTTCGGAGTAGCACCGCACGGCGATGCTTACGTATTCGGGGCCGCGGGCGCGTCCTTCGATCTTGAGTACTCTCACTCCGGCCTGGAGCATGCGGGGAAGGAAGTGGATGGTCTTTAGGTCTTTTGGCGACATGATGTATTTGTTGTCGACCTGGAGTTCGTCGCCTGTCTCAAGGTCGGTGACGCGGTAGCTGCGCCGGCAGATCTGGGTGCAGGCTCCGCGGTTGGCGGAGGAGTTCATCTGGTGGAGGCTGAGGTAGCACTTACCGCTTACGGCCATGCATAGGGCTCCGTGGCAGAACATTTCGATCTGCACGAGTTCGCCTTTGGGGCCGCGTATGTCTTCGTCGATGATGGCGTGGTGGATGGCGGCTACCTGATCGAGCGAGAGCTCGCGGGCGAGCACTACTACGTCGGCAAACGCGGAGTAGAAGCGCACGGCTTCGATGTTGCTGATGCTCAATTGTGTGGATATATGCACTTCGACACCGATTGAGCGGGCGTATGTGATGGCAGCTATGTCGGATGCTATGATGGCGGTGATGCCCGCCTGCCGCGCGGCATCGATCACGGCGCGGCAGGTGGGGATATCATCGTCGTAGATTATGGTGTTGACCGTGAGGTATGTCTTGACGCCACGCTCGGAAGCGATGGCGGCTATACGGTGCAGGTCGTCGAGGGTGAAGTTGACCGACGAACGGGCGCGCATATTGAGTCCTTCGACGCCGAAGTAGACGGCGTTGGCGCCTGCATCGATGGCGGCGTAGAGGGATTCGTAACTCCCTACGGGAGCCATGATTTCAATATCGGAGCGGGTAAGTGCGGTCGTGGTATTCATTATTTGCGTGAGAAATAGAATGTAAACTTAGTGTCGGCTACGGGGATGCGATATTTGTCGAGTACGTCGGGGCCGCAGGTGGCGGTGCCTACGCCGGTGGATGCCGCATCAAGGTGTACGGTGACGAAGGGCGACGGTATCATCTCGTTCTGGTGCTGGGCTGCCTGTACGAGTTCGTCGCTATACGGATAGGCGCTGAACTGGAACAGCTCGGGTGAGGTGACGAGAAGGTTGGAGCCGCCGAAGTCGACGTAGCGTACCTGGGTGTGGTTGCCGGCTGTCTGGGGCTTGTTGTAGATATAGAAGTCGTCGACGGGGCGCACGGTATAGGTGCCGATGCGTCCGGCTGCCATGCGGTCGGCATATGTCTCGCCGGAGCGTCCGAAGTAGGTGACGGTGGTGGCGAGTTGCTCGGGCATTGTGAATGTGAGGCCGAGCACGGGTATATCATGGATGGCTGCTGTGTCGGGACGGAAGTCGGTGGTGAGTGCGAGTGTGCCCCGGGCGTCGACTGCGAAGGTGTAGGTGACGCGGGCCACTACATTGCCGTGCTTGCCATAGAGGTCGGCATCGGCGGTGAGCACGTTCTTATTCAGTCGGATGTCGGTGAGGCGCTGGCTTACGGAGTCGGTGCCTTCTTTCTTCCAGATGCGTGCGGATCCGGCCCAGTTGTTCATGTCGTTTTCGGTGTAGGGACGGCATACGGCAAGGGTGATGGGATCAGCTATCATCTCGGTGCCGTCGATGGAGAGGGAGCATACTTCGCCGGTGGCGGCGGAGAGTGCGAACTCAACGGAGCCGGAGCGATAGGCGTAGCGGTCACGCGCGCTCTTCACCTGCTTGAGTTTGGCCGGGGTGAAGACGGGAGCGGCGGGGGCGTCGTAGGGGAGCTCAAACTGCTCGTAGGCTACTTCGTAGCCGGCTGGAATGAGAGCCGATGACTGCTTGGGTGACCATGAGAGGTCGAGGAATGCGGGTTCGCTGCCGGGGGTGTAGGATCCGAGTGAGAGTTCTACGGTCCGGTAAGGCTTGGCCTCAACTGTGGTGGTGCCGCTGCGCAAGGTAGTGCCTTTGGCATCTGTGATGCGCCATGTGAGGGTGTATTGGTCGAGGTCGGTGAAGTCATACCAGTTTTTCACCTTTATGGTGAGGGTGGCGGGATCCACGAGAGTGGCCTTGATATTCTGGTATACCTTCTTCACTTCGGCTACCGCGGGGTGAAGGGTGCGGTCGGCGGCGATGAGGCCATTGCAGTTGAATGAGTTGTCGCTCGGTACGCCGGGGCCTCCGAAGTCGCCTCCATAGGCTATGAACTTCCGGCCGAGGGAGTCGATCTCGATGAAGCCCTGGTCGACCCAGTCCCAGATGCATCCGCCCTGGAGTTTGGGATGGGCTTCGAAGAGATCCCAATAGTCTTTAAGGCCACCTACGCTGTTGCCCATGGCGTGGGCGTACTCGCAGAGGATGTAGGGGCGGGTCTTGGTGGAGTCGAGGGCATACTGCTCTACGCCGCGATGATAGCCATACATCTGAGCGAAGATGTCGGAGTTCCAGTCGTTGAGCGAGCGCTCATACTGTATGGGACGAGAGGGCTCGATCTGCTTCATATGCTTGTAGGCTTCTTCAAACACGATGCCATTGCCGCATTCGTTGCCGAGGGAGTAGAAGAGTACGGAAGGATTGTTTTTGGACTTATGCCACATACGCTCCTCGCGGTCGATCACAGCGGGAATCCATTCGGGGCGTTTGGCGAGTGATTCGTCGCCATAGCCGTAGCCATGGGATTCGACATTGGCTTCGTCGATGAGGTAGATGCCGTATTTGTCGCAGAGGTAGTACCAGTAGCGATCCTGCGGATAGTGGGAGTTGCGTACGGCGTTGATGTTGTTTTCCTTCATCAGACGTATGTCGATGAGGGCTGTGTCGCGGGGCACTGTGCGACCCATCTGTGAGTGTGCGTGGCGGTCTACGCCTTTGATCTTGATGGGCTGACCGTTGAGAAGATATAGGCCGTCGCGCACTTCGGATGTGCGGAAGCCTACGTCGCAGCCTACCGTCTCGGTGACAGCTCCGGAGGGATCGATGAGATTGATGGCGAGGGTGTAGAGGTTGGGGGTCTCGGCATTCCAGGGGAGGATGCCGGGCAGTGTGGCTTCGAAGTTCACTTTTGCTTTGGCATCGGTGGTGCCTGTGCTCACGGTCTTGCCCTGAGCATCGAAGAGGGTATATGCTACTTTGGCGGCGGGAGCTGCAGCGGCTTTCCCGGCCTTCTTGCTTTTCTTGGCGGGAGCGGCGAGGAGGTCGAGACCATCAATGTCGACTGCGAGCTGCAGGTGGCCGTCGGTGTAGTCGTTGGTGAGGGTGGTGCGGGCTGTGAAGTCGGCAATGTAAGTCTTGGGGGTGGAGTAGAGGTAGACCTCACGCTCGATACCGCTCAGGCGCCAGAAGTCCTGACACTCGAAGTAGGCGCCGGCACTCCAGCGGTACACCTCAATGGCTACGGTGTTTTCGCCTGCGGTGAGGGATGATGTGATATCCCATTCGGCAGCAGTCTTTGAGCCCATGTTGCAGCCGAGGTATTGGCCGTTGACCCATACGTTGTAAAAAGAGATGGCGCCTTCGACGCAGAGTACTACACGGCGTCCCTGCCAGTCGGCCGGGATGGTGAATGTGCGGCGGTAGGAGCCTACTTCATTGGTGACGGTGGGCACGAGGGGAGCGGCTTTGGTGAAGTCGGCCCAGGGGCTGTCGAATTCATAGGTGGTGTTGGTATAGATGGCTGTGCCGTAGCCCTGACGCTCCCAGTTGCCGGGCACATTGATGTTGTCCCAGTCGGCTACACTTACAGTCGGATTCCAGAAGTCGAGAGGGCGGTTGTCTACGCCTTTGGTCCACTTGAATTTCCACTGGCCGTTGAGGCTCAGATAGTAAGGCGACTTTTCATAGGCGAAGTCGGCGATGGCCTTGTAGTTGTCGTCGGCATATGGTACAACGAGGGCGTGAGAAGGAATCTGCCCGTCGCGGAAACCCATGATGGTCTGCCACTTGGGCAGGTCGTCGGCGCGTACTCCCAACACTGTGAGCAGTAGGGCGATGGCTGGAATGAATCTTTTCATGGATTGAGTGAAAAATGATTGGATTATTATTATGAATTTAAATTAGTCGTTGAGATCGTCGGGGAATTTCCGGTAGTATTCCTCGAGCAGATGCTTAATGTTGAAATAGAATCCGTCGGCATTGGCTCCCCGAGCGTCGACTACGGTGAGGTATTCGAATGCCGGCTCGTAGAAGAGATGGTTGGTGACGGTATATCCCATCATATTCAGGAGGATATACTCGTGTTGTGGCTCGATCACGTACCAGGCGTTATCTTCGTCGAGACCTGTGCCGGTGGATACGATTGCCATAAGGATGTAGTTGAATTTATACTGCCAGATGTCGGCCAGACCGGTGCGTCCACGCTGGCGCAGGGCGGAAATGAGTACGGCCATCTGCTGGAGGTCAAACGGATTGTCTTCGAGCGCGAGATTGGCGTAGTGTATTATTGTGTCGCACTGGGTTGAAGTCATGTTGGCCGGTGTGACAGTGTTGGCGGTGAGGTTGGTGAATGCCGGTTCACGGTAGGGGTTGTAGTCTTCCTGGAGGGAGTAGCCGAGGTATAGGTATCGGTATTTGTCGAGTTTCATGAGGGTATCGTTGCGTAGATACTCCTCCATGAGACGAGGATAGTAGTAATCCGAAGTGCGGTCGTTGATCTGCTTTTTTATCTCGGCAAAATCAGGCCGTGTGCGCTTGATACGGTCGAATATGGTGGTCTCGGCTGAAGCGCCGATGCTTATTACCGCCAGAAGTAGTAGAAGCAGGATTCGTTTCATACCGCAATAGAAGAGATCGATGTAACCGTGGTGTAAGAGATACGGACTACCGCCATTATTGCGATAGCTGCTGTGGCTATGGTCACAACGACGGGGAATCCCTTGGCACAGGTATAGTTGAACCACCGGCGTGTGGGGAAGAGGAGCCCTTTGGCAGAGCTTGCGGGGGTACGGCTATAAGCTATGGCTCCGAGCAGCAGGCCTGCTACGGCGCCGAGTATCATTCCGGCCTGTTGCAGGGGCATGAGCATCCCGGCAAATGCACCAGCGAGTGCGCCTACTACCATATAAGGCATTCCTACCCGGCTGCGTACTACGGGCTGCGGAAGGAGGACGTTGATGCCGAGCGCTATGGCGCATGCTACGCCCCAGAAGAGGAGTGTGGAGCCGGTGACGGGCCGGCCGTCGATGAAGTACATAGGCACGATCGCAAGCCACGCGGGTATGGCACTCCAGCGCCACGACAGAAATACGCCTGCCAATGAGGCGGCTACGGCGCATATTGTAAGTATGGTGAAGAATATCGACATATATTATATAACGTATGAAAGCCCTGTGGAGATTATTTACGGGCCAATTCGGGATAGGAAATGCGTGAATGATACATGGTGCGGAGCGTAGACTCGAACGAGCGCTTTATCTCGCTGATGTCGCGGAAGGAGATGGGGGAGTCGTTGTGGAGCCCTTCGGCCACCTGCGAGTCGATGATCTTGTTGACGAGTGCGCTTATGGCTTCAGGGGTATGCTCCTTGAGTGAGCGTGAGGCGGCTTCCACGGCATCGGCCATCATCATTATCGATGTCTCCACGCTGCGCGGATTCGGACCGGGATAGGTGAAGGGTGCCGGATCTACTTCCTCGTTGGGGTGCTGATTGCAATATGTATTATAGAAGTATCGGGCTTTGCCGCGGCCGTGGTGCTCGGAGATGAAATCGCGCAGACGGGGAGGAAGCTTCGCTTTCTCGGCTTTGCGCAGGCCTTCGTGGATATGGTCTATGACGATCTTGGCGCTTTGGTGTGGTGTGAGTGCTTCGTGTGGATTGATGCCGCGCTGATTTTCGGTGAAGAAGGCGGGATTGGCTGTCTTGCCTATGTCGTGATAGAGTGCGCCTGTGCGGACGAGCTGTACGTTGGCGCCGATCTTGGCAGCTGCCGCCGCGGCCATATTGCTCACGGCCATAGAATGCTGGAAGGTGCCCGGACATTCCTGCGAGAGCTCGTGGAGGAGGGGATGATTGATGTCGGATAGCTCTACGAGAGTGACGCGGGATATGAATCCGAATGCTTTCTCGATGAGGAATATCACTACATAAGCAAATGATATGAGGAGGGCGTTGATGCCAAGTGCGCCGAGCATACCGCTCTCGATGTTGGAGGGGCTACCGGTGGTCATCAGTGTGATGGATATGTAAGCTATGGTGTAGGCCGCGAATACGAGCAGTGCGGCTACCAGAAGTTGCGAACGCTTGCTGAGTTCGCGGATTGAGGCCATGGCTACAAATCCGGCGAGGGTCTGGATGAGTATGAAGTCCCACATATAGTGGGTGATCACGGCACACAGCAGTACGGTAGTGATATATGTGAAGAATGCTGTGCGGGAGTCGAGGAATACTACGAGCACTATCGGTACTATGGTGATGGGCACGAGGTATATTCCGCGCTCGAAGGAGCCGTTGAGTATGGCTGCGAAGAATGTGAAAGCTACCACCATGATGGTGAGTAGCGCCAGTATGCGATTGTTCTTATAGTAATCGGGGCGGAAGATGTAGACGTAGGCGAAGAGCATGAGCATGAGCGATGCTATGACCAGAAGTGATCCGAGTGCGCTGAGGTCGAGGCCATAGTCGGCGGTGAGACCCTGTCGCTCGAGTTTCTTCTCGTAGGTGGATATAATCTGGGCGGCACGCGGAGTGACTATCTCGCCACGGTCGATGATGGTCTCGCCACGCGGTACCATACCGATGGGTGAACGGGCGAATGCCTCGATATTGCGCAACTCCATACTTGTCATCACCGAGTCGGGGAGGATGTTGGGGCGCGGATTGAGACTTATGCCGGAAAGGGCTTCGCGCAGATCGGGTTGCGAATTTAGCATCTGCTGCATATCGGAGTGGGCTGACGCGAAGGTGTAGAATGAAGATGTGGGCTGATTGGGCGTGCGGCCGTTGTCGGATGTGCGCATACTTATCATGGGCGGCATCTTGTCGCCCGACTCGTCGAGGGCGATGATGCCCTGTGCGTAGATCTGTCGCAGATTCTCGATGAGACGACGGCGGAAAGCGCCGGCGTTGCGGAGTTCGTCGACATTATACAGGGCATTGCTGAAGTCGTGGATTACCTCTTCGGCGATATCGTCGTTGCGGTAATATACCTTTTCGGCGTTGGCTTTCATTGAATCCTCGAGATGCTTCTGAGTCTCGGGATCGCGGAAGAGCTCGATATCAATGTTGGCCACAAGAGCATCATAGTTCCACGGTCGCCCCACGGTGTACTCGTAACCGTCGGTCTCGGCTGACGGTATGGCGAGGAACAGGAGTATGACCGCCGCTGCGAACATCAGCGCGTGGATCACCGACGGACGGCGCAGGTCTTCTATCTTGGGTCGCTTCATTGGCTTGTAAGGTGATTGTTAATGGCGGACGGCGCTCTGCACTCCGTCGATTTTCTTGAGCTTGGCGCAGAGGGCGGCTATGTCGCCGGTGTTGTGCACGAGTACGTCGAGCCGGCATTCGAATACTTCGGCATGGGTAGAGATGTTGAGTGCACGGATGTCGATATTGAGCTGGTTGGATATTATGCCTGTGAGTTCGTGGAGTACTCCGTGGCGGTCGACACCTTCCACTACGATGGTTGCGGGCATGGACTTCTGTACGGATTCCCACTGGGTGGCCACGATGCGCGGGCCGTAGCCTGCCTTAAGAACCTGTGCACGGGGGCACGAGAGGGAGTGTACTTCGAGGTCGCCGTCGTCGTTGATAAATCCCATCACGTCGTCGCCGGGCACCGGTCGGCAGCAGGGCGCGAACACGAAGTTCTGACCTTCACCGGTGATATGGAGCTTGTACACCTCCTTCGGGTTGATCTTCGGCTTGGGAGGCGCCGGGGTAGTTTCTGCTGTAGCCTTTTTGGAGGTGCCGATGCGGAATATCTTTTTGAGAAGGCTCGGTGAGGTAGTGGGGGAGTCTTTGAGTATATAGCCCTCAAGAGAGAGGGACCCGGTGCCGAGCCGCATATACAGATCGTCGCGAGTAGGGATCTTGTAAAATGCCATCATCTTGGTGATGACCTCGTTGGTGGCCTCTACCTGGGCTCTTTCAAGGAATCGGGCAAGTATCTCCTTGCCTTTCTCGATGTCGGGTGCAACTTCGGCACGGAGGGCTCGGCGCAGGCGCGTGCGGGCTTTGGCCGAGGCCATGAACTGCTCCCACTCGGGTTTCGGAGTCTGGGACTTGGATGTGAGAATCTCTACCTGATCGCCGCTGTTGAGACGATAGCTAAGAGGTACGAGTTTATGATTGACTTTGCCGGCGATGCAATGCGAGCCAAGTTCGGAGTGGAGGGTGAAGGCCACGTCGATTACTGTAGCTTTCTGGGGTAAGGTGATGAGTTCGCCTTTGGGGGTGAACACTACTATCTCCGCTGCGAAGAGGTTGAGTTTTACGGTGTCGAGGAAGTCGACCGCGTCGGGTGTCGGGTCGTCGAGAATATCCTTGATGGTTGCGAGCCATGCATGGAGTTCTGTCTCTTCCTCGCCTTCGCCAACTTTATATTTCCAATGGGCGGCAAAGCCCTTTTCAGCGATCTCGTCCATGCGGCGTGAGCGTATCTGTACCTCTATCCAGTTGCCGTCGGGGCCCATTACGGTGAGGTGGAGGGCTTGGTAGCCGTTGCCTTTCGGCGTGTTGATCCAATCGCGAGTTCGCTCGGGATGGAGCTTGTAGAGGTCGGTAATGGCGGCATAGATGTTCCAAGCCACGGTCTTTTCGGCGGAGGGATCCGGACAGTCGAAGATGATACGCACTGCGTAGAGGTCGTAGACCTCCTTGAATGGAATTTTCTTGGTCTCCATCTTGCGCCAGATGGAGTAGACGGACTTCACCCGGGCTTTCGCCTCATACTTGAGGTTCATGCCGTTGAGGCGCTCGAGTATGGGCGCGGAGAAGTCGGAGTATACGGCCTGACGGCGTTCTTCCGAGGCCCGAAGTTGATCGGCTATCTCCTGATATGCCTGAGGATGCTCGTATTTGAAACTGAGATCTTCAAGTTCGGTCTTGATATTGAAGAGGCCGAGGCGATATGCCAGAGGAGCGTAGATGTAAAGGGTCTCGCCGGCGATTTTGTACTGCTTGTTGGGAGCCATGGAGCCGAGTGTGCGCATATTGTGCAGACGGTCGGCCATCTTGATCAGAACCACTCGGATATCCTCCGACATGGTGAGCAGGAGCTTCCGGAAGTTTTCGGCCTGCAGGGATGCTTTGTCGCCGAATATGCCGCCGGAGATCTTGGTGAGGCCGCTTACAAGCTCGGCAATCTTAGGACCGAAGTGGCGCGAGATGTCCTCGACGGTGTAGTCGGTGTCCTCCACGACGTCATGGAGCAGCGCGGCACAGATCGATGTGGATCCGAGTCCTATCTCGCGTGAGGCGATTTTGGCCACAGCAATAGGATGGAGTATATACGGTTCGCCTGACCGGCGGCGTATGCCTCCGTGAGCTTTCTTGGCAAAGTGATAGGCGCGCTCTATTATCTCCACTTTCTTGCGGTGATTGCTATTGATATAGCCATTGAGCAGGTCTTGAAACTCGTGTTCGATCAGAGCTTCTTCCTCGGCGGTGGTGTTAGGATTTCTTTCGGTATCCATAGGGCGATAGTTGTTTCACAAAATTACGCAAATTTGACGAAGATAGGCAATAATTCAGTATCTTTGTGTAAAATTTTTTAGTAAAGGCAATACCGACCGACATGGGAAAATATAATTTCGACACTATAATTGACCGTCGTGGCACTCACGCCATGAAGTATGATTCGCTTGTGGAACTTTACGGCGTAGATGCCGGATCGGTGACCCCGATGTGGATTGCCGATATGGAATTTGCTGTGTGTCCGGAGATTCTCGGAGCTTTGAATCAGCGCTTTTCCAATCCGGTGCTGGGCTATAGCTGTCCGCCGGCCGATTATTGGGCTACGGTAGCCGACTGGCTTCGTCGCCGCCACGGTTGGGATGTGCCTACGGATAGTATGGCGTTCGTGGCCGGAGTGGTGCGCGGTATCGCTTTTGTGCTCAACTTCTTCACGGAAAAGGGCGATAAGGTGGTGATACAGCCGCCGGTGTATCATCCGTTCCGCAATGTCACTGAAGGAAACGGTCGCATCGTGGTGGAGAATCCGCTCGTGCCGCTTGCCGATGGCGTAGGTTACCGTATGGATCTCGAAGGTCTGGAACGAATTTTTGCCGAAGAGCATCCGCGTATGATGATACTCTGCAATCCTCACAATCCTGTCGGTATCCAGTGGGATGAGGCCACTCTGAAAGAGGTGGCTCGCCTTGCCCGCAAATACAATGTGATCGTGATATCCGACGAGATCCACGGCGACCTTATGCTCGGCGGTATACGTCATATCCCGTTTGCGTCGGTGAGCGATAACGCCGCGGCAGTGTCTATTACTTTCGGCGCGCCTTCGAAGACCTTTAATATCCCTGGTCTCGGTAGCTCATGGATGGTTATTCTCAATCCGGAACTGCGCCGCGACTTTTATCACTGGATGGAGGTGAACGAATTTTCCGCGCCTCTATTTACCGCCACCGAAGCTACAGAGGCGGCCTACAAGCATGGTGAGCCTTGGCTTGAGGAACTGCTGTCGTATCTCGAGGAGAATATCGAGGCTACGGAGCGCTTCCTCGCGGAGAACGCTCCTGTGCTGCGAGTGGTGCGTCCACAGGCTTCGTTCCTGATATGGCTCGACTGTCGAGGTCTCAGTCCCGATCAGGAATGGATAGAGCAATTCTTCCTCAACAAAGCGCATCTGGCTCTCAATTCGGGTGCGATGTTCGGCACTCAGGGTCGCGGATTTATGCGCCTGAATATCGCGTGTCCCCGCACGCAGCTGCTCAAGGCGCTCGGTCAGTTGGCCGAGGCGGTGAAAGCCGAACAGGCATCGCAGACGGCTCAATGACGGACGTATGCGTCCCGATCAGGATTTTGTAGAAGGGCGGTACGATGAGTTCAATCGCCGTATGTTCGGCGGCCGGCTCCCAAAAGTGAGAATGCGTCTTGCCCAGGCACGTACATATTTAGGTAAATGTATATATAAGGTGAGGCTGCTCCCCGACGGGCGTCGTGAGGCCTATGATTTCGAGATTCGGGTAAGCACGCTTATGGATCTGCCTGAGCGCGTGGTGGAGGATACGATAATCCACGAGATGATACATTATTTCATTCTCGTCAACGGGCTGCAGGACACCTCATCACACGGACGTATATTCCGGGCCATTATGGCAAGCATCAACGATACCCACGGTCGCAATATCGCCATAAGCCACAAGGCTGATGCCGTCCAGCGTGAGTCCGCTGCGCCGGTACGTCGCCGATGGCATGTGATAGCGGTGGTGGAACTGGCTGACCGTCGGCGTGTGGTGAAGGTGCTTCCAAGAGTAGAACCCAAGGTAGTGGCTTATTATAAGGCGCTAAAGGGGATGCGTCAGGTGCGAGGTGTGGAACTTTATCTCCACGACAATCCTTTTTTCGACCGCTTCCCTACATCCACATCGATGCGTATGGCCGAAGTCGACGACTCCATACTGCGCGAGGCTCTCGCTGAAGCCAGTCGGCTCGGTGTGTCGGGCTCACGTCTTGTAAGGCTCTGAAACTTATTGCACAACCGGGGCAAATTGAGTAATTTTGCATCACATTCATAACTCTGACCCCGAATATGGAAAAATTTGTCATATATCAAATGGTGCCGCGTGTGGCTATGAACCGCACACCCAATCCTCGCTCCAACGGCTCGATCGAAGAGAACGGTTGCGGTAAGTTGGCCGACATCAACGGTCACGTGCTCCGCTCGATACGTCGACTCGGAGCCACACATGTGTGGTATACAGGCGTGATAGAGCACGCGCATGCCACCGATTACACGAATTATGGAATCGAACCGGTCGACAATCCCAATGTGGTAAAGGGCAAAGCCGGCTCTCCCTATGCGATACGCGACTACTATGATATTGATCCCGACATAGCGGTGGATCCGCGTCGCAGAATGGAAGAGTTTGAGGCTCTTGTGGAGCGTACTCACCGCGCCGGCATGAAAGTGCTGATAGATTTTGTGCCTAACCACGTGGCACGTTGCTACACAACAGATGCGGCTCCTGCCGATGCTCCCGCTCCATTCGGCGCCGACGATGATACTAATGTATTCTTCTCTCCGACCAACGACTTCTACTATATGCCGGGCGAAGAGTTTGCCCCTTATGATGTGGATCTCGGCTCGGGAGCCGATGCCTACCGAGAATATCCGGCAAAGGCTTCGGGAAACGACTGCTTCACGGCCCATCCTTCACGCAACGATTGGTATGAGACCGTGAAACTCAATTACGGTATCGAGCCCCGATGGGGCGGTGGCTTCAATTGCCACTTCGATCCGGTACCACCGCTATGGTACAAGATGGTGCATATCCTCAAGTATTGGGCGTCGAAAAATATCGACGGCTTCCGCTGCGATATGGTCCACATGGTACCGGTTGAGTTCTGGCACTGGGCTATCCCGCAGGTAAAGGCTGACTATCCGACGGTGATTTTTATAGCCGAAATCTACGAGCCGGCGCTTTATCGTCCTTATATAGAGTATGGCGGATTTGATTATCTCTACGACAAGGTAGGTCTATACGACACACTCCGCGCTATAGAGCAGGGTCATCAGTCGGCTGCAGCTATCACCGGCTGCTGGCAGAGCCTCGGCGGACAGGAGCAGCACATGCTCAACTTCCTCGAAAATCACGACGAACAGCGCTTTGCCTCAACTCAGTATGCCGGCGACGCTATGCGCGTGGTGCCGTCGCTGGTAGTGAGCGCTACTCTCACCGCTGCTCCGATGATGATATATTTCGGACAGGAACTCGGCGAGCCGGCTACAGAGGCCGAGGGCTTCAGCGGACTCGACGGACGCACCACCATATTTGACTACTGGAGCCTGGAGCGCATGCGCCGCTGGCTTGGCGATGGTAAGTCGCCCATGCCTTCCGACAACCGCCTTACCGTCGACGAGAAGCGCCTGCGCGGTATCTATTCCCGAGTGCTGAACCTCGCTATGGATGAACCGGCTCTGCGGCGCGGATCGATGTTTGACCTTATGTATGTCAACTATCATTCGGCCGGCCTCGATCCCTGGCGACAGTACTTCTATCTGCGCCACGACAGCGAGTCGGGTCAGCTCATACTCGTGGGCGTGAACTTCGGTGACCGCCAGGCCGATGCCGACGTGATGATACCCGCCCACGCTTTCGAATGCCTCGGTATCAAGCCCGGACGCTATAAAGCCATTGATCTTCTCACAGACAGCAGTCCGGCTGAAGTCGAGCTTGCTCCCGACGTCACCATCCGCGTCACCATTCCGCCCCACGGCGCCACCCTCCTCAACTTCAAATAAAGAATAACCGTATTATCAGGCATCTCAGGAAAGTATTCGAAACCAAGGGCTCTCGGCAGGCCGGGGATTACTAAATATTGTGTCGGCAAGGCTGAGGATTGGATTCTTTTGATTACCTTTGCAATTGGTGCCTAAGTATGGTCTTTGGCAAATGTCGTAATTCGTTAACTCAATAAATCTGATCATATACTTTATGCAAGCAATAATCCTTGCCGCAGGAATGGGGCGCCGGTTGGGCGAGTTTACAGCCGACAATACTAAATGTATGCTTGAGGTGAATGGTGTCCGTCTGATCGACAGGATGCTCCACCAACTTGGTACGCTAAACCTCTCGAGGATTGTTGTGGTGATCGGTTACGAGGGGCATAAACTGAAGGACTATCTGCTGGCGAATTATCCGACGGCACCGATTGAGTTTGTGGAAAATACTGTCTACGATAAGACAAACAATATCTACTCCCTGTGGCTTGCACGCGATTTTATGGCCGAGGAGGAGACGCTGTTGCTTGAATCGGATTTGATTTTTGAGGATTCGGTACTTGAAGCGGCATTAAAAAGTGAATATAAGGACTGTGCACTGATATCGAAGTATGAGACGTGGATGGACGGCACGATGGTGCGCATTGACGACGATAACAATATCGTGAATTTCATACCGAAGAAGGCGTTTAAGTACAGCGACACAGACTATTATTATAAGACGGTCAACATATATAAGTTCTCAAGGGAATTTATCGTAAATCACTATCTGCCTTTCCTTGAAGCGTATATCCGTGTGCTCGGGGAGAATGAGTATTACGAGCAGGTGCTTCGCGTGATTACCCTTATCGATGCAACGGGTATAAAGGCTCTGCCGATTACTGGAATGCATTGGTATGAGATCGACGACGTGCAGGATCTGCGTATTGCCGAGGCAATCTTTGCCGAGCCTGAGCAAAGGCTGAAGAAGATTCAGCAATCTTATGGCGGATATTGGCGTTACCCGGGGTTGCTTGACTTCTGTTATTTGGTCAACCCTTATTTCCCTCGCCAAAGGATGATCGATGAAATGAAGGCCAACTTTGAGCCTTTGCTTCGCGACTATCCGTCGGGTATGGGGGTAAATTCGCTATTGGCAGCCAAATACTTTTCGCTCCGACACGATTATGTGGTTGTAGGCAATGGAGCAGCCGAACTTATCAAAAGTCTGATGGGATATCTTTCCGGTAGGATAGGTATCACCTATCCCACCTTTGAAGAGTATCCCAATCGCCTGCCGGCAGAGCGAATTGTGGCATTCCACCCGTCAAACGATGACTTTTCCTATACAGTCGATGATCTTATCGGTTACTATTCAGCCAATCCGGTAGAGAATCTGCTCCTTGTTAACCCAGACAATCCTTCGGGTAATTTTATAGACAGAGCGGGGTTGGAGAAACTTGCCGAGTGGGCTGAATGCAATGGTGTAAGGCTCATTGTAGATGAATCGTTTGTTGACTTTGCTGATGATGCCGTGGAGGCGACGTTGCTCTATAACGATACTCTGGAAGCACATCCTTTGATGTGTGTAATGAAATCGATATCAAAAAGTTATGGTGTGCCCGGACTCCGCCTCGGAGTATTGGCATCGGCCGATAAGGCGCTGATCGACTATATGCGAAAGGATGTAGGTATCTGGAACATCAATTCATTTGCCGAATTTTATCTCCAGATCTACGGCAAGTATGAAAAGGACTATGCTGATTCGTGCGAAAAGTTCCGCGAAGAGCGCGACATCTTCCGCGAAGAACTGGACGCGATACCATTTTTGCGTGTGATCCCTTCGCAAGCCAATTACTTTCTCTGTGAACTTACCGGTAAATATACCTCCTATCAACTTACTCTAAGGTTGCTTACCGAATACAATATATTTATAAAGGACTGCTCGGCAAAGAAGGGCTTTCCGACAGATAAACAATATGTGCGTATAGCTATACGCGACCGCGCCGACAACCACAAGTTAGTTGAAGTCCTAAAAAATTTCTGACAGAATGAAGATTATCACTTCCGAGGAGATACGAAAGTTGAACATATCACCTGAGCAAAGTGTGGAATGGGTGAGAAAGGCATTTAGTATTAAAACGTTATGCCAGCTTCCGCCGAAAATATCGCTGCATCCTCGCGGAAATGATTTTTTTAATACGATGCCGTGTATGCTTCCTGATGAGTTTCATACATTTGGCTGCAAGGTGGTAAGCCGCGTGAAAGGCAATCATCCTGCCTTGAGGAGTGAGATGGTGATGTTTGATACGCTGACAGGTGAAATGACGGCGCTTGTGAATACTGACTGGATAACAGCTCGTCGCACCGGCGCTGTGGCAACACTTGCGATCAATACACTCAGATCGTCATCGGCACGCGTCTATTCGTTTATTGGGCTCGGGGCAATGGCCTATGCCACGCTTGACTGCTTTTTTGCCACCAATACGGATAAACAATTAGAGATTCGGCTAAAACGCTATAAGGATCAGGCTGAAAGGGTAGTAGAACATTATAAGCATATTCCGAACACTACTTTCGTAATTTGCGATACGATGGATGAGCTTGTAGAGGGAGCCGATGTGGTGGTATCTTGTATTACGGATGCTGACGGTCTTTTGGTGGATGATACCACAAAGTTCAACCCCGGAGTGCTTGTAGTGCCTGTGCATACACGTGGATTTCAGAATTGTGATACTGTGTTTGATAAGGTTTTTGCCGACGATGAAGGGCACGTGAAAGGATTCAAATACTTCAATGAATTCAGGCAATTCGGCGAACTGGGTCAGGTTCTCTCCGGCGAGATTGCTGGGCGACAATCTGACAGCGAGCGCATTTTGTCTTACAATATCGGCCTCGCTCTTTTCGATGTATACTTTGCTTTTCAAATAGAAAATATTATGAATCAACAAATTACCCCCCCCATCACCGCTATTGCCGCCGGATTTTGAACTCCAAGTTGCGAGAATGTGAATTAGCATTTGTGGCTTTGTCCCCTACATATAATTATAAAGCCGCGTGAAGATGGGGAATATTGAGACTATTTGTATATGTGGCGGCGGCGGTCAGTGCCATGCTATTGCCCCTTGGCTCGCTATCCAAGGTTACACAGTTAATATCCTTACCAACAATCCGGATAAGTGGACGCGAGATTTCAAATATATATTACCTGACGGAGAAGAGATGGCTGTCACGCTTGGCACCATATCTTCGGCTCCGGAGGAGACCGTGTCTCCGGCTGATGTCGTAATAGTTACAGTGCCGGGATTTGTCAATGCCAACGAAATTAAACGAATTATGCCCCATCTGAAATCCGGCGCATTTGTCGGTGGGGTATTTTGCTCAAACGGATTCTTTTTTGACGCATTGAAAATATTAGGAGACCGTTACCCTCTTTGGGGATTCCAGCGCGTACCATTTATAGGTAAAGTCTCGGAATATGGTAAGGTCGGAGCAATAAAGGCTTATAAGACGTCCTGCCAGATAGCGGTGGAGAACGCTGAACAGGTTGATAAAGAAGCTTTCAGGCAGTGGGTTGAAACAGCATTTGGCTTACCTGCACAATTGATGTCGAGTTATCTTGAGGTGACGCTATCCAATAGTAATCCCTTGCTCCATCCGGCTCGTATATCCACCTGGCTTGAAGGTTGGAATGGAGAGGTATTGACACAGAATCCCCTCTTCTATGAAGAATGGACTGACGATGCTTCCGAAGTATATATTGCGCTTGATGCGGATCTGCATAGGATCATAGAGGCGCTTCCGATAGATAATGAATGCTTGCCGTATGTGCTTGACTACTATGAGCAGACCAATGCCGCATCGCTTTCACGAAAGTTGCGTTCGATTGATTCATTCAAAGGTATACGTATGCCAGTAAAGGAGGTGGAGGGCGGATGGCTTCCGGACTTCTCAAGCCGATACTTCATTGAAGATTTTAACTGTGGGCTTAAGAAATATGTAGAACTTGCTGACACCTGTGGAGTCAGTGTGCCTACTATGCGGCGAGTACTTGACTGGAGTAACGCCATAATAGCGATGAAGGATAGATAGTGTCTTAGATACTAATACGGTAGCTAAACATTCGTTTAGGGATGTTGTACGATTAAATGTTAAGCGGTGGATATAAAATTTGTGCCGTGGCTTATTGAAAAGTCGCGGCACAAATTATAGTCTTGAATTATATACTGTCAGGCGATAATTAGAGTGAAAATCTTATCAGCGGTCTGGCCTTTGAGGATTTGCTTAAGCTGTTCACGTGTAAGTTTACCGCTGCGTAGGGTGAGAAGCATGGCGGCATTGGCGGCATCGATGGCGTTTTCAAGATCAAACACTTTTTCGGGGTCTGCCACGCAGACTATGACGTAGTCTGTGGTGCGTAGAGCAGACTCAATCTGCCGTAGGGTATCCGGGGTGAGGATTGCATCATTGTTGGCAAATCCATCGAGAACTTCCACTGAGCGGCCGATTGATAGAAGTGAGTCGACAAACGGCTGTCGCATATCTTCTGTGTCGTTGAGTGCATTGAAGTAAATGACTCTTATGTCGGGTTTGGCCGTAATAAGATTGCGCAGTCTGTGAATGGAATCCATGTGGCCGTCGAATTTTATTGACTTGTTTTCAATTCCGAGTTTGGTTAGATCCATAGGATCATTTACTTTGCGCGAGCACCACATCATAAGCAGGCACCAGCAGCAGCAGCAGAATATAGAGAAGAGGAGTGCGGCAACAGGCCAGATTAGTCGTTTTAGCACACCGCTGGTCTTATCCACGTATGCGGGCTGGAACACAAATCCGATATTGACATTGGAATAATGCTGGAGCACGGCGCTCTCACGCTGATTCACGAGATAAGAGTAGAGTGCGTTGAGATGTCCGTTGTTGCGGGCGATGTTTGAGAGCTCGAGCTGGTATTCGGGGTATTTGTCGAGACGTGTTTCCGCAGTTGCGGCAAGAGCCTCTTTATGAGCAAGATCTTTTTTGTATTTAGCGAGTTGCTTGGTGGAGTTTTCAATGATAAGGTCGCGGAGTTCTGCAATTTTCTTGTTGAGTTGAATTAGTGCATCGTTATCCTCTGTAGCAGATCTTTTCAAATCACGGCGAGCATGTATAGCGGCATTGAAGGCATCTACATTTGCATCTCCAAGTGTTTCTATTGAAGGAATGATCACATCGTCGTTGAGTCGGTTTTTGAGGATGTCGAGTACCGTCTCGTAGTAGGCAATATTGTAATGTGTTGAGCGGATATCCTGTCGCGATGCATAAGCGTCGCCAACGAGCAGACCGAGTTCGGAGTCAAGACCCATGAGTTCGTTGCTCTTCTGGTATTCTTTGACTTTACGCTCTGCATCCTGAAGGGCTGCGAAAGTTTCAGCTATACGCTCGTCGTAGTATTGGATAGATATCTCAGAGGATTCATGAAGCCTATCGCGGCGTTTAGCATTGTACTCGCCCATTATGCCGTTAACTATTGCTATACCTAATTCAGCATTATCGGATTGGTATTCTACTGATATTACGTCGGCAAGTCGGTCGGGTTGGCTTGACTTCACCTGGTCAAACAGCATTTCAGCGGCAATTTCATTACCATATACACCAACTTTGAGCTCCTTGAACTTATTAGTGGCATTGTCGTCGGACTGTATAAGCTGGTAGTTGCCAAATGGGGTTTCCAGCATATAAGGGAAAGTGATGCCTTCGGCTTCGGCAAGTAGAGTTTTGAAAAAACCTTTGGTAGCCTTTACGTTTGCTTTGCCATTATCGAGAAACTCGATCTTGATATTGAAGGCGGTCGAAAGGGTGTCGAACTGCTCCGCCGGAGCTTCTACGCGTACCGGGATATTCTTATAGAGTCTACTTCTCGTTCCATTAACATCTTTTGCCATGTATACACGATTTAGATCGAGTGCTCTCACCGTGCGGAGCATTACATCGTGGCTTCCAAGAATCATGAGCTCGTTGTTCACACCTGTTCCGGCAAATCCTCCTACGGAAAATGTACGCATCATCTGCTGCAATCCGCCGGCACTTGCGTCGCTGTCTGCGCTATTGTCGCCAATGAGCACCTCACCCATAATATCATATTTGGTGAGTCGAGTGAAGCCGAACCATGTACCTGCGGCTGTCAGAATGATTGTACCGGCTATTAACAGCCAACGCCATTGCTTCGCGGCTCGCCAGAAACGTCGGGTATCGATCTTGGTCTCTTCTTGTTGCATATTAAGTTGTATTTATATTTTTTTTATTTCCGATTTTTGATTGCTGGATTGCATAAGGCTACGTCCTCCGGCACAGCACATACCGAGTAGGCACATCGTAATCATACCGCCCATTTGGGTGAATGTGGTTGCGGTGGTGGATTCCACAAGTATAAATATTATTATCAGGCTACCGGTGATGAATTGTGGCCTGTAGTAATAAGGATCAGTCCGTACGTATACACGCAGGAATTTATAAATATATATCCAGAAATATATGAAAAGAATCACGCCGATTATACCGAACTGGGCCAACGACGGGTAGAATGCATCGCATATAAATACCGGATGATTGGGCGAAAGACCGTGGACATTGCTTATGCCGTACTCATAATATATCCGGGAATAATTCTCGGCAGACGCAAATGAGGCGAATGATGCCAGCCCCGAACCGAATGGGAAATGATCTATGAATATGAGGCCACCGGTCATATAAAGCACCGGGCGGGCAAACGATTCGATGGTTCTTGGATCGAAAGTACCTGTGTCGCCTTGAAGGAAATAGTAGTTGAATTTGTTCCACGTTGATGCAATCACAGCACCTGCAAGAAAAAGCAGAATAATAAAGTGGCGGAGTGAAAATTGTTTGAATAGACCGGGTTTATAAAATCTTATTAGATAAATGGCGAGTATAAAAGTCGCAAAGAATTTTGCTTTTAATCCGAATATACCTACAGCCATCATCGCGAGCGCGGTCCATTGCTTATTTGTCGGTACTGCGTTTGTTGTCGGATCAATCGAACAGTAGTAGTAAAACATACCGCATACCAGAGCATACATCGATGGGAAGGCTGGATGATACATCACGAGTTCAACCATTTTATTCCCTCCTGCAAAACAAATTGCGATGATAAAGATATTGATCCAGCATATACCTCGGATTATCCTTTTTTCTTTTGCTGTGAAAGTTGGCCCGATAGCAAAAAGCACGCAGAATGGGATAAACGGTTTTAATTCGATTACCCAGTCGAGCATTATATAGCGTAGCGTGTTATATGAAAGGGAGCAAGAGTATACAGCATATACTGTGATGATTGCCGCTATTGACCATAACAAGCCGTATCTCTTCCAGCTGTTGTTAAAAATACAATCAAGCAGGGTGATGCCGATCAGCGAAAACGATACGAGCTCGTCAAGAAAAGAGACAAGATAAGTACTTGGGATCATAAAAATGAGTCCCAAGATGATAATATAGCAGCATATCCTGTTGAGGCTAAGCATACAGGTGCGGCAACTGAAAAGTTTATTTAACGGTGGCAATGATCACAGATGCTACCACTGAGCATATACCCAGGATTGATGATATCACTGATAGGCGATATGAATTGTGCTGATTGACTTTCGAATTATCTTGCTTGATGCCATTTGGCTCCACCACGATGATGTCGTGATTCTTGAGCCAGAAGTATGGCGACTTGGTTATTTCACTCGACGCAAGGTTGAGACGCCCGTATTCAATCTGATTGTCAGCGGTGCGACGCATTACGAGGATGTTGTCGCGTCGAGCATAATCTGTTAGATCTCCGCAACTTGCTAACGCCTCGAGTATGTTGAATCGATCCGAGCGTGTAGTTATTGTTTTTGGCATTCCTACTTCTCCTATTACAGAGATTTGATACCCTATTGCCGAGACTGTCACCATAGGTTCCTTGATATATTGTTTCAGGCGATCTACAAGATAGTCCTTGAGTTCGTAGATGGTCATACCTTCCACGTGTATTGTACCAAGCACCGGGAAGTCGATGTTGCCTTTGTCGTTGACCATATATGTCTGTTGCATTGGCGTGGATTGCATTTCCTTAGTGCCATCGTACACCGGATTGATATATGGTAGATTGAATTGAGCCGACGCGGCCATCTCTTTGGACTTCACAATGATAACCAATTCACTCTCAGGCTCTATTTTTGTAGTGTATTGCTGGGTGGTCAGGAGCCCTTGCGTCTGGTCTTCTATATCGGTGAAATATGCGAGGTCGTGCTTTGTCTTGCAGGATGAGAGTGCAAATATTATGGAGATAGCAAGAAGTATGTGAGATGGTTTCATTTTTTTGTGATTTGGATCCGTTAGATATAACGAATGTGGTGGCCTTATATTATAAATTAATTACACAAAAGTAATAGTTTAGTTTCCCCGATACTGAATACCAAACAGAAAGGAGAGCGAATGCCAACGGGATAAGACAAATCTGCCAAGCAGCCATGGTATGCATATACCTGCTGTAACCACTATTGCCGCTCCAAACCAGGCGGTAAGCATTGCCGGATGGAACTCAAACCATCCGATCTTAAACAGGACGCCTTTTGCGAAGCCCTCAAATGTAGTGTGAAGAAGGTAGATGAGGAACGAATATGTCGCAATTGAATAGGTAACTTTCAGTAAAAACGATGACGCTGTCGTGCGCCAATAATATGAGAGAGCTATAAACATCGCTATTCCTGAAATATTAGCTGCAAATGCCAGAATGCGATCCCCCACCCCTGAGAGGGATATGTAATGTCCGGTGATCAAAGTTGCTATTAATATGAATGAAACTATGGCAATCAGATGCCATACGGCGGAGAAGGATCGTATGTTGTTGCGACGCATATAGTCTGATACTACGGTTCCGCCACTGAAGAATACCAGCATATTCGCAAACTCCCTAATACAGAATATGTCAGTAAGGTCATCTGAGCAAAAATGCAGCCCCAATGCGACAATAAAGAGGCATATCCGCGCTTTCGGTGTCTTGAAAAGTGGGATAAGTACCATCATCCACCATAGAGCCCATATAAACCACAGGAAGAATCCGGCTGAGGGCAGATAGAACATCTCTATAAGGGAATACCACGATACGGGGTTTTCCATCGGCAAGCGTTCCGCTGATATCATTTTCAGGCCGATAATAATTACAGATGCCGTAAAATAAGGGATCATCAGCCGCTTGAACTTCTTGAGGATGAACGCCCTGTATGGCATCTGACGCCATGTGGCCTGATAGAGAAAACCGCTTACGAACACGAACAGCGGCATATGGAAGAGGTAGATGACGGACCGCATAGTCTCATACCCCTCGGGCATATATGCAGATTGGAAGTGCCCTATCACTACGAGTATTATTGCAAACGCCTTTGCAATATCAATGGTCTCATAGCGGTATGTACGGTCGCAATTGGAAACGGATTGGTTCATCGAAACGGATTTTAGAATAAAAACGTAGTGCCTGCGTGTGATATTGTGTGGTTTGGTAATGTCGTGTAAAAGGGCTATTTTTGTAGTGGTATCAATAATTAAAGTCTGATGAGTTCGATCCCTAAAGTAATTCATTACTGCTGGTTTGGCGGTAAACCATTACCCAAACTCGCACGCAAGTGTATCCGGTCGTGGAAGAAATACCTCCCCGACTATGAAATCCAGGAGTGGAATGAGTCGAACTTCGACGTAAATATTATTCCGTACACTGCTCAGGCTTATGAAGCTAAAAAGTATGCGTTTGTGAGTGATTACGCTCGCTTCTGGATTCTCTACAAATACGGTGGACTCTACTTCGATACGGACGTGGAGGTGATCCGCAATATGGATCGGATTATTGAAGCCGGGTCTTTTATGGGGTGTGAGACTACCTGCGAGGAGGCGAAAGAGAAAGGTATATACCTATCTGTAAATCCTGGCTCCGGGATTGGAGCCCCCGCAGGCTCGGAATTGTATAAAGAGATACTTGATCTATATGATACTATGCAATTCTGTAAATCCGACGGATCTCTCAATCAGACCACTATAGTCGAATATACTACTGATCTACTCAAGGGAAAAGGCCTCCGGTTCACGCCTGAAATCCAGGATCTGGGCTGCGTGAAGATATATCCGGTAGACTTCTTTTGCCCTATACATGGCGATGCGCGTAGGCTGCAGATAACCGATAATACCGTGTCTATCCATCATTGGGCGGCATCATGGGTGTCCGGGTGGCCGAAGTATCGCGAAAAAATCAAGAAAATATTAGGATCGAAACTCACCGAGAGTATAATAAATTTACGTCGGAGTTTGCGAAAGTAATTGAGCCTAATCCGCCTGCTTGTCGCCGGAAGTGTCATTTATCCCGGCCATATGGGGAGTAAGTTCTTCGATATCAGGGATGCGGTTGTAGTCGCCGTAGAGATTGGTCAGGTATGCCTCATAATTTTCAGGGACAGATATTTTGATTGATTCAAACGGTATCCGAATGGTGTTCTCCAGCATCATCCGACTTCTTACGGGCGTGAATTCCACCCCCGTGATATGGCGCATCGTATCTCCGGCCCATGGTCTTTGTATGCATTGCATCAGTGGATACACCAGTCTGTCGAATAGGAAGAAGTTAATCCGCTTAAGTCCTCTTCTCAGCCATGCTGTACGGATATAGTTTAGCCGAAGTAGGAAGATCCTGTGCAGTCGGCCGCCGATATAGTGTAAGAACTTGGAATTGGATGGAGCAAGAATCAGGATGTCGACGTAGGCTCCTTTATGACTCACATATTGGCTTACCGCATCCAACTTCGGATTTCCCACATCAATGGGCTTGAGGTCTATTACTTTTCCGAACCTTACCACATATTCCGGATCGTCAGAGTGATCGTAGAATCTGAACCGCGGATTATTATCGGCTATCACAGCCTTGCGAAAACGTCGGTATTCGTTCTGCGTCATTTCCACATCACCGTCGTCGTCCCAGGGTATAAAGCCGCCATGACGAGCTGCGCCGAGACAAGTACCCGAAGAGGCACAGTATTTAATGCCGTTTTTTTTGCATATCGAATCGATGTATTCGAGAATTTCTACAATTCGCAACTGCAGATTCCTCAATCTTGATCCCTCGGGATTGAATTTGTCGCGTAGTTGTTTCTGTAGTGTGGAGTCTATCATTTTCTAGAGATAATGGAGTTTATAAGGCTTAGTGATTCCGTCATAGACTGGCGATTAAAAACGTATGAGCCTATAAGATACGTGACGAGAAATATTATGGCTGTCAGGAATACATGGATTTCCAATACGATATAGGACAATACAATTGCAATCGTGACTATGGTAAGAGCCGGGATTAGAGTTCGCAATTGAGTAGTGAGTTTCAGTCCCACATATTTATTGGCGAGCATGGCATTTGTGAGATATATATTCAGATTGCTGACGGTCATTCCCCAGAGAATCCCGTACATACCGAACAACGCTCCGATGAATAGGGCTGCTATAAGCACACTCCACTTATAGAAACTCCAGAAAAATAACTCGCGGCTCCGTCCCATAGCAGCCACGGCATAAAAGTTGATATTCTGCAGGCAAGCGAAAAGGCCGCCGACACACAATATGCTGAAATATGGAGCGCATTCGATCCATTGCGACCCATAAAGGAAGTGAATCAAAGGCGTGGATATGACCATAAGGAATCCCAGAATGGGAAATATCACAAAGGATATTGTCCGTATATTCATGAGGAGCATATTTTGCAGTCGCACTTTATCATCTTGTATCGAAGAATATACCGGGTACATCACCTGCACGATGATATACGGCAATGAGTAACTCGTGACCTGATCCAGTTTATATGCCTGAGAATAATATCCCATCTGGACAGCCGAAAACCGCTTGCCGATAATCAGACCTTGTAGATTCTGACACGTCGTCTGGAGCACGTTGGCTGCAAGAATATATCCTCCGAAGCCAAATAATTCTTTAAATGACTTTTTAGAGAAGCAGAGCGATGGGAGCCAGTGAGTGATAATAGAGAATATTATCATTGCGCAGATCCCATTGGTAATCTGCATGATCACCAGACTCCATACTCCCCAGCCGTTAAATGCCAATGAGATACCTACGGAACCTCCCAACGTGAAAGAAAGGATGTTTGTAGCGGCGATGGTCTTGAATGATAGTTGTTTGCGAAGACGAGCCGTGAGGATCGCATTAACCGAGTTAAAGATCAGGGTTATGCCGATGGTGCGTAGCACAGGACATAAGAGGTCATTGTTGTAGAAATCACCAATGTATGGAGCCGAGGCAAAAAGGATAAGATATAAAAGTAGAGAAATAGCCGAGTTCCAGTAGAATATAGTTGAAAAATCAGCCTGAGAGGGACTTTTTTTCTGGATAAGAGCGGATGTAAATCCACCGTCAATCAGTGTCTGGGAAACTGCGATGAAGATTGCGAGCATACCGATGATACCGAAATCTTCAGGCACTAGAAGGCGCGCTAAAATTAGATTGACCAAGAACTGTAAGCCCATTGATCCAAATTTGTCGGCGGCAGCCCATATCGCGCCTTTTGTTGCTTTATGTCCGAGAGAATCGGGTTTATCCATATTCTTGTTGTTCTATGGGCTGAATAGTAGGGGAGGATAGTAGACTGGTTTATAAAGTTTTTAACGTCATTAGCGGGCGATTATTGCACATTGACGCAATCAATGCGGGTGCAAAGTTCGCGTTTTTTCCTTGGATACAGAAGTATTTCACGTTAAAAATGCCACTATACCGGCAAGATTACGGCCTGCGATCCGAGGGGATGCAGGCCGATATAGTCGATTTATAGGGTGTGTAGGCTTAGCGGTTTTCGATGGCGTCGTACTGCTCGTCGCTTACTGGTTCAAGCCATACGTTGTCCGTCTCCTCGCCGGGGACGGCAAACGCCAGATGAGCAAACCATGAGTCTTTGGCTGCTCCGTGCCAGTGCTTTACGTTGGCCGGAATGTTGATCACAGTGCCGGGCAGTATCTCCACGGCCGGTTTGCCCTCTTCCTGATACCATCCGCGGCCTGCCACGCCTACGAGCATCTGACCGCCGCCGGTCGTTGCCTTATGGATATGCCAGTTGTTGCGGCATCCCGGCTCGAAGGTCACGTTGGCGAAGGGTATTTGGTCGGTCGATATCTGTGCCAGCCAGCTACGGCCGGTGAAGTATTTGGCGTAAGCCGTATTGGGCTCACCGATGGGGAATATCATCGTGCGGGCAAAAGTGGCGCGCGCATCGTCGCCCTTGATGTCGCCGGCCCATACATCTTTGGCAAGTCGGAATGCCCCCCAGGCCTTGGGCCAGCCGGCGTAGAAGGCTATGTGGGTGAGAATCTCTGCTATTTCGGTCCGCGTGATGCCGTTTTTCTTAGCCTCCTGGAGATGGTAGGTGAGTGATGTGTCGGTGATGCCCTGCGAGATGAGCGAGGTGATGGTGACGAGGCTGCGGTCGCGCAGCGACAGCAGATCGTTGCGGCTCCACACTTCGCCGAAGAGCACATCGTCGTTGAGGCGCGCGAATTCCGGCGCGAAATCGCCGAGCTGCTGGCGCCCGGCCGTCTGTACTATCTTCTGTTGTGCCATAGTCGGTAATATTGTGATTAAACTCAGTGTGATGTAAATGATTATTCGATTCATTTTCTGTCAATAAAATTGATTATTCGATTGTCGGGATTGAGAGGCGTCACGTCGTCGAGCACGAGCGAGTCGACCATGTGGATAGTGCCCTGTTTGTATTTCTGAAAGTGCTCGGATGCGATATGGCTTCTATATGCTTCCGCGCTTGCGTATGTCTCCAGTATGGTGATGTTGCAGGGATTATCTTTGTCGGCTACCGCATACATAGTCAGTACGCCGGGTTCTGTCTCCAGTGATGTGGTACCTACCTCCATAGCATACCTCATATACTCCTCGAGATATTCTGGGTGTACCCGGATTTTCGACAGGCGCACTATGCCGTCGGGTTGCATTGCTGATTTGTCACACATATTGTTGTCGGTTTCCGGCTGATTGCAGCCGTATGCACATAGTATATACTCATCAGTGACCACGTGTGAGTGCACATCGATCGCCGGAATGTCTGTACGTGCGGTCATGGTTGCAATATTCAGCAAGGCGGATATAAGCAATAGTACCTTCGTCATAGGATTCAGTTCATACGTACCTTTCTACCATTGATGATATACAAGCCTGTGGCGAGATTCTCAAGAGATGCCATACGGCTGCCGACCAGATTACCCGATATGGAATACACAGTGTAATGATCCGTATCCTGATCATTCGCCACGGTGCCAAGATCAGCCACAGCCTTATAGTCTATATCTGTGAGCCATTGCTCGATCAGGCTTGGTGCGCTGGATACCTGCGCGCTACGTACCCATAGCGATGTCGTGAAGAAATCTCCGTCAGGGATAAGACGCTTGGCATCTTCCTCCACTCCGCTTATGCCACTGCTTGCGCTCGATACTATCAGTCCAATGTGTTTACCCGCCATTGCGGCACCATTTTCAAAAAGATAGGTCTGCAGTGGTGCGGCCATCTGGCTCCACCAGAGTGGAGCTCCTATTATTATGCAATCATACTCGGCAAGATTCACATTCACAGCATCTATCGCCGGGTAGGAGGCTGCATCGGTCGGATTATTACGTATCGCAGCTATCTGCGCACTGCCTATCGCATAATTATTGGCGGCATAGTCAAGCCCCTTCTCAGCCGGTTCGATACGCACCACATCGGCGTTGATTTGTTGGGTAAGCGCCTCAACAATGCTCTGTACATTATTCGTATAGCTGTAATACACCACGAGCGTTTTCGCCTGTAGGGCGATAGCCGATGCCAAGATCACGGCCAATGCCGTTATTATTCTTCTCATATCTGTTTATTTTACCTCGATTTTCTTGATTATTCGGGCCGGATTGCCTGCTACCACTGTCATCGGCGCAACATCGTGAGTTACCACACTTTGCGCTCCTACTATCGCTCCGTAGCCAATTCTTACACCCGGTAGTATTGTGGAATTGATGCCGATCCACACATTGTCCTCTATCACGATAGGGCGTCCGTAGGTAGCGCTCCGGTTGTCGGGGTCAGGGTCGTGGTTGATTGTGATCAGATTGCACTTAGGCCCGATAAACACGCCATTGCCTATCGTGATGCCGCCGCGTCCGAAGAAAGTGCAGCACTGCTGGATGAAGCAGCCTTCGCCTATCGTCACGGGCTTGCCGTAGTCGATGTATAGTGGCGGCAGCACTGTAGTACTTTCCGGCATAGGCTTCCCGAGGATTTTCTCCATGAATTCGTGTACCTCATCAGGCGATCGGTAGCCGGTATTCAGCTCCGTGGCAGTCTTTATTGTCTCAAATATCTCAGCTATCAGGGCTTCATAGCCCGGCTCGTCAGGCGAAACCATCGCACCACTGAGGTCTTTTTCAAAAATATCCATACGATTTGAAGATGATGATTTTTTTCTATGCCGCAAAGATACTACAACATTTTTCGATCCGCTTTGCTGAGAGGCTCAAATGTCTTTGCTGAGAAGTTCATATCACCATAGTCGGAGCGACACCATAAGCCTCCTTGTAGACTTTGGAAAAATGCGACAGATTCTTGAATCCCACATCAAGGCACACATCGGATACTTTGCGTCCACCTCTGCGGATAAGCTCATGTGCTGCCTGAAGCCGGCGTCGGATTATCCATTTCTGTGGCGTCACATCGCAATACCGCTTGAAGTCGCGCTTAAACGAAGCGAGACTGCGCCCCGTGAAATAGGCAATCTCCTCCATCGACAGATTATGCATATAATTCCGCTCCATAAATTCCATCAGGTCAATCTTCCAGGGATCTACAAAATCAAAGAGCGACGCATACAGATTCACGTCAATGTCGAGTATCATCCTTACACCCTCAGATAGTCGTTGTATCAGCATCTCTTCGGTAGGTTTCATCCCGGCCTCGAAATAAGGCAGGATAGATTCGAAGAGCCCTCTAACATCATTCCTTCCGGAGGGAAAGATGTACAGACTGTGTTTGTCGCGGCGGGCATCCCGCGGGATATCGCGCCGGCTGAGCGACTGGTAGTATTCGCGCAGAAAATCTTTTGAAAACTTCAGTACTATCGAATGATAGGGCATACCGTCACAGACTCGCTTCTGCAACCACATACGGTTGTCGCGGCGCATAAATGCACAGTCGCCTGCCTTGAGTCGCGATTTTCGGTTCCCGTCAGTGATTTCAAGTTCACCTGAGTAGATATATATGAGAGTATGCTCGCGGCAGCAGTGGGCACACCCGCGGTCGTCGGTAAAGTAGCTGCCGATATAGGCATTGTGGCAGTCGAGCACGTCAAGTCTTTCCATATTCAGGATTCTCGTTATGCCGCAAAGTTACTACATTTTTGTCCTTTATGTTTTGTTGTGCGGCTCAAAATATTTGTTGGGAAGCTCAATCGCCATCGACCGATGCTACAATTGAAGAAGCTTCTCAGCGTTGATACTACCGAAAAGTTCTTTATAATAATCTGAGAGGGGGGCATTCGCTATGAAGGCTTGTGCTCCGGTCATCGGAATATATGGGAAATCAGCCGAAAAATAATATGTGGTCTATGCCGAGCTTTCTCAGGCCGTATTGAAGCGCATCGTTGTCGTACAGACCGCTTGGTATCTCACGATCGGTGGCCTAAGCCGGAGATATCCGTGCCTGCCGGAGTCTGGAATATGCGCAGGCCGAACTCACCTATCGTGGCATACACGTGGTCGAAAATATCACTTTGCACATGCTCGTATTCCTTCCAGGAAGTGCGGTATGTGAAGAAATAAAGCTGTAGAGGCAGACCAGATGGCGTCGGCTCCATCTGTCGCACCATATACAGCATATTCGCGTTGACAAGCTCGTGACCGCTCAGGTATCGCTCCAGATAGTCGCGCAGCAGCGTCAGATTCACATGCCGGCCGCCGCCTTCAGCTATGGCCGCATCGATAAAACCGCCGTCGGCCAGACGCCGCAGATGCTCCTCCGAGCAGAACCCCACACTGTTGACATCGATATAGATCGACCGTTCCACGCGGCGCCCCTTCCCTTTCACCATCGGCTGGTAGTTGCGAAACGATTCCGACACCAGCGAGTAAGGCGGAATAGTAGTGATCGAATTGTCCCAGTTGCGCACCTTCACCGTCGTGAGCGATACATCCGTCACCTCACCGTTGGCACCATGCTTATCCACCACCACCCAGTCGCCGCGTTTCAGCATCCGGTTGGCCGTAAGTTGCACAGAAGCCACCAGGCCCAGGATCGTGTCTTTGAACACCAACATCAGTATAGCAGCTGATGCACCGATAGCCGTAAGTATCGCCACCGGCGACTTCTCGATAAGTATGCTCACCGTCAGGATCACACCCAACAGGATCACCACCAGTTTAGCCATCTGGAATATACCTTTCACCGCGTATGCGCGCAGCTTCGGACGGCGGGAAAACGCATTGTATAGATTAGATATCGTGATACACACGATATAAATCACCGTCCACAGGATATAGCATCGCGTACCGATACTGATCCACATAGCCGAGGCGTCGGACGTCGAGAAAAACTTTGGCAGCAGCCACCATACTACCAGCGCCGGCGCCAGCTGACCCAAAGCTTGCAGAAAAGCATCGTTGAGCATATCGTCATCCCACTTCGTGCTCGTCTTGTCCACCAGCACCCTTATTAGCCGGCCGAGCAGATTCACCACGTAATATGAAGCCACCGACACCGCCGCAATGCCTGCAATCAGACTCAAGTGTATCCATAGGCCGCAGTGCTCGCCAGTGATATTTTCGTTCAGAAAATCAGTAATCTCTTGAGCTTGTATCATAATCGGTTGTGAGTTTGCAAATCAGTGTAATCACCCACAAATATACAAAATTTTCACCATCAACCCTGTAGTTTCAGCAACGCCCATGCCAGATTGGCGCCGAGATTGCGCATGTTGGCTATGCCTTCCTCATCATTGAGCACGTCTCCTGTGTTTTTACCATAGACGATATTCCAGTACGTCGAACCTACGACAATCATTTCCTTGTTGAGCATGAAATGGTTCATCGTGTCAACGGTAGTCATTCCACCGCCACGTCGCACGGCGGCAACCGAAGCTCCGACCCGGTGGCGAAGAAGTCCGGGATTGGTTGCGACGACCACGCCTCCACGTTCCAGGAAGGCTTTCATCTTAGCCGAGACATCGGCAGAGTATACCGGCGAACCGAGAATTATTCCATCAGCGTCCGCCATCCGGCCGAATACTTCTGCGAAACCATCGTTGGTAAACGCGCAGTTACCTCGTCCTTTACAGGCAAAACAACCACGACACGGCTGAATATCATAATCAGCCAGTTGCACCAATTCCGTATCAATACCTTCATTGTTGAGCACCTCAAATACCTTCCGGATAATGATAGCCGTATTGCCATCCTTGCGCGCACTCCCGCTAATACCTACAACCTTCATCTCGCTATGATAGAATAGATTTGAGACAATCATCGCAGAACATCGTAGGTACGAATTCTACAATCTGATAGTCGGCAATGCCATTAATCATGAACGGATCCTGACCAATGAGCACCTTGACTGCCGACCTGTCCGCTGCCCTGATTATAAATACTCCTCCGGTACGCGGATTGCGCGGTCCTGATGTGATAATATCGCCGGCAGCGTAATGCCGGGCAAGAAAATCCCGATGCGCCTGCAGGAATCGGTCTACCTCTTCAAGCGGCTTCTTATATGTCAGAATAGCAATAAACATATAGAGTAAAAAATATCGATAGTGCGATGGGATTGGATCCTTCGTAAGCAATTGCAATATTAGCAAAAAAATCCGACAAACTACTCTAAAGGCCGCGTTGAACCTGCAATAAGCATAATAAAAGTGCTTCAGCGGCTTAGCAGCAGGGCGGAAGCAAAAAAATATTAGATATCATCGGCTCTGCCGCTTCGCTCAGCGAAGAATTCAAATTGTGGTTGAGCCGTCATCCCGGTCTTAGCGTTCGCAATTATCGCTATAAAAAAGTCAAGTAACGCAGATAAGGAATAAAATTATAATTGAAACGCCACCGATAGAGTCATATGAGATCTATTGTGGCGTTATCTTTGAAACTAGTATATTTTTATATAAACTACATATGGTTTTAAGCACTTAATAAGTTCGGGTAGATTGTCTTTGGGTAAGGTTATGCCTTGTGGAATCGATATATTTATGGGCGCGGAGTCTATAATATTAAGGACATATGGCGTTTTTATTGCATAACCAACATTTTCAGCAACGCTTTTATCTATTCCTGCGTTTGTAATACCAACTAAATTACCCTTTTTGTCAAATAGAGGTCCACCGCTATTTCCTGGTTGGATTGGTACAGATATTTGATAGGTGACTATATCGCCATCAAATCCCGACTTTGAACTTATTATACCATCAGTAATTTTTACTTCATCACCTAAAAAGGAGGTTAAAGGGAATCCCATTGCAAACACCGATGTGCCAACATCTACGGTATTAGGCAGAATCTGGAACGGGGCATTTCCTTGACTTTTAAATTTTTCATCCTTGATGCACACGATTGCCAAGTCATTTGTCTTATCGGTACATAAAACACGAGCTGAGAATGCCTCGGGAATTCCGTTTATATTAATTATTGCTTCGACTTTTTCAGCATCATCTACCACGTGATAGTTCGTGATAATTACGTTGTCCGATATCAAGACCCCACTTCCAGTGGCTTTGCATTGCCCGCTTGGAGATACGCTACCGCCACTTTTTTCTCCACTCGACGGGTAAGTTTTAATAAAAGAGAAGGTCATAATATCCCCTCTATATGGAGCAGAAAATTCCAATAATCTATTATCTTTGATGCTCGCAATTGCATTTACCTTTTGATGGTTCAAATCGTAATATACAGCATCGTATGCTGAACCTTCAATATGGTTTAGAATGATTTTTGTATCACCTGTTTTCCAAAGTTCATTATCAGAATCTAATATTATTCCATAAAATTTGTCATCATGTTTTAGGATAGCAATACTGTATGCATTTCCATCATTTGAATAATTTTTATATATTCCTTCTACAGGGGAAATTCTTTTTCCACTTAAATATGTTTTCACACTATCTTCCGTCCATTTAGTATACGGATGTTGAATGGTTTGATTAAATGTAATACTTTCGTCATATTTATATTTTAATCGCTTAAAAGCAGTCATAATTTGTTTCGTGCATTTTTTGAAATCGCCAGATGCTGAAAGAAATGTACATCCATAACCTATATTACTCCATACAATTGCACCTGCGGCATTCTTTAATATTATAGCCAAAGAACTATCCCCATTGTGATTCAAGAAATAATCGTATTCGACGAACAGAGTTTTAGCTTTTTCTTGTGGATCAAGTTGTTCATAGTTATCACTATCTATCACTAAGAAGCCTACTTTCTTGAATTCTTCACGGAAACGCTTTTCAATTCCATAGGGATTTTCTTCTACATCTAAGCAAAAGTATTTATATTTGTTGACCTCATGAGCGGATAAGGAGGAGATGCTCATAAATATAAGAGCAATAATTGTTAGAATACGTTTCATTGTTATGCTTGGTATTTTGTATTATACTTTCATTTTGCTTCCTTTACGACTAATATAAACATTATAAGTCGTATTTTTGAAATTCTTCGAGTTCCCCTCGCGTACATGGAATGTCAAAGTTCCAGATTCATTCCAAGTAATATCAGTTGAAGTTTCGCTATATTTGACTTCATCATACTTTATCGTGATTTTGCCTCTTCCGTTTCCGTTTGAGGGAGTATATGAAAATCCACTAATATTGCCACTATAGGATGCAGACCACGATTGGTTGCAATCAAACGAAATATCTAGTTTGCCTGCTTCTGGACGGATGTTCCCTACTGGGGTCTCAACTCTAAAGTAATAACTTATATTAGAGTTGTTTCCTTCAGAATTACCATCCTGATTGGCTTGACTGTTTTCTGGCATTGTGGGCTCATTGTCTCTCTCACATGATAAGAGAAAGCAAGGTATTGTAACCATAATTAATAAGATTAGTTCGTTTGTGAATTTTCCCATTTTGCAGTTTACTGATTGTTTTTATAACCCAATTCTGATTCTATTACTTCTCTAATTGATTCAAGATTGTTCTTGTCATTGTTATCAAGAGAATATCTGAAATAGCTTTTCGTTAAGGTGGGGTCTAATATATAGAGAACATTTCCAAAAGAAACCTCACCTTTACTGTTTGCAGCTCTGTAACGATGTACAATCTGCCATCCAATAAACTCTCCGTCCATTGAAGTGTCGCGATTTCTTATTGTTGTTTGTCTCAGGTCGATTTTTTCCTTAAGATTCTGCATTTTTGCTTTTGCATCGTCTCGATCTTTACCCCAGTGAAATGTGCCAAGATCTGTAATTCCATGAAATTTGATATGATCGACAGCATCATTATAAGCATGTTGAGCTGAAGAATATTGAGATCTTAGGTCAATTAATTCTTCGGCAGCCTGCACACACTCTCCATCTGTAAGTGGACCATAAAAGACGCTGTCAATAGTGGTTTTTACTGGATCGTATGTATTGGGGTAATATAAATTTTCACATATGGCATCACGCATATATCCAGCTGCTTTATTTTGTAGGGTTACTAAGTCTTCCTTTCTATCTATATTCTTATTTGCAGATTGAGAATTAGAACATGACTTTAGGAAAAATAAGCAGCCAAGGATAATATTTAGCAAAACACTTAATGATAATACTAACTTCGCGGTTTTGACGTTCATGGTATTCTTAGTTAAGGATATAAATATTATCAATAATACCTTTAGATACGACTATTTCTTCTTCATTCAATATGAAACCTATAATGGTTCGATTGACATCATCAGCAATAGCCGCTCTGATGAAATTCGTAACAATTCCCTTCTTGGAGCTACCGTCCCTATATTTTATATGTACCATCCTGCCTCCAACTATTTTCTTAATTTCGGAGTCCTTATATGTATCAAAACATTCTACTATCGTCATATTTTGTTATTTTTGCCTGTACAACCCAACACAGGTGGTTATTAAAAGAGGCGTGGGCTGCTATGCCACGCCTTTACGGATAGGTGGTAGGAATACCTGTATATGAAGATGTGGAAATAACAACTCCACGCCATATGGCATGGAGACTGTCATGACTTTCTCTTGCATATACTTGGATGTAAGTTTCCTACGCTTTATCCGTACAAGCAGAAGACATAACGCCTCTTGGTTTCAAAATGTCAGTATAGACAATGAGTCTATACGACTACAAAATTAGGAAAATATTTTGAAATATAAATCTTAAAGCGTGGAGATCTAGCGAGAATTATGCTGAGATCACCACACTAGAATCGGTTGAACCTGCATTAAAGATAATAAAAGTGCCTTAGAGGTGGAGGAGGAGGGCGGTGGCGAGGGCGGAGATGCCTTCGCGACGGCCGGCGAAGCCGAGCCGTTCGGTCGTGGTGGCCTTCACGGATACGGCGTCGGGCTCCACGCCGAGGTCGGCAGCTACATTATCCCGCATCTGCTCGATGTAGGGCAATAGCTTCGGAGCCTGTGCCACGATGGTGATGTCGACATTTCCCACGCGGTAGCCTTTTTCAGCCACAAGTTCGACTACCCGGCGGAGCAATACGCGCGAATCGGCGCCGGCGTATGCGGCGTCGGTGTCGGGGAAGTGATACCCGATATCGCGCATGGCTGCTGCGCCAAGCAGCGCATCGGCCAGCGCATGGAGTGCTACGTCGGCATCGCTGTGGCCGAGCAGTCCGTGAGTGTGAGGGATGGTTACGCCGCAGAGTATCAGCTTGCGATCCTCTACAAGACGATGCACGTCATAGCCTAAACCGGTGCGAAACGGGATATCCATATCAACGGCGGCCGAGGAGGTCGCGCAGACCGTCCATATCAAAGGTAAGGGTGAATCGGAGCGTCTGATCCAGAGGGGAAGTCTGTGCGGTAGCGAGCATATAGGCGGCGTCGATGCGCACTACATTGAGCGAGAAGCCGGCGCCCACGGTGAAATAGTTGCGGTTGCCCTTCATTGCATTCTCGTAGTAATAGCCGGCGCGGAAGAAGAACTGCTGATTGTAGTTGTATTCGGCGCCGAGGCTCCAGTTGATTTCCTTGAATTCCTCGCTCATACCGCCGGGAGCGTCGGTAAACGATTTGAAGATACCGGTGATGGGCGACATATTCTCCCATTTCTCCAGAGCTTCGTTGAATTCGCGCTCAGCATCGATCTCCGGTTTGTCGTCGGCTTCGAAGTCTTTCAGTCGCGGACGTGTGGGAACCAACAGCTTATTGAGATCGAGGCTCAGTGCAAGCGTGTGGTAGTCGGCCAGCGGGAAGGCGAAGGTGGTGCCGAGGCGCAGATTAGTGGGAAGGAACGCCGGATTGTCGCCGTGGTTGTACGACACCTTCGTACCGATGTTAGAGATATCCCAACCGAGCGACCACTGGCACTCATTACGCCCGATGATGGGGTATGTGGTGTAGTAGCCGGAAATGTCGGCCGCGAATGCAGATGCACCTGTCGACTGGTCGCCTGCATACGAGTCGGAGAATCCCAAGTCGGAATAGATGTAGCGGAATACTACGCCCATGGAGTATTTTTCCGACAGTTTGCGCGAGTAGCCGAGATCCACAGCCATTTCGTAGGGGTTGAGCGTCTGAGCCGCGTCGGGTCCGCCTGCCGGAGTGTACTGGCTTACTTCGCCGAGGGAGAAGTAGCGCAGAGAGGCGCTGAGCGCCTGATTGTCGCTGCTGCCGAGCTTATAGTAGCCCGCCACGTTGGCCAGGAAGATGTCGTTGACGAGTTTGCGCAACCAGGGAGTATAGCTTATCGAGGCAGCGGCCTTGCTGTAGGCGAAGGCGTATTTCGATGGATTCCAGAATTGTGAGTTCACGTCGGGATCCGTAGCTGCACCGATATCGCCCATCGAGGCGCCGCGCGCGTCGGGAGCGATGTTGAGCGAAGTCACACCGGTCTGTACGGGGTTGAAGTCATCCTTGATGCCGTTGTCGGCGCGGGCTGTCGATACTGCCAGCATTGCTGCGGCTGCGAGGCAAAAAGGTAGGCGTATTTTCATATTGGAGTGGGTCGGTAAATGTGGATATTATGGTTTGAGAAGAGAGTGGTGTCGCGCCGGCGCGCGTCCTACAATGTATTAACTCATTCCCGCCCGATTTATTGTATCTATATCCCAAATAAATCACGGGCTATGTCAAGGGCTGCCGCCACTGTGGCAGGCTCTGTGGGGCAATCGGTATGCGGCTTGCCTGTTTCGGCAAGTAACGTGAAGCGTATCAGGCCGTCGTGGCGGTTTTTCTTGTCGTCGAGCATAAGTGCCGTCAGCCGGTCGTAGTCGGCGCACGTGATATCCGGAGCGCCATACAGCCCACGTACGTGCGAGGCGATGCGATGGAGCAGTCGGGAATCGGCTTTCAGTGTCATCACCGACAGTACGAGCGCTATCACAAGCCCGTAGGCCACGGCATATCCGTGGGGTATCGGCCTACCCTTACCGATGGCGAGCGACTCCAGCGCGTGGCCTGCCGTGTGGCCGAGATTGAGAGCCTTGCGCAGCCCTCGTTCCAGCGGATCGGCATCCACTATCCTCTGCTTGGTAGCCATACTCCCGGCCACAAGCGCGGGGAGCAATTCCCAATCGGGATCGAGCGGATCGAAGCGCAGAATGGCGGCCAACTCATCGCTATCGCTCAGCAGTGCGTGCTTGAGCATCTCGGCGTAGCCCGAAAGCAGTTCCTCCTTCGGGAGACTCCGGAAATAGTCGGTATTTACTATCACCGCCTCTGCCAGAGCGAACACTCCGATGTGATTCTTCACACCGCAGTGGTTGAAGCCCGTCTTGCCACCACAGGCCGCATCCACGGCACCGAGAAGCGTAGTGGGTACGTTGATGAAGCGTATGCCGCGGCGGTATGTCGCCGCAGCGAATCCGCCCATATCGGTCACCATGCCTCCCCCTACATTCACCACAAGGCTGTGGCGTGTAAGACCTGCATCGTGCATTCCCTCCCAGAGCGTGGCCACGGCATCGAGCGTCTTGTGCTCGTCGCCCGGCTCCAGTACGATCACCGGCAGCCCGAGGGCTTCGGCATATCGCGCCGTGTTGCGGTCGGCTACCGCCAACACATTGTCGGGGCGCAACTCCGCGCGCAGCTCGGCCAGCGCGGCGGGAGTGTCGGAGGTATGGATTATTCGCTGCCGCATCAGTTGTAGTTGTTCATGGTGGTGATGAAGCCATAGACGAGCAGCGGCAGCTCGGCGGCACACTCCGTCATCGAGCCGAACACCACATCGGCTCCCGCCTCGCGCAGCGCCTCAGCCGGTACCGGCCCGGTGGTCACGCCTATCGTGAAGGCTCCCGACCGGTGGCCTGCCTCCACTCCGAGCGGAGCGTTTTCCACCACGATTGATTCATACGACTTCGTACCGGCCTTCTCCATCGCTCTGATAAATGGCTCCGGGTGAGGTTTGCCATTGACTACATCGCGCGAGGTCACGCGCATATCCCGGTCGAAGATGCCGGGGAAGTCGGTATCGAGGCGATTGAGGAGCGATGATTGCCCGGATCCGGTCACGAGCACACACTTGATCTCGGCCATCCTGAAGAAATTGAGCATCTCGGCAGCTCCCGGCATCGGGCTCACGGGCGGCATGGCGGCGAATATCTCCGTCTTGCGGCGGTAGAGATCGCGCATCTCCTCATCAGAGGCCGGGCGTCCGAAAGCGCGGCGCATCAGCAGATCTATCGTGGCGGCGCCGGTGCGTCCTTCGTGCAGAAACATCTCGTCGTAGTCTATCGCCACGCCGATCTCCGCCATCATCTGCTGCCACGCGCGTGCGTGTCCGGGCATCGAGTCGTAGAGCGTGCCGTCCATATCGATCAGCGCCGCGCGCGGGGTAAACCGTATAAGATTGTTGCTTGTGAGGTAGTCTTGTATAGCTTTAGTGAAATTCATCGCTTGTGTGCTAAATGTGCGGCCGCCTTTCCGGCCTTTTTGAGTTTTTCCTGTAGCTCGGGAGCTATCATGCCACGAGGCTCTAAGTCGATAAGACCTTGCCTGATAAGTTCGAGCATCGATTCTACGGGCGCTTGCGACGAATCCGTGCCGTCGGGCACCGAGGCGGGCAGCCCCGAGCCTTGGCGTATCGAATTGCGGAGGCCGGTGATGCCTGAAGCGCGCACACCGCGCGCGAAGAGGCGGTGCATCTCCGTGAGCAGATTTACGCGGATCGTGTCGGCAAAGGGTTTCTGCTCAGCTACCTCCTTCTCGTTGATTCGCGCTTTGCCGAGACTTATCTTCAGCTTCTCGGGCGTACCCTTGATGTTGACACCGAATCGGAACGGGAGCGGTGACTTCAGCACCGCCACGTGGTAGTCGAGGTTGAGCGCCAGATCATTGTGTCCCGCCACGCCTATCCGGTAGCGGTCCATCGCGAATATCATCGGATAGAGATTCACGGCGCCGTCGTGTACCATGATCTGCACGTCCATGTGGTCGATCATATTGTCCTTCTTGTTTTTGAACAGCAGCCACTTGGCTACCGTGCGGAAGGTCTCCGAGTCGAGCAGTACAAGCGAATCGCCCCGGAGGTTCACAGCCACATCCATCGTGGGCAGGTTGATATTCATAGTCGAATCCAACTCCGTGGTCACTGCCACCGACGCATCCACCACACCGCTGACGCTACTCAGCATCGGCATCAGGGAGTCGATGCTCGGAAGCATCTTCAGTACCTGATGCAACTGGAGCCTGTGAATCTTCAGACCGGCGGCAAACTGCAACTGATTGCGGGTAGGAGCAGAGTAGAGCGCCGTGAGTTCCACAGAGCCGATATCAGTGTCGGCGTGGAATCGGTCGAGATCCACCGCTCCGTCGAATATGCCCACATGGCCGTCGAAGTTATGGAGCAGCAGGTCGGTGTAGAGTATATTGCCGGCGCGTACGCGCAGATTGGCGTTGATGTTGGAAGGTACGAGGATGGCGCGCGTAGGAGGATCCTCCACTGATATGTCGACGTAGTCCTCGGCTATCTCCATCTCTTCGTCTATCAGCCGCACCAATGCTGAGTGATGTCCTTCGGGCGAATGCGTGTAGGCATTGCCACGTATCAGCGTAGCCGAAAATTCGTTGATGTCGATAGTGTCCGACTTCACGTCGAGATTTATATCCAGCGGTGCGTGGCGCCTGCGCGATGTGAGTGCGCGCGTGATATTACGTATGGAGCCGTTGATCAGGAAGTCGCTGTGTCCGCTTTCCACTTTGGTGTTGCGGATAAATATAGAGTCGGTAGAGAAGTCAAGGTCGAGACCCGACACTCGGTTGCGTATCGGGAAGTGAGGCGTGTAGAGCCTGGCCTTGTTGGCCTTTATGCTACCCGAGAGCTGCCACAGACGGAGCCACGATGCCAGTGAGTTGTCGATATTGAAGTCGATATTCTCGCGGTCGTTGGGATTTGTGGCCCGTTCGCGGTCGCGTCGCAGGTCGCGTCGCGCCATAGCGCGTAGGGAGTCGGTAGACAGATGCGGGTATAGGGAAGCCAGCGAGTCGTAGCGGCTTTGCACGGCCGGGGGCAGCTGCTTCCTGGAGCGGGGATGAAACGATAGTGAAACATCGGCATCGTTGATCGTAGTGCGCACTGAACGTGAGCCTACAGCCAGACGCCCGGTGTGGAGGCGCATTTCCACTCGCGGCGCGCGTGCCTCGCTGTTGTAGCGCATCAGGGCTCCGCTCGCTTTCACATCGCGAAGCAGCACCCGGGTATTGGCACTGTCGGCGCTCAAAGTGAACCGATCCACGGCTATCGAGCCGCCGAAGGGATTGATCAACGATGTGTCGGACGAGGAAGCTACATTGCGCGCGCCGAGGTTGGCCTTCAGGCCGCGTGCGGCAGCCAGCAGTCCGGGACCTCTGACGGATATCGAGTCGATGGATAGGGATGCCGTGAGCAGAGAGTCGATCAAGTGGTTGCCGATCTCGCGGCGCGAGTCGGTGCCCAGATCGAAGCGCGCATGGCTCACGTATGCTTCCGCCTCTCCATGGGGGCCGGAGGCATCCACGTGGAGATTGTCGAGCTGCAGGTTGCCGTCGAGCCTTATGCGGTGGATCTGCTTGGGTGTGAGCATACTCTTGCGCAGCCCGAAGGAGGCTTCGCCGGTGAGTGTGCCGGCTACCCGGCACGGGAGCTTGTCGGTAAGCACCTTCGGCAGCCGGTCCAGAGCCACGGCTCCTTTGAAGCGGCCGTCGACCAACGGATCTGACAGCAGCGAGCGCAGTGTGCCCGATACGGTGAAGTCTATAGCACGGCCGGCCACACGCAGCCGGCGGATATCCACCGTAGAGCGGTCGAGGTCGGCGTCGTCGATTATAGCGCTGACGTCGGCATTCAGAGCTGTAAGGTCGAGTTTATCATACTTCACCTTCGAAGCGTTGAGCCCCACATTCACTTCCATGCGCGGGAGCTCCGACACGGCGGGGGAGTAGGGCTTCAGGAGGCGTGCCTGCAGATCGACGGTCAGGTCGGTGTCGAGCCGCGCGAACTCCGCATTGTCGGGTGCGAAGAGGCGCAACATCTTGCCGGGACGTATCTGCGGTATGGATATGTCGAATTCGTGGAGTGTGAGCGGATCGGCCATCGACAGCAGGGCGTTGAAGAGCATCTTGTTGCCGAGGATGGAGAATTCCATTCCCGATAGTTTCACCACATCCGGCTTAGCCTGATCCCAGCCAATATTGCCGTTGATCGAGAAGGGTATGTGCGGTATCGTGTAGCCCGGCAGTTTAGGTGTGGCGCCGCCCGCAAGGGTGAGGGTGTATTGCGGAGCGTCGGTGCCGCTCAGCTCGGTGGCATTCATCCGCAGCTGCAGATCTATCGAGTCGGCTATGACGCGGTAGCGTATCGGGAAGCTGCCGAGCAGCGCGAAGCGGTTGATGTTGACTTTCGGTATCACCGTGGGCTTCTCCGATGGCTTGGATGGCGGAAGTATGTCGAAGTTGGCGGTGGAGTCGGGAGCGACTACGAGATTCGCCTTCGGATTGGCCAGCTCTATGTCGTAGAGATCAATCTCGCCTCTCATCAGCTTGAGCAGATGGATGCCTCCGCTGAAGCGCTCGACACTCACGAGCGAGTCGGCATCGGCCGGCAGCGATGCGCGCAGTTCGGGTGACAGGTCGCAGAAGCGGCGGCTCACCACATCGAGCGAATCGACCCGCAGCTCTACGTGGGGGAATGTGGACCAGAACGTGAGCTCCACTCTTCCGGTATTGACATCAGCGTAGAGATAGGAACTCAGAAAGCCGTTGACAAGCGGTGTGAGCCGCTCGGGCGAGAGCCACCACAGTGCGGCCGATACAGAGATGATCAGTGTGAGGCTGAGGGTGAACACGATGCCGAGTATCCACGTCACTATCTTGGCCCACAGCGGAGTGTGGCGTATACGGATGGAGGATGTGGTATCGTCGCTCATGGTGGTGGAGTGATTATCTTACGGGGCGTGCGGAGATATGGAAGCATGGCTGCTTGCGCTCATGCTTGACGTAGCAACGGCCTTCGGCGCGCAGCTGGTCGAGCACCGATGCGAGCGCTTGCTTCAGATCTTCCGACGAGTAGGCCGGTTGCGGCGAGTCTGGTATGAAGCGCGAGTGGCTGATATCGAAGGTGGTGCCGAGCTGATGCACCGATGAGTCTACGGCGTTGCGATTGGTCCGCCGCAGCTTGCGGATGCTCTCGGGGGTGCGTAGCACACTCGTCACCTTGATGCGGTATCGGGCACCGCCGTTGGCTGCCAATATGGCATTGAAGCGGCTGCCTATGTCGTGGAGCAGCTGCGCGGCTTCCGGCACCAGATAGGGCTCGGAGTGCGTCAGGTTCTCGAGGTAGAAGTCCTCGCAGGAGGTTATTCGCACCAGAGGCCGCGAGGTGAAGAGATGCGATCGGGTATCCGTGAGCGGCTGTATGCCTATACGCTCCGCGTCGGCCCAATGCACATAGTTGCTGTCGTTGAAATCCTTCAGATAGTTGCCGCGCCAGAGTGTGGGGAGTGCCGCGGTAGGGTCGGGCATCTCGGCTTTAGGGTCGGCATCGTACATCGATACGCTGTCGGCCAGCAGAGCCGACAGATCGGCTTCGGACAGCGACAGACGTCCGTCGATATCGTTGCAAGCTGATGATATGGCAATCCAACCAATTGTGAGCGAATAGATTGCGGTACGTATATGTAGGGGATTCGTGTCCAATTTTTTGAAAATTAAGCGTAAATTTACAAACATCCACGCAATTCCCCAAAACATTGGATTAATTTGTGTAATTGGGGTGTATGGCGTAACTTTGTACCCAAACTTACGAACAATGGAAACGCAGCAGTTTGAAATGGTGGCCAAGACGTTTCAAGGATTAGAGGACGTACTGGCAGAAGAGCTCCGCAATCTTGGAGCCGTGAATGTGCAACCCGGACGGCGCATGGTGGCGTTTGAAGGCGACAAAGCGATGCTCTACAAGGCCAATATGTGTCTGCGCACAGCCTTGCGTGTGCTCAAGCCCATCTACAAGTTCGAGGCTACCGACCCCGATGATCTCTATGATAAGCTCAAGGGGTATCCCTGGTCATCGCTGCTGTCGCTCGACAAGACGTTTGCCATCGACACCGTAAGCAATTCCGACGAATTTACCCACTCGCGCTATGTCACCTACCGCGTCAAGGATGCAATCGTTGACTATTTCCGCGATAAGTTCGGCCCTGAATCGCGCCCGAAGGTGCGCCTGCAGGATGCCGACGTGATGATCAATGTACATATCGCCGGTACACGCGTCACCGTATCACTCGATTCATCAGGCGAGAGCCTTCACAAGCGCGGCTACCGTGTGGCACAGACCGAAGCTCCAATCAATGAGGTGCTTGCCGCGGGTATCATCCTGAAGAGCGGATGGCGTGGCGACTGCCCCTTCGTAGATCCGATGTGCGGCTCCGGTACTTTCCTCATAGAAGCGGCTATGATCGCGGCCGGTATCAACCCGGGCGTATATCGCCGTCGCTTCGCGTTTGAATCGTGGGCGGACTTCGATGCCGACCTCTTCGACTCTATCTACAACGACGACTCCGCCGAGCGTACACCCGCTTATAAAATCTATGGTGCCGACATCTCGCCCAAAGCTGTGAGCATCGCCACCGAAAATATCAAGAGCGCCGGTGTAGGCCGCTACATCGACATTCAGACCAAAGCTCTCTCGCAATGGAATGAAGCTCCCGAGGGCGGTGTACTTATCACCAATCCCCCTTACGGCGAGCGCATCTCCGCTGAAGATATGGACGGTCTCTATTCAATGATCGGCTCCAAGCTAAAGCACGTATTCAAGGGCTATCACGCGTGGATCATCGGCTATCGCGAGGAATATTTCCGCCGCATCGGCCTCAGTCCCTCGCTCAAAATGCCTATCTACAACGGCGCTCTCGAATGCGAACTGCGTGAGTATGAGATTTTCGAAGGTGACTACAAGAGCTTCCGCAGCGCAGGTGGCCACTCCATTCATCGTGGTGAGGCAGCTCCTCGTCGTCGACAGAATAAGTCAGACCGGTCAGACCGGTTCGACAAGTCGGGTCGGTTCAATAAGTCCGACCGCTTTGATCGATCCAATAGAATGGAACGCGCAGAGCGGGCGGCCGATAATCCCGAAGCTAATCCCGTGGCATGGCGTCGCAGTGAGTTCGCTCTCAAGAAAATTCTGAAAAACCGCGAGCCGCAGCTTCCTAAATCCGAGGGGCCTTTCATACGACCCCGCCGCAAGCGCGATGAGTAATCGCGGTGCAGGGTGCTGAAAAGGAGGATGCACCGGGGTGCATCCCTACAATTTGCTGGTAATCTGCCACATCGCGAAGCGATGTCCCTGCGAGGTTGTCGGGATCCGGGGAAAATTTATGGTAAAAATGTCAATGTACGCTTTTCGTGCGAAGAAGCTCGGATAATGCACGATGCACGATGCACGATGCACAATTGATTGATTTTGACGGAGGCAGGCGCCTGGGGCGCTGTAGCCTCCGCTCCGGGCTAACGCTGTAATTCCTTTGTCGTTGCGTTAGTCTTTGTGGAGCAAACTCAATCCGAGGGTTGAGGGGCGGAGCACGATACCGCTATGGTCGTCGTCGCTTGTGGCGGGTGTCGGTGATGATCTTGGGATCGAGGATCTGATCTTCGTGGTCTCTGATCAGGATGAGCATCATCGGGCTGTCGGGGTAGGGATCGAGGTAGGGATCCGCGTAGTCGCGGTCGGGATCCGGCGGATGGTTGATCGGCCGCGGGGGCGGTGGCTCGGGAGGGGTGAGGTTCTCGATAAGGTGCATCATGCGGCACATGTTGGTGGAGCCGCCGAGTACGTGCATGGGCATGCTGCGGTCGATGCGCAGGTG
>JAIDTT010000081.1:47756-95621 GCA_029060545.1 Paramuribaculum sp. | reverse complement strand
GGCGCCACAGCTCGAGGTTGGAGAAGAGGCGTCGGAGTTCGGGTGGCAGGGGCTCGCCGAGGAATTGGCGGAAGTAATATGTATGTGGCATAGTATTATTGGATGCACGATGCACAATGCACAATGCACGATTGATTTTTAGGATTTTGAGGGGGGCGGAGGCAGGCGCCTACGGCGCTGTAGCCTCCGATCCCGGGCTGACGCTATACGTCGGTTGGATTTTTGGTTTGCGGGGACAAAGTTAAGGCCGGTTTTGGCCGGCCAACACATATTTTTAAAAAAAATTTTGCAACCTACTCCGCTAAGGATAGGAGAGAAGAATTAATGGATTAGAAGGGGGTGGGGGCGGTATCAGGGCCAGAGAGGAAGTCGGCGGAGCCACCGCTGAAGGGGGTGTCGGTGGTCACTGTCTCGCCATTGAGACTCGACTCTACGGAGACGAAGCCCTGCGGCACTGCCTCGGTGCCGTCGTCCCAGTTTTCAAATCGCGCATACTCGGCTTTAAATCGGAGCTCGACATCGTCGACACGACCGCTACGGTGCTTGGCCACAATAAATTCGGCCAGGCCGCGAATATCACGATCCTGTGCGTCGCGACCCGAACGCAGATAGTATTCGGGACGATGGATGAAGCATACGATATCGGCATCCTGCTCTATCGCGCCGGATTCACGGAGGTCGGAGAGCTGCGGACGCTTGCCTTCTTTGGAGTCGCCGCGGGATTCAACGCTTCGGTTGAGCTGCGACAGGGCGATGATAGGAATATTCAGCTCTTTTGCCAACTGCTTGAGCGAGCGCGATATCATACTCACCTCCTGCTCGCGGGATCCGAACTTCATACCGGATGCATTCATCAGCTGGAGGTAGTCGATGATAAGGATTCGGACGTTGTGCTCCCGCACCAATCGGCGTGCTTTGGTGCGAAGTTCGAAAATGGAAAGCGATGGGGTATCGTCGATATAGAGCGGAGCGCCGTAGAGGTGCTTGATACGGGCCATCAGCTGATCCCACTCCATCGGTGTGAGCTGACCACTCTTGATTTTCTCACTCGGCAATTCGCACACGTTGCTCACCAGACGGTTGACAAGCTGAAGGTTTGACATTTCAAGCGAGAAGATGGCGGTGGGCAGATTGTAGTTAACAGCCATATTCTTGGCCATAGAGAGCACAAACGCCGTCTTACCCACAGCCGGACGTGCTGCTATAATAATAAGGTCGGAATTCTGCCAGCCGGATGTGAGTTTGTCGAGCTTGTGGAAACCAGTCTCCAGACCGCTGAGACCGGATGCACGGTTGGCAGCCGACTGAATCTGCTCAATGGCCTGACCGATCACGGGGTCGATCTGCGTGACATCCTTCTTCACATTGCGCTGCGATATCTCGAAGATACGGCCTTCGGCTTCCTGCATGAGGTCATCAACGTCGTTGGATTCGTCGAACGCCTTCTTCTCGATCTCGGATGCGAAGCTGATCAATTCACGCGCAAGATACTTCTGCGCCACGATGCGCGAGTGATACTCCACGTGTGCGCCCGAAGCCACGCGCGAAGTGAGATCGGCCACATATACGGGGCCACCCACCTCTTCGAGCGTGCCATTGTGGCGGAGCTGCTCGGTGACGGTGAGCATATCGATAGGCTGCTGGGCGGCGCCGAGCGTCTGTATAGCTTCATATATCTTGCGGTTGGCGGGCTCGTAGAAACATTCGGCCTTGAGGATGTCGCACACCACGGTATAAGCATCCTTCTCAAGCATCAGGGCGCCGAGCACTGCTGCTTCAAGTTCCTTGTCCTGTGGGAGTTGACGACCGCCGTAGTCGTACATCTGCTGATCTTTTCCGCTCTTGCGGCCGGGTGTGGGTGTAGGCATAGGGTAATGTAGTTGATGATTGTGACAGCAAAATTAGGATATTTTTCGTAACTTCGCTCTCCGATAATCTAAAAGGATATTTACACGTTTTCAACAATGGTAGTATTTCCCGGTGCCAAAATCAATCTTGGCCTCAATATCCTCCGACGCCTTCCATCCGGCTTCCATGAGATAGAAACCTGTATGGTGCCGGTAGGATGGTCAGACGTGCTGGAAGTGGTGCGCTCCCAGTCTGATCAGACAACCCTCACCCAATCGGGCATACAGCTCGACTGCGCTCCGGACGACAATCTCATAATGAGAGCCCAGCGGCTGCTTGCAACGGACTACACTCTCCCACCACTCGACATATATCTGGAAAAATGTGTACCCTCGGGAGCAGGTCTCGGGGGCGGTTCGGCCGACGCAGCATTCACCCTGCGCGCTATCAATGCGGTATGTAATCTGGGGATCACGGATACAGAATTGGCTGAGTATGCCGCGCGTCTCGGCTCTGACTGCCCGTTTTTCGTCTACAATCGTCCGATGATATGCACCGGTACAGGCATCGTGATGGAGCCCATAGCTATTCCTCAGATTGCGGGGAAATGGGTGCTAATCGTAAAGCCTGACGTACATATATCCACCGCAGAAGCATATCGCGGCACCACTCCGCGGGTACCCGACCACTCTCTGCGCGAAGTGATTGCGCAGCCTATCGAGCGATGGAGCGAACTGCTTCACAACGATTTCGAGGATTCCTTATCGGCTAAATACCCTGTGATACCGCAGCTGAAGGCTGTGATGTACGATGCCGGCGCCCTATACTCGTCGCTCTCCGGCTCCGGCTCCGCAGTGTATGGCATATTCGAGAGCGAGGAGAGTGCCCGGGCTGCCAAATCGGCAATATCGGGGTGCAGAGCAGCCGTTGTGCGTCTGCCATTAAACCAATAGTGGCTGAATTTGTTATAAAATTATAACGACAATGAATCTTTGGCAGCATTTTTGCTGTGAAGTATAACCGGAATTCAGCAACTAATAAAATCATAGCTCATTATGAACAAATATAACCAAAACGACGATCAGCGCCCTCAGGAAGAGGAAGCTGAGATTTTCGACAATGTACCCGAGGCCGCATCAGAAGATGAATCGGCCGAACAAATAGAAGAATCCGAACTCTCGGAGATCGACAGCCTCTGCAAGCAGCTTGCTGAAGAGAAGGTGAAACTGGAAAAGGAGAAGAAGGAATACCTCTTCCTTATGGCCGAATTCGACAACTTCCGCAAGCGCACCCTTAAAGAGAAATCCGAACTTATCAAAAACGCAGCCGAATCGGTGCTTAAGGGTCTATTACCCATCGTCGATGACTTCGAGCGCGGCCTGCAGGCTTCCGCTACGAGCGACGATGCCGAAGCCGTGCGTCAGGGTATGGAGCTTATCTACTCCAAACTCGTGAAATATCTTGAGCAGAACGGCGTGAAAGCTATGGATACCAACGGCGCCGACTTCGATCCCGACCGCCACGAGGCCATAGCTATGGTGCCCGCACCCTCGGAGGACCAGAAGGGTAAAGTGATAGATACCGTCGCCAAGGGCTACACTCTCAATGGCGACAAGGTGCTTAGATTTGCAAAAGTAGCCGTAGGCGAATAATCCCACTATACGCATCCCGATATGGACAAAAGAGATTACTATGAAGTGCTCGGTGTGTCGAAAACCGCCACGCCTGAGGAACTCAAAAAAGCATACCGCAAGCTTGCCGTAAAGTATCACCCCGACAAGAATCCGGGCGACAAGCAGGCCGAAGAGAAATTCAAGGAAGCGGCCGAAGCCTATAATGTGCTGTCGGATCCCGACAAGCGCCAGAAGTATGACCAGTTCGGTCACTCGATGGGTCCGCAGGGATTCCCGGGTGGAGGCACCTACGAGTACAGCGGCGGTGGTATGTCGATGGACGACATCTTCTCAATGTTTGGCGACATCTTCGGCGGCCACACCGATATGGGCGGCTTCGGCAGCGCAGCCGGCGGACGACGTGCCCGTCAGCGCCAGCGCCGCGGCGACGATCTCCGTATCACTCTCAAGCTCTCGCTCGAGGATCTGGCCAAGGGCGTCACCAAGACCCTAAAACTTAAGACATTCGTACCTGACCAGCCATGCCACGGTACCGGTGCCAAGGATGGCACGGCCTTCACTACCTGCTCGCGCTGTCACGGAACCGGCACCATACAGCAGGCACAGCAGACTCTCTTCGGTGTCAACTATGTGCAGGCTATCTGTCCGCAGTGTCAGGGCGAAGGCAAGACTATCTCCGAAAACTGCCCCCACTGCCACGGCTCGGGCGTAGTGAAAACCGACCAGACGGTCACCTTCACCATCCCCGCAGGCACGGCAGGCGGATCGGTGCTCACCGTGAAGGGTAAAGGCAACGCCCCGATGCATGGCGGCGTGGCCGGCGACCTCCTCGTAGTGGTAGAGGAACTCCCCCACAACGAACTTATACGCGACGGTCAGGATGTGATCTACAATCTTATGCTCGACTTCCCCACTGCCGCCCTCGGCGGATCAGTGGAGGTGCCTACTATCGGTGGCCGCGTGAGAGTGAAGATCGCCCCCGGCACGCAGCCCGGCAAGATACTCCGTCTGCGCGGCAAGGGACTCCCCTCACCCGACGGACGCGGTCATGGCGACCAGCTCATCAATGTGATGGTCTACATCCCCGAGCAACTATCCGACGAGGCAAAGGCCAATATCGAGAAGCTCCGCGGCGAACCCGGCATGCAGCCGAGCGAATCCGTGAAAAACAGTATCTTCTCGAAGCTCCGCCACGTATTCGACTAACGATTCCCCACTTCCTACTTACACGACAAAGGCCGCTTTCGGGCGGCCTTTGCATTTCGATTACAACAATAAATCATTTTTGATACATCCACTTGCTTGGAATAGCATTGTCGCTATCTGATTATCTTACACTCGCCTTCTGTTTTCCGCCATTTGAAGCGATAATACCTTCGCATTTTTCAGACCTATTACAATAGGAATCAGCGGATAAATACCACTTTTGTTATATTATTAGAATTAATATTCTTATTTCCTAATCCAAACTTTTTACAAGTCCTTGCTTGTACATTAACAATAATGCTATCTACGACATCATTTCCACTATAAAAATAGCATTTTACCGAAATATCATGATCAGTAATGTTGTGGATAGCACCCATATACGACGCATTACGCATGCCTGCCATATAGATAATACCGGCTTCATATTTATGATTCCCATAGTGCCTAAGACCATATTCTTCAGGCACATGATTTACAACAAAAACCGATCTCGGATTCAAACTTACAGTTCCTGCAACTCTCTCAAATTTTTTTCCTTCACTACGAAAAACAGTTATCGTCGCCGACCACATTGTTAACGATGAGAGTAATGATAATGCAAGGATTACAACTATCTTCTTCATTTCATCATTATATTTATTATTTATTGGTATCCGGTAAACCTTTTGATGCTATTATCAGACAGCAGTTCTATATACCCCCCAATGGAGTCAAAATGGGTCTCCGCCTAATAATAACAAAGTAAGTTAAATACATTTACCGGATACCAATTAATTAATATTAATATTTATCTCCATCTATTAACCACCTCACTTGACGTTACGGTATATGTAGTAGATTCTGTTCCCGTTACCATAGTACCATCATTGGGATCATAATCATATATTCTTTTTCTTATACTTTCGCTTGTGTTCGGATATCGTCTGTGAAATTCATTTTTTGCTTTTTGTCTGGCGAATTCTCTATTAGTTGCGTCAACTGTTATCACTACAGAACTATTATAAGCATTTATAGTGACAGTTTTTCCATTATATTTAAATATTTTCTCATACTTGTAATTAATTGTGACCTCGTAATTTTCTGCTGCGTAGGACACCAATGGGGAAAATAATGCAATTAGCATCACAATAATTATTTTTTTCATTTGATAAAATGATTTTGGGTGGTCTTACAGCCCTTCGACCGGTAATAAATATAACAGAAACGTGGACTGACTTTGCCATATCCCTAAAGACGGTCCTGAGAAAACCTTAAGAGCAAGATATGAAAACAGTAGCCCACGCTATAGCGTGAGAACCGTCTTGTTATCCGTTGCTCTTGTTGAAAATTTCTCAGGTTTTCTTTAGCAAGATAAGCAAAACGCTTCTTAAAATACAATATGTCTGCTGATCCGCGGTTCAGCACCGCAAATGTAGCAATTATTTATTAACTGACAATAATATTATCGAACTTTACTAAGTATATATGAAATATCAAAGGCTGCACCGGAAGATGCAGCCTTTGACATTATGGATCGTTGCGTCGGAGATTAGATCCAACGAACGTAAGCGAAGTCCTGACGATGGGGCAGCTTGTCGCTGGCGGGATAGAGGCGGAAGCCATAGCGGTAGACGCCGGCGTCCTGCACGGTCTCGTGGAGCTCGTATTTGATCACACCATCCTTCTCCGATACTACGGTGAAGGGCTTAACTTCAGCGAGGTGTTCCTGACCGTCTTCCACGCGGTAGGCAACGTACTCGAGGCCGAGGCTACGGCCGAGGCCGTTGGTATCGATCACGGCTTCAACATTGTAGTCCTTACCGGATGCGGACTGAGCGGGACCTTCGATATTGAATTCGAGTACTTTCACGCCGTCCCAGGCATCGACAACCTGCTCTTTCCAAGCCACGATCTCTTTGGCGAGAGCGTAGTCGTTGGCAGCGAGCTTATTGAAGCGCTTGGCTTCGGGATCGTAGAAGCGCTGGATGTAGTCCTCGATCATGCGCTGCATGGTAAAGTGGGGAGCGATATGACCGATGGAGCCCTTGATATACTGAATCCATTCGGGCGAATAGCCTTTGGAGTTCTTGGCGAAATAGAGAGGAATGATCTCGTTTTCGAGCATCTGGTAGATGGTGGCTGCGTCGAGACGGTCCTGCATACCCTGATCGGTGTAGGTACGCTTGTCGGTGAGAGCCCAACCGGCTTTCTCGTCGAACTTATAGCCTTCGTACCACCAGCCGTCGAGCACGGAGAAGTTGAGCACACCATTCATCTCAGCCTTCTCGCCGGATGTACCGGAAGCCTCGAGAGGACGGGTAGGTGTGTTGAGCCAGATGTCGACACCGGTGACAAGGCGCTTGGCCACTACCATATTGTAGTCCTCAAGGAAGATGATCTTGCCGAGGAACTGGGGCATACGGGAGATCTCAATGATGCGCTTGATAAGACCCTGACCTGCGCCATCGGCGGGGTGAGCCTTGCCGGAGAATACGAACTGCACGGGGAACTGCTCGTTGTTGACGATCTTGGCGAGACGGTCGAGGTCGGTGAAGAGGAGGTGTGCGCGCTTATATGTTGCGAAGCGGCGGGCAAAGCCGATGATGAGGGCGTTGGGGTTGATCTTCTCCACGATATTCATCACAGCGGAGGGATCGCCCTGATTGGCCAACCATTTCTCCTTGAAATCGCGCTTGAGGAAGTTGATGAATTTGTTTTTCATCGTCATGCGCATTTCCCAGATCTCTTCGTCGGGAGCATCGAAAATCTTAGCCCAGTATTTGGGATCGCTCTGGTGAGTGAACATTTCCTTGCCGAGCTTCTCTGCATAGTATTTTTTCCACTCGGAAGCGGCCCAGGTGGGCATGTGGACACCGTTGGTCACGTAGCCAACATGGCTTTCTTCCCAGGAGTAGCCTTTCCAGATTCCGGCAAACATCTTCTTCGACACTTCGCCGTGGAGCCAGCTAACGCCGTTGGCTTCCTGACAGGTGTTGAGGGCGAATACGCTCATGGAGAAGCGTTCGTTAGTATCGGGATTCTCACGGCCCATGTTCATGAGGTCGCTCCAGGAGATGCCCAAACGTGCGGGGAACTCGTGGAGATACTTGCCGAAGAGGTCTTCGTCGAAGTAGTCGTGGCCTGCGGGCACGGGGGTATGAACGGTGTAGAGCGAAGAGCTGCGCACCATTTCGAGAGCGGCAGGGAATGCGAGGTGTTTCTCCTCAACGAAGTCGACGAGGCGCTGGAGGTTGAGCAGAGCTGCATGACCTTCGTTGCAGTGATAGATGGTGGAATTCACACCGAGTTTCTTGAGCATGAGCACACCGCCGATACCGAGGAGGTATTCCTGCTTGAGACGATTTTCCCAGTCACCGCCGTAAAGCTTGTGGGTAATGCAGCGGTCGTATTCGCTGTTGAGGTCGAAGTCGGTATCGAGCAGATAGAGCTTCATACGGCCTACATTCACGCGCCATACGTGGGAGTAGATGATACGGCCGGGATAGGGCACTTCGAGTATCATCGGCTGATTATTCTCATCAAGTACCTGCTCGATGGGGAGCTGGTTGAAGTTCTGAGGCTCGTAGTTGGCTACCTGATGGCCGTCGACGGAAAGCGACTGAGTAAAGTAACCGTAACGATAGAGGAAGCCGACGGCAGTCATATCGACACAGCTGTCGGATGCTTCCTTGATATAGTCGCCGGCGAGCACGCCGAGACCACCGGAATAGATCTTCAGACAGTTGCAGAGACCGTATTCCATAGAGAAGTAAGATACCGAAGGTACATCCTTGCGCATCGGCTTGCTCATATATTCCTTGAAGTCGGCATATACCTGATTGATGCGTTCCATCATATCGGCATCCTTCATGATCGCCTTGAGACGCTCTGAGGATATGCGCTGGAGCACCATCACGGGATTTTCGCCTGTGGAGCGCCACAGATCGGGGTGAATGTCGCGGAAGAGAGATTTTGCGTCGCTGTTCCATACCCACCAGAGATTATGGGCAAGCTCCCACAGGGGCTGGAGCGAAGCGGGCAGTTCGGCTATCACGGTAGCCTCATGCATTATAGGCGCGTTGGCCTGACTAACTTTAATCTTCATATTGATTTTAGTTTGTATTAAAATATTATTCACTTGTCGGTACCGGCATTACGCTTTTCCTCGTTGGTGAGGGCGATATCGTAAGCCTTAATATAATAGTCGATGAAGTACGACCAGTTGGCCTGCGCAGCTGTATGGAACGCACTCTTCGATATCTTTTCGGTAGTAGAACGATCGGCGCTGCTCAGGAATTTGAGTGAACGGGAGATGCCGTCGACCACTTCCCAATAATTGGTATCGGTACGGTCAGCGACGAATACACCCGAAGCCGAGAAATCATTTTCGAAATTGCTTTCCACCCACTGGCCGAAGCCGGAAAGAGAGGTGGTGATGGTGGGTACGCCGAATGCGACGCTCTCAAGCGGAGTATATCCCCAAGGCTCGTAGTAGGACGGGAATACGGTGGCATCCATGCCGATGAGTAACTGATAGTATGAGAGCGTGAACACACCGTCCATACCATTGAGGTAGCAGGGCACGAATATCACGTCGACCTCACTCTGAGCGGAATTAGAGATGCCGAGTCCACGAATACGGCCGAGCACCGGATCATAATCCGTATTGCCGAGGCAGTGAGTGATGACCGGCTCTGGTAACGCCTGCGTATGATTCTTTTCGGTAAGTGCCTTCCGTAGGTCGGCACGCGGACCTACGCACCATGCCGGGACCATCACGAACGCGATAGTCTGACGGCCGGGGTGAATGCGCTGCAAAGTGGCGGCTGCATCAAGGAAGAGGTCGAGGCCTTTGTTGCGATACTCGGCACGACCTGATGTGCATACGAGGAACGTATCTTCGGGATACTGCTTGCCGGTAAGGGCGGAAGCTACCTCAAGGAGTTCCTTGCGGGCTGCCATACGGCAAGTGTTGTAACGGGTGCGAGCCGGGACAAAGTTAGGCTCGAAGCCGTTGGGTGTGACCACGTCGGGCTTGCGGCCGAGCAGTTGCTCACATTCGCGGGCGGTGACGTCGCTCACCGTGGTGAAGCAGTCGGCATTGAGCGCGGCAGCTTTCTCAAGCGAGTGCTTCGACTCCATATTGAGCTCACCGGCCATCTGGTCGCCGTTGTAGTAAGGAAGATAACGATAAAGATCTTTGCCATTGCCACATATACTGCGGCCGATAGAGGTAGCGTGGGTGGTAAATACCGTGGCAACTTCCGGCATATTCAGGCGCGTATAGAGAAGCCCCATACCGGTGGTCCACTCATCGAAGTGGGCGATGGTGTTGAGTTTCTCGCCTCCCATAAAACGATAAAGACTTTCGATCACAATACCGGCAGCGTGGCTGAAAGCGCATGCTTCGTCGTAGTCGCCGTAGGCATGGAGCGAATCCACACCGAAAGCATCCCACATACGACCATAGAGTTCATTCTTCACGGCGTAAAGTCCGTCGAACTTCACAAGTACTGCAATAGGCTTGCCGGGAATCTGCCAGCGACCTACACGCACCTCGATGCCGTAAGGCAGATCGAGATTTGATACCCACTTACGGAGAATGGTGGGTGATTCCGCGAAGTCGGGAGCCGGCTTGTCGGCAGTCCATACGTCGGGGCCGACGAATATCACTTTATCTTTATAGAGATTCTGGAGAGTCTTGGCTTTGGTTGAGAGTACTGTGTAGATACCACCTACTTTGTTACATACCTCCCACGAGGTTTCAAAAAGCAGATCCACACCTTTAGGGTTTTCTTCCATATATAACGTGGCAGAATTTTCGATATCGGGTGATTTTCTATAATTTTCGCGCAAAGTTACTCATTTTTTTGGTAATAACAAAAAGAGAGGGACTTTCCCAAGCTCCTCTCTTTCCATTCATCACATTATGTTAAAAAGCTGTGCATGACTGCGCATACTACAGTTTGGATTTGTTCATATCGTTTGACTCCGCCTGTATACTTCCGATAATGTGTTGTATAGTTATTGTCAGGGTGCTTAAATCTGACTTCAGTCCACTTCAAATCTTGAACTTACCACATCCCAGTCTACGATATCCCAAAGCTTGTTGAGGGCTTCGGCACGACGGTTCTGGTAATCGAGATAGTAGGCATGTTCCCAGACATCAAATACCAGCAGCGGGGTAAGTCCGTCGGTGATGGGGTTGCCGGCGTTGCTCTTCTGTATGATAAGGAGTTTGCCATCCTCATCGCAAGCAAGCCATACCCAGCCGCTACCGAATATCTTCACACCGGCTTCAACGAAGTCCTTCTTAAAGGCTTCGAATGATCCGAACTGAAGTTCGATGGCCTTACGAAGCTCACCGGAAGGTTCACGCGATCCTGTAGGAGAGAATGTGAAGAAGTAGAAGATATGATTCCACGCCTGAGAAGCATTGTTGAAGAGCGGGCCTTCAGCCTTTTCGATTATCTCTTCGAGCGACATATCCTCATACTCTGTATCTTTGATCAGATTATTGAGATTGTCAATATAGGCTTGCTCATGCTTGCCATAGTGGTAATCGATGGTACGCTCGCTGATAGCGGGTTCGAGAGCATCCTTGGCATAAGGAAGTTCGGGGAGAGTATATTGTACGGTTTTCATAGTGATACTTAAAAGTGTTTCGTTGTTTTATATCATTATAACGCGCTAAGGCTGCTGATTGTTCATCATCCGCGGCCTCAACCACGCAAAAATTTCCTTATAGAGAGGATAGCGGACATCGGGAGCCGACAGGATAAGGTCGTGTAGCCCGTTGTTGACACGATACATCGTGACGTTGCGGCCTAATTTCGAGCCGAGTGCCTTGATTTCGGCCACGTCGAGCACCACATCGGCGCTATCGGCCGCCGGCATCCAATCCGATACATTGAGACTGCGCGATGAATACATAAGCAGAATTGGCTCCGGTATACTGTATTCATGATGGCGCAGATAGCGCTGGGCCGAATTGATAGCTCTGACCCATCCGGCGGTGACGTCGGGCGACTGCGGAGATTTCCACTCGACATTATACGTCCACTCGCCGTGGCCACCATCGCGTAAGAGGCTTTGGGAATAGGCATCGGAGTGTCCCTGGGGAATCTTCATATTGGGGAATAGCTTGCCAAGATTGCTAACTGCACCGACCAGCGATTCCGTCTTGCCAAGATTCCAATCGAGAAACGGGCTATTGAGTACGAGAGCTTTCACGATGGTGTCGGCCTGCGGATTATAACTACAGAAATACGATGCAAGCAAACCACCTGTGGAGTGTCCGATCAGAGCCACACGCTCGATACCGGCCGCTTTCATAATCACCAGTGCCGAATCGATATCGGCGAAGTAACTGCGCATATCTCGGATATCGCAGCGCTTCTGCCACGGTTCGAGCGAACGTCCATATCGGCGGAGATCGACTGCATAGAAGTCATAGCCGTGAGCATCAAATTGCTTGGCCATCTCCGCCTGGAAGAAGTAATCATTGAAGCCATGGATATACAATGCTCCGACCTTGCGGCCGCTATCGGCAGGTACACGGTAACGAATCACCGTAGACCTCACTTCTCCATCGTAGGAACGACCCTGATCCACGTAGCATTTCTCGAAACCATCGCCCAGGGAATCAGGCATCCAATGCCACTGCGCCGCGGCCATAAGCCACAGCGCAGCAAACAGAGCTGACAATGTAAATCTCTTCATATCGTTATATAGCAATGGATGTGCTACTTATATTGAGGGAGCATCGGCACCGGGAATCGGGAGAAGAGCACCTGCACTGCCTGATCGATACCCTTGAGATTGCGGAACTGGCCTGAGCCCGGACCATCAAGTATAGTGGCTACCGATGAAGAATAGAGAGGTATCTTCTTGTCGATATTGACCATATCCATAGTGAGCACACCCTCGCGATACATACCTGTGATCACCTGAGCATTAGGATCGGGTTGCGGCCAATAATACTGACGCGGATACATAAAGAATGGATAGTAAGCCGGATAGGGAGCCGGGCCATAGTAGGGATAGAAGTTCTGATATAGAGGCTCCGTCTGCAACTCCTTCTGCACACTTACGGCCATATTGATCAGCAACGGAGAGGAGGGATCCTCTGTATAGCCTCGCTCTACCATCTGCTCGCGTATAGCGGCAGCGATATTGTAGTATGTCACCATCTGCATACCGGGAGGTGTCTTGCCATCGTCGGGGGTGACGATTCGGAATGTCTTATAGGCTGCCAGATCGGCATTGTTATACACCTCACTGTTGACCAGTGCATACTGGCTGCATCCGCTAAGCACCGCGACAGCCGCTATCAACATCAGTAACTTTTTCATAATTGTATCTATTTACGGATTATATACTATTTAACACTATATACATTTTAACGCATCAGGATGCGAAAAGTTCTTAATTGATTTGCAACACCCGCCGATAAATAATAAATTTGAGCACTCTAAACCATAAATGACTTGATGAACGAGATTACCGATATCTTTGAGCAGTACATCAATCAGTACGGAAGCTACGACATAGCAGAGTCGCAGTTTAAGAAAGATGCAGCCGACGATCCCGAGTTGCACGCCGCCTACCGCGAGTGGTGTCATGAAGTAGGAAGCAGCGAGAGAGATGGTTTCCGCGACTTCTGCGACGAACATTCGCAGGGGCTCAATGATATGTGGAACGCACTAAGCGACTATGACGACAATGAATAATATTCCGCCGATTGCGAGTATGCCTGCCGAATGGCAACTTGAATCCGCCATAATGATTGCATGGCCTCATGCCGATACCGACTGGGCAGATATCCTTCCGGATGCTACCGACTGCTACGCGACGATGGCCGACGCATTTTCGCGCCACGCACGAGTAATCATCGTAGCGCCCGACTCGGCGGTCGTGGAGGAAAAAATATCTACCCTCCCCTGCCGGGATAATATTTCTATAGTAGAGATTCCCACCAACGATACATGGACGCGCGACTACGGACCAATTACCGTGGTGAAACACGACGGCACGCTCCTTGCCCTCAACTTCGGCTTCAACGGCTGGGGACTGAAATTCGCCGCGAACCTCGACAATCAGGTCACCGACCGGATGCATCTGTGTGGGGTGCTACGCGATCAGCCAGCCAATTGTCTGAGCTTCATACTCGAGGGTGGCTCTATCGAATCCGACGGCGATGGTACGATACTCACTACATCGCGCTGCCTGCTCTCCCCTAACCGCAACGGCTCATACTCTCAAGAGGAGATTGAGGAACGCCTACACAGGCTGCTTGGCGCTAAGAAAGTGCTGTGGCTCGACCATGGAGGAATGGAGGGCGATGACACCGACGGTCATATCGATACAATAGCCCGCTTCGCACCAGGCAACGTGATTCTATACAACGGGTGTTCTGATCCGGACGACCCGCATTATCCCGAACTAAAAGCGATGCTCTCGCAACTACGGGAATTCACCGATGCCGACGGTATGCCTTATCACCTCGTAGAGCTGCCTATGCCCGAACCGATTTATGATGCCGACGGCCGTCGGCTTGCAGCGACTTATGCCAATTTCCTGGCTCTGCCCGATGTGGTGTTTATGCCCACATATCGTCAGCCTATGTCCGACCGCCTCGCGGCTATGACAATCGAAGCCGTGTTCGAGCGCCCGGTCGTACCTGTCGATGCCACTACCCTCATTCACCAAAATGGCTCTCTGCACTGTGCCACAATGCAGATCCCCCTACCACTCTTATGAAAAAGTCAATAAAAGCAGCCCTCATACAGCAGGCCAAGACGGCCGACGTAGCCCTCAATCGCACACGACTTGCCGAAGCCGTTCGCGCAGTGACGAAAGAACACCATCCCGACCTCATAGTATTACAGGAACTCCACGACTCACTCTACTTCTGCCAGACAGAGTCGGCCGATAACTTCGATCTCGCCATTGAGATCCCTTCTGCCGTGACCGACGACTATGCCGCTCTCGCACGTGAGGCCGACGCTGTACTTGTGACATCGCTCTTTGAGCGTCGCGCACCCGGCCTATATCACAACACCGCCGTAGTATTCGATCGCGACGGCTCTATGGCAGGGAAGTACCGTAAGATGCATATTCCTGATGACCCTGCATATTACGAGAAATACTATTTCACACCCGGCGATCTGGGATTTCATCCGATCGATACTTCGATCGGGCGTCTCGGTGTGATGGTATGCTGGGATCAGTGGTATCCAGAAGGAGCAAGAGTGATGGCGATGTCGGGAGCGGAATTGCTTATCTATCCTACTGCCATTGGTTGGGAAAGCACTGATACCCCTGAAGAGAAGGAGCGCCAGCTCAACGCATGGATCACGATCCAGCGCTCACACGCAGTAGCCAACGGCATCCCGGTGATAAGCGTAAACCGTACCGGGTTTGAGCCCGATCCATCGGGAGTGACCAACGGAATCACATTCTGGGGACACAGCTTCGTAGCGGGTCCACAAGGAGAAATCCTCGCTATGGCACCGGCCGAAAGCGAGTGGATCAAGGTAGTGGAAATAGATATGGAACGGACGGAAACAGTGCGCCGCTGGTGGCCGTTTCTACGCGACCGACGTATCGACGCCTACACGCCGATCCTGCGACGCTACAATGATTAATCGATAGTAACGCTCTTGTCAGCAAAATGAAAGGTACGGGCATCAAACTGCGATGCCAGTGCCAGATTATGTGTGGCTATCAGGACCGTAGCTCCACCTTCGGCTATCTCCTTCAAGCGCTGCATAATCAAAGCGGCAGTATCGGGATCAAGATTACCCGTAGGCTCATCGGCAAGCATCAGACGCGGACTATTGAGCTCGGCACGAGCCATAACTACGCGCTGCTGTTCGCCACCCGAAAGCTGATGCGGCATCTTATAGCTCTTGCCAAACATACCTACGCGCTTGAGCACCTCTTCAATGCGAGTCTCACGCTCAAGCTTGTCTTTCCATCCGGTGGCACGAAGCACAATATCGAGATTGTCGGCTACACTTCTGTCGGGCAGCAAACGGAAGTCCTGAAACAGAATACCCACTTGGCGACGAAGCATAGCGGCCTGCTTGTGATTGAGCCGTGTAAGGTCATATCCGAGCACAGTAGCCTGACCGGATGCGACAGGTACTTCACCGTAAAGCGACTTGAGCAATGTGGTCTTTCCGGAGCCTACCTTACCGATAAGATATACCAATTCGCCCTCCCCTGCCGAGAGGTTGACATCGCGGAGCACGGCCACAGGGCCGCGATTGAGATCCACGCTCTTGTATTCTATTACATTTTCCATATATCAATAGCCCATTTCAGATAGGAAGCGGATCCGTACGAGCCGAATTTCCTCGGGTGTATATTCGTCGTCGAATTCTTTCACGGCGTCGTCGATGCTACCACTTTCGCTCGACATGAAGTAGTCGATGATCTCGCTCTGCTGATCCTCATCGAGTATCTCATCTATAAAATACTTTACGTTGATACGTGTACCGGAATTGACTATAGCCTCGATCTCCTCAAGCAGTTCGGGCATATCGAATCCGTGGGAGCGGGCGATTTCATCGAGGGGTATCTTACGGTCGATGGCATGGATGATGGCAATCTTCACCTTGCTCTTGTTGGCTACGGTACGCACCACCATATCCTCGGGGCGCTCTATCTCATTTTCTTCTACATGGCGCTTGATAAGCTCCACGAACTCTTTGCCGTAGCGATGAGCTTTGCCTGTACCCACTCCATAGATACCGGCAAGCTCCTCAAGCGACACCGGGTAAGTGGTGGCCATAGCTTCGAGCGACGGTTCCTGAAATATTACATAGGGGGGAAGGCCGGCCTTTTTGGCCACCTTCTTGCGGAGGTCCTTGAGCATGGCGTAGAGCTCGGGATCGGCTGCGCAGCCTACACCCGGCTTGACGCCATCGGCACTCGGTTCATCTGAAAATTCTATATCTTCCACAATTTTAAACTGAGTCGGGTTTGATAAGTATTGCTCCCCGAGGGGACTGATTTTTAGAAGGCCATACTGCTCTATATCTCTGTCGAGATAACCGGCGATTACAGCCTGACGGATCACGGCCGCCACGTGTCGCTCCGTCTGATGCGACAGAGCTCCAAAAAGTTCATGAGAGTCATGTCCATACGAACGGATATCGGCCGTGCGACGGCCCACAAGGATATCCGTGATATAGTTGGCTTTAAACCTGGCGGGCAGGGATGATATAAGTTCGAGCACATCGAGCAAATCATCCTTGGCATCGACAAGCTGACGCGGACGCAGACAGTTGTCGCAATTACCGCAGTTATCATCCGAATACGTTTCACCGAAATAGTGAAGCAATGATCGGCGGCGGCATACACTCGATTCGGCATACGAAGCCGTCTCCATAAGAAGCTGTCGGGATATCTCCTGCTCTGCGATGGGCTTATTCTGGATAAATTTCTCCATCTTCTGCAGATCCTTAGCGGCATAAAAGGTGATGCAACGACCTTCGCCACCATCGCGTCCGGCACGACCGGTCTCCTGATAGTAGCCTTCGAGAGATTTCGGCATATCGTAGTGAATCACGAATCTCACATCGGGCTTGTCGATACCCATACCGAAAGCAATCGTGGCCACAATCACATCTATCTTCTCATAAAGAAAAGCATCCTGATTGGCCGATCTGGTGGCGGAATCCATACCGGCGTGATATGGGAGCGCCTTGATATCGTTGACGATAAGCAGCTGAGCCAATTCCTCTACCTTCTTGCGGCTCAGGCAATAGATAATGCCTGATTTACCTTCCATACCCTTCACGTACTTGATGATATCCTTATCGATCTGTGAGGTCTTGGGGCGTATCTCGTAGTACAGGTTAGAGCGGTTGAACGACGACTTAAACACTTTGGCACCGAGCATACCGAGATTTTTCTGAATGTCGTGCTGCACCTTGGGAGTGGCCGTAGCTGTGAGAGCAATTACCGGACGCGAACCGATCTCATTGATGATCGGACGAATGCGGCGATACTCGGGGCGGAAATCATGCCCCCATTCAGATATACAATGAGCTTCGTCGACGGCATAGAACGAGATCTTCACCGACTTCAGAAACTCGATATACTCCTCCTTGGTAAGCGATTCGGGTGCCACATATAGCAGACGTGTAACGCCGGCCAGTATATCCGACTTCACTCGATCGACTGCCGCCTTGTTGAGCGACGAGTTGAGGAAATGAGCTATGCCATCCTCCTCACCAAAATTTCGCATCGCATCTACCTGATTTTTCATCAGAGCAATAAGGGGAGATATCACTATCGCGGTGCCCTCCATCAGTAGCGAAGGCAGCTGATAGCAGAGTGACTTACCGCCACCGGTGGGCATGAGCACGAATGTGTCGTTGCCCTCGATGAGGCTCTCCATGATTGCTTGCTGATTGCCTTTGAAGGTATCGAAGCCGAAATACTTCTTCAATGTGAGCGAAAGCTGGTCAGTTTTTGGCATAATTCAATAAGGTATGGAATGAGAGGAAAAGGATAGGCTGATTGTGCTATTCCTGAAGCCGGTTCACTTCGAAATTCGCTTCCTCCAGTTTTCGCAGAGCGTACTCTGCCGTCACATCAAGGTGCTTGGATCCATCCGGGTCAGATGGCATCTCAAACATGGCGTCCATCATTATCGTCTCCACAATGGAACGGAGACCGCGGGCACCAAGGCGGTATTCTATAGCTTTATCGACTATCAGGTCGAGTGCATCTTCAGTAAAATCAAGTGTCATTCCATCCATTTCGAACAGCTTCTTGTACTGACGCACGATGGCATTCTTAGGCTCCGTGAGAATCCTGCGAAGTGCCTCGCGATCGAGCGGTTCGAGATGAGCCAGAATGGGCAGGCGGCCTATGATCTCGGGGATGAGTCCGAACGATTTGAGATCCTGCGGAGCCACATACTGGAGGAAGTTGTCGCGGTTGACGCCCTTGCGAGCGGTATTGGAGTAACCAACGGTGTGGGAATTGAGTCGCTGGGCTATCTTACGTTCGATGCCGTCGAAAGCGCCTCCGCATATAAAGAGGATGTTTTTAGTATCGACGGGAATCATTCGCTGCTCAGGGTGCTTGCGTCCGCCTTGCGGAGGTACATTCACCACTGAGCCCTCAAGGAGTTTGAGCAGTCCCTGCTGCACGCCCTCGCCGCTTACATCGCGGGTGATCGATGGATTGTCGCCTTTACGCGCTATTTTGTCGATTTCATCTATAAATACGATACCGCGCTCGGCGCGCTCCACATCATAGTCGGCCGCCTGAAGCAGTCGCGTGAGCAGGCTCTCGATATCCTCGCCAACATATCCGGCCTGGGTGAGCACAGTGGCATCAACGATAGTAAACGGTACGTCGAGCAACCGTGCGATTGTCTTGGCCAAAAGCGTCTTGCCCGTACCGGTAGGACCAACAATGACGATATTGCTCTTTTCGATGTCGACATCATCGGTGACAGATTGCTGCAGGCGCTTGTAGTGGTTGTAGACGGCAACCGACAAGTAACGTTTGGCATCGGTCTGACCGATCACATACTGATCGAGAAATTCACAAATTTCTTTCGGTTTGGGTATGTTGAGTTCAGCGGTGCCTTTACCGGCGGACTTCCCTTTCGCGTCTTCGTTGTACTCACGAAGAGCCTCATGGATGTGCTCCACACAGCCCGTACATATATAGGTATTGCCAAGCGGGCTCGGCACGAGCATATCACCATAGGAGGCGGGACGTCCGCAAAAACTGCACGAAGGTCCTTCGGCACCAGTCTGTTTCTTCTTGGCCATACTTTAGTGTTTGGCTTTTATGAGCACATCATCGATCATACCATACTCCTTGGCTTCCATGGCAGTCATCCAGTAATCGCGGTCGGAGTCCCGCTCTACTTTATCGAAAGGCTGACCGGAATGATCGGAGATGATGGTATAAAGTTCCTTCTTGAGTTTCTGAATCTCACGGGCTGTGATTTCGATATCGGATGCCTGACCCTGAGCACCGCCCATAGGCTGATGTATCATCACGCGCGAATGCTTCAGCGCGAAACGCTTGCCCTCGGCACCGGCAACAAGAAGCACGGCAGCCATAGAAGCGGCCATACCTGTACAGATGGTGCTCACGTCGCTGGAGATATACTGCATAGTATCGTAGATACCGAGACCGGCATATACAGATCCACCGGGCGAGTTAATGTAGATATTCACATCCTTGCCGGGGTCGGTGGAATCGAGATAGAGGAGCTGAGCCTGAATTACATTAGCAGTATAGTCGTTGACATCAGTACCGAGGAAGATCACGCGATCCATCATCAGACGCGAGAACACATCCATCTGAGCTACATTGAGCGTACGCTCTTCGATAATGGTAGGTGAAATGTAGCTTGCGGCTACGGAATTGATTGTATCGGTGTATTTGTCGAGCGCGAGGGAATTCATACCCAAGTGCTTTACAGCGTAGTTTCTAAAGTCGTAGTTCATATATTAATTTGATATATTATGCGTTTCTTAATTCAAAATTAATAATTCCAAGTCGGATTTCCAAATTCAATACCATATATTTCCCTCTTCGGAGGTCATTTCCAGTTCAAGTGTACCACCGTTCAGGATTTCTTCGTGCGTGATATAACTGCGTGTTAGCGGTTCGCCGTTAAGTCGTGCACTCTTGATATAGATATTCTCAGACGAGCGGCCGGGTGCCGAGACGGTGAAAGTAGTGCCGTCAGTGCCGGGAATATTGATCGTCGCCTTGCGGAAGCGCGGTGTACCGAGCTCATATCGGCCGGACACGGCATCGGCCGGATAGAATCCGAGGGCCGACCATACGTACCATGCCGACATCTGTCCGCAGTCCTCGTTGCCAGACAAACCTTCAGGAGTATTGGTATAGAGATCGGTCATCACCTGATTGAGATAGCGCGCTGCCATCCAAGGCTGGCGCAGATAGTTATACAAATATATTACATGGTGCGACGGCTCATTGCCCTGTGCATACTGCCCTACCATACCGGTGGAGAATATCGGAAGCTCAGTACCCTCGGGAGTATACGTCATCATGCTGTCGAGTCGCAGGGTGAGGGCTTCTTTGCCTCCCATTAGTTCCGACAAGCCATCGAGATCATGGACAGGCGCCCAGAAATATTGCCAACCGTTGCTCTCACAGATAGGCGCGATGTAGTCGTCGGGATTGTAAGACGGCCACCAGCCACCCTTGCTATCGCGCGGGCGGAAAAAGCGAGTGGCAGGATCAAACAGGTTGCGATAGTTCTGCGACCGGGCGTAGAATACCTGAGCAATCGAGTCACGCCCCATCTTTTCGGCCATACGGGCTATTGCATAATCATCGTAGGCGTATTCGAGCGTACGCGACATCGACCAATCGTCGGCCTCGTTGTAGGGGTCCTTCACATCGTAGGGTATATATCCCTTCTCTTTATATAATCCGATACCACGGTACGGGTCGAGATTGGCAGTGGCCACGCAAGCCTCAAGGGCTTTTTCGGGATCAAATCCTCCGATTCCCTTGAGATAAGCATCGGCAATGGCGGCGGCGGCATGATAGCCAATCATCATATCGGTCTCGGAACCTTGGAAATTCCACACGGGCAGGCGACCATTCTGCTCATAAAAGGCGAGCATAGACTGCACCATATCGGAGGCTGCCTTCGGATCGATAAGCGTGTAGAGCGGATGTGCGGCGCGATATGTATCCCAGAGCGAGAAGGTGGAGTAGTTGGTCCACTTGTCGTCCGTGCTGTGGATCTTGCCATCAGGTCCGCGATAGCGACCGTCGACATCGCTGTAGATAGTAGGCGCAAGCATACTATGATATAATGCGGTATAGAATGTCACTTCATCGTCGCGACCGACTTGCGTAGTATCGGCCTCTACGGCAATAGCGCCGAGTTCTTTGTCCCAACGGGCTTGCGCAGCGGCAAGAGTGGTGTCGAATGTAGTATCACTGATACCATCCGGATGCTCTGCCCGCAAATTCTTTGCAGCGCCTTCTACATCTACTGCCGAGAGAGCGGTAGCCACGGTGATAACTTCACCGGGAGTGGTGTTGAAATATATTTTTGCCACATAGCCGTATGTGCCCGCCTCATGATCGATAGCGGTAGAATCGATTTCGATCTTGTCCCAATCCTTGGAGAAAGTCGATACGAAATAGAGCTGCTGATTGCGCGCCCATCCATTGGAAAAGCGATAGCCTTCTATAGTATTATCGCTCACGGCATCTATGCGGCTGTCGACGGTAGCATCCCAGTTCATAGCCTTGGCAAGATTCACGATGACGGCGGCCTCGCCACCGGGGAAGGTGTAGCGCTGCACGCCTGTACACTCGGTGGCCGTCAGTTCCACAGTGATATCGTAGTCGGCCAGACGTACTTTATAATATCCGGCAGACGCATCTTCCTCGTCGTGGCTGAACTTGCTGTGGATACCGAGAGGAGCCTCAGCCTCTTTCCATGGAATCATCACGGGCATAAAAGAGATGTCGTAGAGATCACCGGCTCCGGTACCAGACAGATGGGTATGGCTGAATCCGGCAATAGTGCTGTCGGGATAGTAATAGCCGGAGATGCGATCCCAACCGGGCAAACCGTTGTCGGGGCTCAACTGCACCATACCGAACGGCACCTGAGCACCGGGGTAAGTATTGCCGGTAAAGTCAGTTCCTATCAGCGGATTCACCAGTGCGTGATAAGCAGTGGTATCAGCATCCGTAGTGGCCGACTGCTTGCCGGAGCCACACGAACACAATAAGGCAGCAGGCGCGATGGCCAGTGCTATTCGTATCAGGTGTGTCATTTGCTATTTTAAGTTTTTGGTTATAATACAAAGTTAGCGATTTTGTTTGATATTTACAAAACCGAAACTTTTTTAGTAATTTTGTCGTTGACACTTTTGATTATGCCAATGTTCAAATCCATATCCCGACAGATCGAGACACTGCGCCTGCAAGCCCTCAAATGGTGGGCATACTGCACGACGGAGGTATGGCGCGACACCCGGTCGCTATGGTGGGTGAAGGCAATAAAAGTGGTGAATCTCTCGTGCCGCTCCTTTCTCGACCGCGATCTACAGTCGCATTCGTGCGCTCTCACTTACAGGAGTATTCTTGCGCTTGTACCGGCGCTTGCACTTGTATTGGCCATCGGTCGCGGCTTCGGATTACAGGATGTGATACGCAATGAGCTCGTAAATCAGATACCCTCTCAGGCCACGGCGCTCGAAGCTGCCTTCGGCTACGTCGACGGGTATCTTGACCAAGCATCGGGCGGTGTATTCGTAGGTGTGGGCGTGGTATTCCTGCTGTGGACAGTGATCAGCCTTATCCGGAATATCGAACTGGCCTTCAATAGCGTGTGGCAGGTGACGCGTCCGCGTTCGCTATGGCGGGCGATAGCCGAATATCTTGCCATCATTGTGATACTCCCCATTCTGCTCATTCTCTCAAGCGGTATATCGCTCGTGATGACGACGTCGCTTAACGCGTTACTACCCTACGAATTTCTCCGTCCGGCAGCCGAAGTGCTCATCGACCTCACGGGTCTAATAATCACGTGGGTGCTCTTTGCCGCCACTTATGTGCTCGTGCCTAACACTAAGGTGCGCATCCGCAATGCCATTATCCCCGGCATCCTCGTCGGCACCGCCTTCCAGATTCTGCAGTGGCTCTTCGTAAGCGGTCAGCTCTACGTGGCTCGCTACAATGCTATCTACGGAAGCGTGTCATTTCTCCCGCTTCTGCTTATCTGGGCGCAGCTAGTATGGCTCATCACTCTCACAGGCGCCGTGATATGCTATGCGATGCAGAATATCGAGCAATTTAATTTCTGCAGCAGTATAGAGGCTATGTCGCCGTCATACGGACGCCGCACTACTCTCGGCATATTCACCGTCATAGTAAAACGGTTCCATCGCGGACTCCCGGCTTACACCGCGCAGGAAATATCCACCAACTATGCTCTTCCGATCAACCTCGTCACACCGGCATTGCAGGCTCTCGAACGGGCAGGCCTGATTTGCTACATAACAAATTCCGACGGCAATAACCCGTCGGCCGCACAGCCGGCGATGGATATCTCCGGGCTCACAGTAGGTGAAGTAGTGCGCAGGCTCAATAACAACGGACACTCCGATTTCATACCGGGCTTCAGTCACCGCTTCCGTGCGATTGACAAGGTTTATGCCGATATGATGAGCGAGGTGCTCAAAGACTCAGGTGAAAAACTCATAATCGATTTAGACATTGAAATAAAAGCAAAATGAAAAAAGCAATCTCAACTACCAACGCTCCAGGCGCCATCGGCCCCTACAGCCAAGCTATCCAGTGTGGCAACCTTCTCTTCATCTCGGGTCAGATACCCGTGAATCCTGCCGACGGCTCTGTGCCCGAAGGCATCAAAGCTCAGACGGCACAGTCGATCGCCAACATCAAAGCCATCCTCGCAGAGGCCGGCCTCTCGATCGACAATGTGGTAAAGACCACAGTATTCCTCGCCGACATGAGCCTCTTCGTGGAAATGAACGAAGTGTATGCCGCTAATTTCACGGCTCCTTTCCCGGCGCGCTCCGCAGTAGCAGTAAAGGCTCTGCCTAAGGATGTGCTTGTGGAGATAGAGACGATAGCAACCCTCCAATAAGATAGTTGCTTCCCCCCACATAGAGGGTGTCGCCAGCAGCGGCGCCCTCTTTTGCTTTTTCGTATGCCACGATGGGATCGGCACTCGTGCTCGTCACCGCAATTCCGGCGGCTGAGGCTAACGCAGCCAGTTGCTCCACATGAAGAGCGCGGTGGCTATCGGGCTGCGTAAGATGATAAACCGTATCGGCAGGCATCTTCTCCGCGAGCATTCGCAATATTGCCGATACATCCTTATCGGCTACAAACCCGAGCAACAGATGTACGCGACCGTCGCGCCGGCTCAGGCGGTCAACGATATACCGCCATCCGGCCGGATTGTGGCCGGTATCGTAGACCAATCGCACGCCATCAGAAAGCTCTCGCTCAGTCCAACGTCCTCTCAGACCGGTCAGTTTTACGACATTAAGAAAGCCTTCCGCCATTGCATTGTCGGGAATTATATATCCCATCTGCCGCAGCTGCCTGACGGCCTCCAACACACCGCGGGCATTAGCTACCTGCCATTGGCCGGTGAGAGCACTCTCGATCTGTCCGAATGTATTGGTCTCATACTCCCCGTCCAATGGTCGCGCGGCAATGATTTCTCCGCAATCTTCGGCGAAGGAGACGCGAGCCCCCTTCTCTTGCGCGACTGCTTCAAACGTGCTACGAACGATTCCGTTGGCTTCCGACACTACAACCGGACGCCCCGGTTTAATGATACCGGCTTTCTCCCGGGCTATAGCTTCGAGTGTATCTCCCAACAGATCAGTATGATCAAAGTCGACATTAGTTATTAGGCTCAGCAGCGGATCCACGATATTCGTACTATCGAGCCGGCCACCGAGGCCGGTCTCCACTATAGCGATATCCACATTCGCTGCCGCAAAGGCATCAAAGCCCATCACAGTAGTAAGCTCGAAGAAACTCGGCTCTATATCCAGAGCCTTAGCTCTATATCGGTCGACAAACTCTACCACTTGCTCCTGTGTAATCGGTCGGCCATCAATGCGTATACGCTCTTCAAAATGCTCCAGATGCGGCGAGGTAAAGAGCCCGGTGCGATAGCCTGCACACTGCATTATGGCGGCCAAGAGATGGGCTGTGGAGCCTTTGCCGTTGGTACCAGCGATATGCACGCACGGGAAGGACTTATGCGGATTGCCGAACGCTTCAGCAAGCGCCTTTACGCGCTCAAGCCCGGGCTTGTAGCCGTCGCTCCCCTGCCGTTCGAAAGCCGGCATACTATTATACAGAAATTCAAGTGTATCTGCGTAGTTCATCAGAATATAAAGAATCCGACAGCACCGGCTATCAGTATCACGATTATAGGATGCAACTTAGCCCAAAACACGAGGCTGAACGAGCCAGCACAGATGGCGATGGAGCAGATCACATCGCGCGTCTCCGTACCGAAATTGGCTGAGTTCATCAGCAGCAATGCCGCCGATGCGATCAGACCTACCACCACCGGACGCATACCCTTCATCATTCCAGCCACGAATGGCTCTTCACGATGCTTCTTGATGTAGTGGCTCGCCTTGATTGTGAGAATGAAGGAGGGCACTACCACCACTACCGTGCATAGTATCGAGCCCAATAGTCCGAACAGCGGATTGGCAAACGCCGGATCGGCTACGCCCGGAGCCACATATCCTATATAAGTTGCGGAATTAATACCTATCGGGCCGGGGGTCATCTGCGATATTGCTACAATATCAGTAAACGTCTGCTCGGTGATCCAACCCGAGCCTACTATTATACTCTCGATAAGCGACAGCATCGCGTAACCTCCGCCAAAGCCGAAGAGGCCAATTCTGAGATATGCCCATATAAGTTTCAGATATATCATTGCGCGGCCTCCTTTCTGTTCTTACGCTCAATCAGGTAGCCCACGAGGCCACCGATGACAATATACAATATGGGATTGCTCACCACCGGCCAGTGCGACCACACAAGCAGTGCCACGCCTACCGGAATGACTATCGTGCGCCAATTGATGCCGACCGACTTACCAGTAGTGATCACGGGCGCGATAATCAGCGCCACTACTGCCGGGCGGATACCTTTGAATATAGCGTTGACTGTCGGCGAATTTTTGATCATATCAGGAGTGAGGAACACCGCAATAATCAGAATCATAGTGAACGACGGCAATATTGCTCCAAGAGCAGATACCGTAGCACCTGTACGTCGACGCAGGCTGTCGCCCACAGCTACGGCGATATTCACGGCAAGGATGCCCGGCAGAGCCTGAGCCACGGAGAGCAGATCGAGAAATTCGGTTTTGGTGAGCCACCGGCGTTTGTCGACAACCTCGCGCTCTATTATAGCTATCATAGCCCAGCCGCCACCAAACGTAAACGATCCGATTTTGAAGAAGGTAACGAAAAGTTGCCAAAGCGTAGCCTGGGGCTTTTCTGTAGGAGTTATCGTTTGTTTCATAACGCAAAATTACAATTTTTTCAATTATCTTTGCTGCCTTGCATGTCAATAATGAACAATCTACGCTCTCAGGCATTATAACTATAAAGCCTAATTAACTTATCCTACGATATGAAACGAATTATTTTACCGGCAATATGCCTCGCAACTCTTATGAGTATATCATCCTGTAATTCTTCCAAGACGGCCTCCGCCACTACTCCAGAGCATCTCAAGACCCAGACACTCGGCCAGACTGAAAACGTGATCGAAAAAGTGCTTTACGGCGACTGGTTCATCACTCGGGCCGGCAATCTCGACCTTGCTTCCACCGGTTCGGCAATGCCCATTATGAGTTTCGGCGAAAGTCAGGAGCAGAATCCTTACCTTGTGAATTACAGCGCTTATGACGGGTGCAACTACAATAACGGCACTTACTCCGTCACTCCCAACGGGCAGATGAAACTTGCCGGCCACCCCATAGCCACCATGAAATTCTGCGGCGACTCCCCTTATGAAGTCGGCGTAGTATCCGGCATAAGTTCGGTGGCCTCTTATAATATAGATAAGCAAGGAGACACCTATATGCTCTACCTGAAAAACGCCGCCGGCGAGACTACTCTCGTACTCCGCAAGAGCAATATTGATTTTATCAACGGCGCATGGACGGCCACATTGATCAACGGTGTATCCGTACCTCAGTCAGCGGAGATCGAACTTGTGATTGACGTTCCTCAGAAGTCAATCCACGGAAATGCCGGCTGCAATATGCTCAACGGTAAAGTGTCTGTGGACAACAACAGCGGATCTGCCATCCACTTTTCCGATCTCATCACAACGCGTATGACATGCCCCAACATCGATATAGAGCAGAGTCTGCTCAATGCACTCGCCACAGTCACATCCGTTCGTCCCGGCTCAACGTCCGAAACGGCCCAGTTGCTCAACAGCGAAGGCAACACCGTAGTCGAACTCTCACGACTTGACCTCAAATAGCGCATACACTCTCTTACCATTCTATATATACCGAGCCCGGCCGACCACCGGGCTCTTCTATTGCGTAGCCACCCTACGTTACGCATATCAGACTTATCCGACCAAATCGTCCAATTTTCATTGCGTCCCGATTTTTATTAAAGAAAAATTTCCGTATTTCACCAAAAAGCATTTATTTTGCATTGTCCAAACATATAGACTAACTCAAACCAAAAAAAAATACAAATGAGGAAACTTAAAATCAGAGACCTTACGCTGCGCGACGGCCAGCAATCGCTCTTTGCAACCCGCATGGATCAGAAGACCATCGACTCCCTCCTGCCCTACTACGAAGAGGCCGGCTATTATATTATGGAAGTATGGGGCGGTGCTGTGCCCGACTCAGTGATGCGCTATCTCGGCGAGTCCCCCTGGGATCGTCTGCGTAAGGTATCCGAAGCAATGAAAGGCCGCTCCCTTCTATCCGCTCTGTCGCGCGGTCGCAACCTTTTCGGTTACGTTCCCTACCCCGACAGTGTGCTCGAAGGCTTCTACAAGGAGGCTATCAAAAACGGCCTCAATGTGATGCGCATATTCGACGCTCTCAACGATATCGACAACGTAAAGGAATCCATCCGTCTTATCAATGAACTCGGCGGTATAGCCGACGGCGCTGTGTGCTACACAGTCGATCCCAAGCCCGAGGCACCCGAATCGAAACCCGGATTTTTCAAGCGTCTGTTTGGTGGCAAGCCCGCAGAACCCGAGAAGATATTCACCGACGAATACTTCGTGGAGAAAGCAAAAGAGATGGAAGCACTCGGCGCCAAGATCATCACCCTTAAGGATATGGCAGGTTTGGTCAATCCTCTCCGTGCCGCATCCATCATCTCCCGCCTCAAAGCCGAGCTTAAGTGCGAAGTCGACTTCCATACCCACTGTACTCCCGGTTACGGTCTCGCTTCTTCACTTATGGCCATAATGAACGGCCTCGACATCCTTGACACCAATATCTGGTGGTTCGGTGGTGGATCTGCAGCACCTGCAATCGAGCTCATCTATATCTTCGCCCAGCGTCTCGGCATTGAGCTCGACGTGAATATGGAAGCCGTAGGCAAGATTCGCACACACCTGCTGGATGCCCGCAAGGCTCTTGCCGACTTCGACCTCTACAAAGACAATATGCCTATCCCCTTCGATCCGCTCAACGACACACTGCCCGACCACGTATCGGCTCTATTCGATAAAGCGATCGAGTGCGCTCGCGCCAACGATGAGGAAGGCCTACTCGATGCCTGCCACGCTATCGAGGACTACTTCCACTTCCCCAAGCCCAACGAACTCGTCAAGACTGCGGAAGTGCCCGGCGGTATGTACTCGAATATGGTAGCACAGCTCAAGGCCCTTCAGGCATCCGATCTGCTCGACGACGCTATGCTCCTTATTCCCAAGGTGCGTCGCGATGCCGGTCTTGTACCACTCGTGACACCTACATCCCAGATCGTAGGCTCACAAGCTGTAAGCCTCGCCCTCGACCGCAAGAAAGGCAATCCTGACTACACTACTAAATCCAACCAATTCATCTCCCTCATCAAGGGTGAATACGGCCACACTCCCGTAGCCATCGATCCCGCATTCCGCGAAAAGATCACCGGCGATGCAACCGAACACCCCTACGATACATCCTCCTACCGTCAGCCCGACAACCCTGTGCTCAACGATCTGGGTGGCGTAAAACTGGCCTCCAACAACGAAGAGTATCTCCTTCTTCAACTTCTCCCCACCGTAGCCAACGGCTATCTCCGCGGTCTTCGCACCAAAGAATTCGAGCTGAAGCAAGCCGAGGAAGCAGCCAAGAATCCTCAACCCGAAGAGGAAGTCGACAACCGTCCCATCACCGGCGAACTCCTCAGCGCTCCCATGGGTGGCCGTGTGATTGCCGTGAATGTGAAAGCCGGCGACAAAGTGAAGCCCGGCGAAGTACTGCTCGTATACGAAGCAATGAAGATGGAAAACGACGTCACAGCCGAGAAGGAAGAAACCGTGAAGCGAGTGTTCGTAAAAGTCGACGAAGTAGTGGGCACAGATGCTCCTCTTATTGAATTTGAGGATTAATATTTTGGTAATTAGAGAATAATCCGTAAATTTGCAGGCCATTACGATTGAGGCCTTACCAGCCAAAATTACTAACAGTCTGATTTACAATATTTCATATCCAAACGAAAAATGAAAAAAGATATTCATCCTTCCAATTATCGCGAAGTAGTATTCAAAGATATGTCCAACGAGGAGATCTTCATCACCCGTAGCACAATCGCCACAAAAGAGACAATCGAAGTCGACGGCGTGACATATCCTCTGGTAAAGCTTGAAATCACCAGCTCGTCTCACCCCTTCTTCACCGGCAAGCAGAAGCTCGTCGACACCGCAGGCCGTGTAGACAAGTTCATGAGCCGCTACGGCAACCGCAAGAAGAAATAAAATCTACAACCATACTTGCACAGACAGGGGTCGGATTCCACAATCCGACCCCTGTTGTCTTTACGGATCTATTGCAACCCGTTATTTTAACACCTTAGTGGCTTGTCCATTTTTTCGCAATATAAGAATCCCCTTATCATTCGCAGTCGCGGGCATTCCATTGATATGATACCATAATTCCCTTGTATCATTCTCAATTGCATCTGTAGCCACACCGTCTACCGATGAGATATCCGGCACCACCTCTTTCCTTACGAAATGTATTGTCTTTGTCTCTGAATTGGTATTACTCAACCGAGTAAAATACTGGAGTGTACCCGGGCATATAATCGTTAAATCCTGAGTATGCTCAGTAAAATCTGCCGGGATTTCTCCAGCACCAGCCACACTATATGCAGATGTATTTCCCTCTTCCTCCGGGATCCATTTCGTGAAGATGCGATGATTTGTTGATGGGTGAAACAGACGGACAGTCAATTCCTCTCCATCTTCCATTTCCACTTGCTCGGCATTAGTAGTCTTCACAAACATATCTACATTTGCTGTTGGCTCCGAATCCACAACTTTGAGTGTAAGGTAATATGCAGAAGATGTTTTCTCTCTCAATAATGGACTATTGAATGTGCTGAATCCTTTAATCGGTTCATCCACATAATAATTGAATCTATAAGAACCGGGAGCTGACACGGCTTCTTTCTTAAGCGGGAACGAAATAATATTACCGGACAATATAGGCTCAACCTCATATTCGGCAACAATTTTGGCCGTATTATCGCCATCTGTAATCTTGATTCTGAACTTAGGATGCTCCACGTCAAAATACAAGCTATTGCAGTTATCTACTCGCAGATCGCAATTATCAGGAATATCGTCGGAGTAAATCACACTTGGCATCATACGCGATGTAGCCATAAGAATAGGTGTCGGAAGCGAGCCTTCCGTAATTTCAATCGGGCCGATCAGTATATTATTGCAATGAATATTCCTCAACGAGTTCAGATCCGAATCAGAATTGGTATTAATGGTACCATAAAGAGGGAATCGAAGATAGTATACTCCTGATTCTGATACGCAATGATTGATTACGAGACTGAAATTTGACTGTGAGTAATCAAACTGAGCCGGGCAAATATGCACAAGACTCCCGCTATCCATTTTCAGCAACTCCCCTTCTACAGGTTCGGACTCATCACCATCCGCTGCGTCGGGAGTATACTGTCTGAAAGTAAGGTTACCCGAAAAATTATTGGAAGAGTAATCACCCGAATACAGATTCATGATATACGAACCACCAATAAATTGAGGCCGATTGACACTTCTGTTGAGTTCATATTTGTAATCCCAATTATCTGTTGTCGCTATATCATAGCGGTAGCATCTTTTAAGGGTATAAAAATTCGACGGTATCTTTGTATTAAGCTCATACAATTTCTTTAATTCAGTAGGATTGGAAGTATTAACTACATTTAAATTAAATGTTTGCATCTCTACCAGATTAGTAGACGGCAATGCTGCCGGCTGTGGGATGAGAATACACAATACCCGGCAATCACCCTCTGACTGATAGTCCTTGACCTCGTATGAAGCATCAATACCGTTGACCGTGATTTGAGCATCACTCTGATCGCCCGCAAAACCATAGTTGGATCTGTTCAAAACAAAATTTACTTGCGTCAACTCCTGATAGCTGCCAATAACTTTATCCGATAGGATCAGATTGTAGTGCATATCATAAAGATTGCCTAACGATTCAGCCAAAGGCTCTGCCTTGACTTGCGCGACGGTGAACATACTGCAAAATAGCAACACGATACCTCCGTAAATATTTTTCATATTATTGATTTTTTGCGCCCTTATAGACTCCTCGGATTCGGGCCAAAACAAGAAAAGCGTGAGAGTCTGTATCAGTTGCTCATCCCGCTACTTGAGGCTCTGGCATGTGCCCATCACAGTGGAACGAGCAACGCGGAGCCTCACGCTGTATGGATATATTGTGAGAGGGCGGACGCGTCATCGTCCTCTCGACTTGGTATACCATACCCATAAAGGCGCCTATCGTGTACCCATCCTTGACTGTGATTCAGAAACTGCCAGATTTCAAGTAGCCAAGAATAAGCGTATGACAAACGCTTCCAAATATGTAAGTATTACACCCTCTTCACCCCGTTGGGGCTCCGCCAGTGTTATACGTACGCAAATTTAGGAAAAAGTTTTTTATTTATCAATATATCCATCGGAGAAATATATGCAGTAGCTAACAAAAGACAACTAATGCCAAGGCATCTTTGTTGCTCGGCATTAGCACTACTTCTATATACAGGTAATTGTATTATCGGCCTCAGATGTTTAGAAGACTTCGACGGAGATGGTGGCGGGTTTCAGACCCGGCGATGTGGCAGTGAGGGTGAGAGTGCCGTCGGTCTTGCCGGCTTTTACGATAGCCGTGAGCATACCGTGGAATACGTGCATCTGCGGAGCCTGGAAGCTCTCAAGCGACGATGGATCGCCATTGGCTACGGCATGGAACGTACCTGCGCCAGTCGTAGTAAACGAAATCAGATTATCGGCATCCGGACAAAGATTACCCTTCTTGTCGACTACTCGCACGGTGATAAAGGCAAGATCCTCACCGTTGGGAAGCAAATCGTCGCGGTCAATCGACAGTTCGATATGATCGGGTTTGCCCGCGGTAGATACCTTACGCTCTGCCACCGGCTTGCCGTCGGCATCATACGCCACTACCTTCAGCGTACCCGGCTTGTAGCGGGTATCCATCCACATCAGGCGGTAGCGCTTCTGGCGCTCGAAAGTCGCACGTGAAGCATCAGTGAGGGTACTGTCGATGGTCACACTAAGATCCTTCTTACGACGACCTTGGCTCACACCATTTATAAACAGTTCTGCCTCCGGATAATTGGTGTAAACCATCACCGGAATAGTGTCGCCCTCATGTCCGGGCCACGTCCAGTGTGGCAGAATGTGAAGCGTCTCTGCCTCAGGATTCCAATGACTGCGGTAGAGATAATAGCGATCCTTGGGTATGCCGGCAAGGTCAATGATACCGAAGAGCGAGCTGTGGCTTGGCCAGTTGGTATAATAAGGTGTCGGCTCACCGAGATAGTCGAAACCGGTCCAAACGAATTCGCCCATCGTGTAAGGCAAATCGTCGTGAAGGATGAAATTATCCTCCGGGAGTTCCGACCATCCGCAGTGCTCCACATCGTAACTCGAACTTTGATGATCGGGATATGTAGCCATAGCCTTGCGCTCTACGGGTAGTTTATACACTCCACGCGACGACACCGTGCTGGCGGTCTCCGTGCCGAGGATCAGTTGCTGAGGCAACTTACGGTATTCCTCCTGGTAGCGGAAGGGACGATAGTTGAATCCGGCCACGTCCATCGTGGCTGCCATATTGTTGGCAAGGACAGCGTCGGGAGCATCCATGCCCTGTGTCACCGGACGTGTCGGGTCGAGCCGGTGTACGATGCGCTGCATATTATATGCCAGTTGACTTCCGCTTTCATTCCACTGGTCGGGCACCTCATTGCCGATACACCACATCACCACCGAGGGATTGCAACGATAGTGACGCACGAGATTCGTCAGATCCTGCTCCATCCAGTCGTCATACAGGCGATGGTAGCCATTCTTGCATTTGGCTTCCTTCCATTCGTCGAAGCTCTCCACCATAAGCATCATACCCATCCGGTCGCAAGCATCTACCAGCTCGGGGGCAGGCATATTGTGAGACGTGCGTATCGCATTACAGCCCATATCCTTGAGAATGCGGATCTGACGCTCTATGGCCGACTTGTTGACGGCCATACCCAGCGGACCGAGATCTGCGTGATTGCATACGCCCTTAAACTTTATCTTCTCCCCGTTGAGATAAAATCCGTCGTCAGGTCGGATTTCAATAGTACGGATACCGAAGTCCTGCATCATCTCATCCGTAACGCCATCGGGGCCGATCAACTGAATCTGTGCTGTATAGAGATTCGGAGTATCAACGGTCCAAAGGTCGGGATTCGACACGAAGAGTTGCTGTTCCACGGCATTGCCGGTGAACTGGAAGTTGATTACGGGCGTCATAGCGTGAGCCACCTCCATACCTGAAGGATTCTGTATCACGGTACGCAGGCGAAAAGCCGTGGTATCGGCATCGCGAGGCAACACAACCTCAGTCTTCACATTGATCTTCGCCATATCCTTGCGAGGCAATTCAGTAGTGATATAAGTGCCCCACACCGGTATATGGGCACCCTCGGTGATAATCAGACGTACATTTCTATAAAGACCAGCACCGGGATACCATCGCGATGATTCGGGTAGATTCTCCAGTCGCACGGCAAGAAGATTATCACCACGGCGCGCATAGCGGGTCACGTCGAAATAAAACGAATTGTAGCCGTATGGCCACTTGCCCACCTCACGTCCGTTGAGCCATACCTGAGCACCCGACATAGCGCCGTCGAACACAAGCGTAGCCCGTTGTCCCTTCTTAAACTGAGGTATATCGAAATTCAGGCGATACCAGCCGGTACCAACAAATGGCAGACCACCGGTGCGGCCGGCATGCTCCATAGCCTCCTTCTGACCGTCCTGAGTAATGGCTACATTCTGACGGTCGTTATCCCAGCTGAATGGGCCGTATATGGCCCAGTCGTGAGGCACGGTTACCGATTGCCACGCGCTGTCGTTGCAATCAGGCAATTTATACGAAGCATTATCAGTGCGGGTAAATCGCCATCCCTCTTTAAGAGTAGTCGTGGTGCGGGCTTCTGAATATAAAGTCACCGCCATAAGTAGAGCTGCGAGATATATCTTCTTCATGGTATCGTAATTAATGAATGATTATTATTTCAGTATCGATCGCAGAGTGGCCCAATCTTTCGGGTCAAACGACAGTGCATATTTGAAGTCACTGACACTTTGCGGCATAGCCTCTGCAAAGCGCAACGAGCAATTATCGTTGTCCACTATCATATAGCGAGCTTTTTCATTGCTACCCTTAAGCCAAAGGAATCCGTCGCCCTCGTTCATCGGCAGAGCGAATTCCAGAGATCCCTTTATTTCAGATCCCGGCACAGTGAAAGTAACGGCTTCAGGAGTGGCATCGACTTCTACCGTCATTATGTCGAGAAAATTACCATTGTCGTCATAAACTGCGGCGGTAAACTGCGGCGTAGCGGCCTTTGCTATTATCGCAACGACTGAGAATGCTATCAGAGTAAGGAGGTTGCGTATCATAATATTATTCGTTTATTTAGGAGTCTGTGGTGTATTATCGTTGCGACGCGAGGGGCGGCGTCGCGATCTTTTAGGCTTCTGATTTCCGGAATCACCCTCATTGCCACCGGGAGTGTTACTATTGTTATTGCCGGTTCGGTTTCTCCGGCCTTTGAAATATCTCGATTTAGATTTGCCTCCCTTCGATCCGCGCGAATCGCGGCCTCTCGACGGGCGCTCAGGGCGAGCCTCCCCTACCTCTTCCGGGATTGGATAGCGCTCGATCTGCTTTTCAAGAAAATTCTCAATATCAGCCCAGCGGCGAGCATCGCGATCGCTAACGAATGTAAGCGCCTCACCACCGGCTCCGGCACGTGCCGTACGGCCAATGCGGTGCACATAATCCTCGGCATCGTGAGGCACATCGTAGTTTACCACCATCTTGATATCGTCAATGTCAATGCCTCGGGCCACAATATCGGTAGCCACAAGTATATCGATATGCCCCGACTTGAAGTCGTGCATCACCTCATCGCGGCGTGTCTGCTCGAGGTCGGAGTGCATCTCGCCGATCTTAAAACCGTTTTTACGGAGTTCGCGGGCAAGTTCCTTCACTTTCAATTTGGAAGAGGCGAACACGATCACGCGTTTCGACTCTACATTCTTGAAGATATGCTTGAGCAGAGGGAGCTTGGTAGGCTCATAGCACATAGCTACCTGTTGATGAATACCGTCGGCCGGACGCGATACCGCGAGTTTGATCACAGCCGGATCATTCAGTATCGACTTGGCCAACTGCTGAATCTTGGGTGGCATCGTAGCGGAGAACATCAGTGTCTGACGATCGGCAGGCAGATGCTTCACCACTTGCATGATATCTTCATAGAATCCCATATCGAGCATTCGATCGGCCTCGTCGAGAATGAAAAACGACACTTTCGAGAGATCGATCTTGCCGAGCTGCAGATGTGCAATCAAACGGCCGGGGGTGGCTATCACCACATCGGCACCTGTCATCAGGCTCTTCTGCTGGCGCGCGAAAGTAGCGCCGTCGGTACCGCCGTAGATAGCCAGCGAACTCACTCGCAAAAAATATCCGAAGCCTTCCAGTTGACGGTCGATCTGCATAGCAAGTTCGCGCGTAGGCGACATCACTATGCAGTTTACCGCATCCTCGGGAAATTCGCCGTCGGCAAGGCGGTTGAGCACCGGCAGAAGATATGCTGCAGTCTTGCCCGTACCGGTCTGGGCCACAGCTATAAGGTCGCGGCCTTCGAGAGCCAGCGGGATTGCTTGTTCCTGTATGGGTGTGCACTCGCTGAAGCGCATCGCATCAAGCGCGTCGAGCACATCGTAGTTAAAATCAAATTCGTCAAATCTCATATCTCTGCAAATATACGGATTTTATATCAATCCGACAATTCACACAAATTTACTCAATACTCCCGACACCGAATCAAAATAGTTGTTAAAGTTCCGTCTATGTATTCACAATAGTTGTTATATCGTTGTTGATTTTTTGTAACTTTGCCTAAACTGAATTTAAATAAACTCTACATACTCATGACCCTTCAAGATATTCACAGTCCCGCAGACTTAAAGGCTCTCTCGGTAGATCAACTCAATGATCTCGCCACTCCCCTACGCGACGCTCTCCTTCAGAAACTTTCACGCCACGGCGGACACGTGGGTCCCAACCTCGGCGCCGTAGAACTTACACTCGCGCTCCACTACGTACTCGACCTGCCGACCGACAAGATCGTCTACGACGTATCTCACCAGTCCTACGTTCACAAGATGCTCACCGGCCGTATGGAGGCCTTTACGGATCCTGCAAAATATGACGATGTCACCGGCTACACTAATCCGGCTGAAAGCCCTACCGATTTGTTCAATATTGGCCACACATCCACCAGTGTAAGCCTTGCCGGCGGACTTGCCACGGCTCGCGAACTTCGTGGTGAGGACTATCGCATCGCAGTAGTAATAGGCGACGGATCTCTGTCGGGAGGCGAGGCATTCGAAGGCCTTGACCACGCATCGGCTATCAAAGGCAACTTCATCATCATAGTCAATGACAATCAAATGTCGATAGCCGAAAACCATGGAGGCATCTATGAGAATCTCGCCCTGCTCCGTCAGACCGACGGACAGGCTACCTGCAACCTTTTCAAATCCATGGGGCTTGACTACCGCTACATTGCCTATGGCAACGACCTCCACACTCTCGTCAAAGCGCTTGAAGAGGTGAAAGATCTCGATCACCCTATCGTGCTCCACGTCAACACTCAGAAAGGCAAAGGCTTTGCACCCGCTGAGGCCGACCGTGAGCATTTCCACTTCTCCGGCCCTTTCGACCGCAATACAGGTGCATCGCTCAGCGTCAACACCGAGTCATCTTACGCAGAACTCACCGCCTCATATCTCTTGAAGATGATGCACGATGATCCTACGGTAGCCGTAATCACTGCCGGTACCCCCGGCGTATTGGAATTCGGACCTGAGCGACGCGCGCAGGCAGGCCGACAGTTTATCGACGTCGGAATCGCCGAGCAGGAAGCCGTAGCACTCGCATCAGGCATTGCGAAAGGCGGGGGCAAACCCTACTTCGGCGTTGTCAGCTCCTTCCTCCAGAGAGCTTATGATCAGCTCTCGCAGGATCTGGCTCTCAACAATTCACCGGCTGTGATCGGCATCTATTACGGTTCCATACTTGGTATGACCGACGCCACCCACCTCGGATGGTTCGACATAGCCCTCGTATCCAATATCCCCAATATGGTATACCTCGCACCGACCTGCGCCGAAGAGCACATGGCCATGCTCGACTGGGCCATGAATCAAGACCGCTATCCCGTGGCTCTGCGTCTGCCCGGCGGAAAGCTCCTATCCACAGGCCGTAAATATCCGACCGACTATTCTGATCTCAATGCCTATATGGTAGGCCATCGCGGATCACAGGTTGCCCTCATAGGTGCCGGCACCTTCTATCCTCTTGCCGAACAGGTAGCTCAGGCGCTTAAAGCCGAAGGCATCGACGCCACCGTGATCAACCCACGCTTCCTCAGTGGCCTCGACACGCCTCTGCTCGACGAACTTACCGAGGACCATACCCTCGTAGTGACAATCGAAGACGGTGTACTCGACGGCGGTTTCGGTGAGAAGATAGCCCGCTACTACGGTCCCACAGACATGAAGGTGCGGTGCTATGGTGTCAAGAAGGAGTTTGCCGACCGATACAGCTACTCCGATATGCTCGAAGCAAACCGACTCACCTCGCCCCAAATCGTAAAAGATATTTTAGATATAATTAAGTAAAAACACTACCTTTGTTGAAATAATACACAACTATTTCCGCTATGTCGACTGTAACTAAAAAAGCCGCCCTCGAATACCACGAAGAAGGTCGCCCGGGCAAAATCGAAGTAGTACCCACCAAGCCGTACGCCACTGCTCATGACCTCGCGTTGGCCTACTCCCCCGGAGTAGCCTACCCCTGTCAGGCCATCGAAGAGAATCCCGCCGACGTATATCGTTACACCAACAAAGGCAATCTCGTAGCGGTAATCTCCAATGGCACCGCAGTGCTCGGCCTCGGTGATATAGGCGCTCTGGCCGGCAAGCCGGTAATGGAAGGCAAGGCTCTGCTCTTCAAGATATTCGCCGGTATCGACTGCTTTGACCTCGAAGTCGATGCCACCGATACCGACAAGTTTATCGAAATAGTCAAGGCACTCACCCCAACATTCGGCGGCATCAACCTCGAAGACATCAAGGCACCTCAGTGTTTTGAAATTGAGCGTAGACTCAAAGAGGAGTGCAACATCCCAATAATGCACGATGACCAGCACGGCACAGCCATCATCTCAGCAGCCGGCCTACTCAACGCCCTCGAAATTCAGAAAAAGAATATCGGTGATGTGCGCCTCGTGGTCAATGGCGCCGGTGCAGCAGCCATAGCCTGCACAAAACTTTATATGCAGCTCGGTGTGAAAAAGGAGAATATCGTGATGTGCGATAGCAAAGGCGTAATCTCCGACCGCCGCACCAATCTCAACGAACAGAAGCGGGAATTTATGACCACGCGCCCCATCGAAACACTGGCTGAAGCGATGGTCGATGCCGACGTTTTTCTCGGACTGTCGGTAAAGGACGTAGTCTCGGTAGATATGCTTAAGTCCATGGCTGAGCGTCCGATTGTATTCGCCCTCGCCAATCCAGATCCGGAAATCGCCTACGAAGTAGCCATGGCCTCGCGTCCCGACCTCATTTTCGCCACCGGACGCAGCGACTATCCCAATCAGATCAATAATGTGCTTGGCTTCCCCTACATCTTCCGCGGCGCTCTCGATTGCGGTGCCACAGCCATCAATGAGGCTATGAAACTTGCTGCTGTCCACGCCATCGCAGATCTGGCCAAACTCCCCGTCCCCCCGGTGGTCAACACAGCCTACGACATAGCCAACCTACACTTCGGCCGCGACTACATCCTACCTAAGCCGCTCGATCCCCGCCTGCTAACGACAGTAGCACCCGCTGTAGCCCGCGGAGCCATGGAATCGGGTGTGGCCACTCGCCCCATCACCGACTGGGATGCTTACGACGAGCGTCTCCGTAGACTTATGGGCTATGATAACAAATTACTGCGCCGTATCTACGATCAGGCCCGCTCAAATCCGCGCCGCGTAGTGTTTGGCGAGGCTAACACCGACAAGATGCTCAAGGCTGCCGTTATCGCCCGCAAGGAGGGTGTACTCATCCCCATCCTGCTCGGCAACGAAGAGATGATAGCCAAGCGCGCCCGCAAGCTCGGCCTTGATATCGAAGGTATCGAGATCATCAATCTCCGCCACGACCGCGAGGCTGCCCGCCGCGGACGCTACGCCAAGCACCTCTATGAGATGCGCCAGCGTCAGGGCGTCACACAGCCCGAATCGCAGGAGAAGATGTTTGATCGCAACTACTTCGGCATGATGATGGTGGAGATGGGCGATGCCGACGCATTCCTCGGAGGCACCTATGCAGCCACCCATACCATCGGTAAGATTGCCGAAGAAGTAGTGGGTATCCGTCCCTCCTACTCCCACTTCGCTGCCATGCACATCTTCACCACCAAGCTCGGCACATTCTTCCTCGCCGATACCCAGATCAATAAGGAGATGGATGAGGAGACTCTCTACGATATAGCCCGACTCACACGCAACTCTGTCGAATACTTCGCCCACACTCCAGTAATGGCTATGCTCTCCTACAGCAACTTCGGCTCTGCCGATGAGAAGGAGTGCCGCGAATCACGCGCCGTGGCCGAACGAATGAAGGCCGAATACCCCGAATTGCTTATCGACGGTGAAATGTCGATCAACTTCGCCATCAACACCACCCTTCGCGACAAGACATTCCCCTTCAACAAACTCCGCGGGCACCAGGTCAACACGCTCATATTCCCCAATATCAGCGCATCGTCTACCGCCTACCGCACTATGCTCGAGCTGGGAGTCGGCGAAGCCATCGGCCCGATCCAGATGGGTCTCAACAAGCCTATCCACTATATCAGCGTCAACTCCCCGGTACGTAATATTCTCAACCTTGCTGTAATAGCCGCAATCGATGCTCAGGTCATGAGCAAAGGCGGTGTTCAGGATCATTAACCACTCTAATATCATCATCACATGCGTAGATTCAACATCATTTTAGTCCTTCTGGCCATTTGCTTCGGCATAGGCCACGCCGCGCCCAAGGCACCCAAATACATATTCTGTTATATCGGCGACGGTATGGGCTTCGGAGCCGTAACGCTTGCGCAGGCCTACAACCGTATGGTACTTGGCAGCGACTCGCTCATCACCATGATGACATTCCCAGTAGCCTCAGCCGCTACTACCCACTCCGCTTCGTCGGGTGTAACAGACTCCGCCGCAGCCGGCACAGCACTGGCTACCGGCTCCAAGACCAAAAACGGGATGCTCGGTATGAATGCCGACTCTGTACCCGTCACCTCCATCTCCACTCAGCTTAAGGATATGGGCTATGGTATAGGTCTCGTCACTACTGTCGCTCCCGACGACGCAACTCCGGCCGCCCACTACGCCCACGTGCCCCACCGATCTATGTTCTATCAGATCGGTTGCCAGGCAGCGACCTCCGGGTTCGACTTCATAGCCGGCGCCAATCTCCGCGGACTCGTCGATAAGCAGACTGGCGAAGCCACAGACTTACTCGACGTATTCGAGGCTAACGGAGTATCCGTAGTGCGCGGAACAGAAGCCGTAGCTACCGCCAAGCATCCGCGAGTGCTGATGCTCAATACATCCACTGAATACGATAACGAAGTAGGTCTACTTATCGACTCACTCCCCGGAGTGCTCACTCTCCCTGCTATGACACAGACGTGCCTCGACTTCCTCAAGGCCAAGAGTCCCGATGCCTTCTTCATGATGGTAGAGGGCGGAAGCATCGACCATGCCGCACACTCTAACGATGCCGCCACTCTCCTCCGGGAGATGATGGGCTTCAACAGCGCGCTGGATATCGCGCTTGACTTCTACCGTGCTCATCCCGATGAAACGCTCATCGTAGTCACTGCCGACCACGAGACAGGCGGTCTCGCTCTGGCCAACCGCTCGATGGGCTACCGAATCGAACCGCAGTATCTCCGCTACCCAGCTATGTCGAAAGAGCGCTTCAAAGGTCAGTGTATGGCACTCAACCGCTCCCGTATGGTCATCGACTGGCCTTACATGAAGCAACTCCTCACCGATAACCTCAATCTCTTCAATGCGATTGAGGTGAGCGAAGCTGACGAGCAGAAGCTACAAGAGATGTTTGCCATCGTGCTCGACTATCGTTCTAAAGGCGATATGGATGCTCTCGGAAAGTCATTCAATAAGTTTGCCGACGAGGTATTCGACGTGATCAACCGTGCCGCCGGTATCGGTTGGACAACCAACGATCACTCCGGCGCCGTGGTGCCCGTATTCGCCATAGGCGTAGGCTCCGAGCTCTTCGCTCCAATCCACGATAATACCGAGCTTCCCGAAATCATCCGCTCGCTCACAGGCATCAATCAGTAACCACCGTCACTGTACCCGGAGGCATGAAACGCATAGGAATCCTGTCGGACACCCACAGTTGCTGGGACGACCGCTACGCAAAGCATTTCGCTGACTGCGACGAGATATGGCATGCCGGCGATATAGGCGACATCTCTCTGCTTGAGCGACTCAAGGGGATTGGCCCCGAGGTGCGAGCTGTACGCGGCAATGTGGATCATGGCGATGTGACGCGTGCGTGTCCTGAGATGCTCATTTTCACTGTTGAAGGCGTCAATGTGCTTCTCACTCATATCGGTGGCTACCCCGGCCGTTACACCCCGGGGCTGAAACATGTGCTTTCCGATGAGCGCATCAAGTTGATGGTATGCGGTCACTCCCACATCCTCAAGGTGATGCCTGACCCTGCGCTCGACCTTCTGCACGTCAATCCCGGAGCAGCAGGACAGCAAGGCTGGCAGCGATTCCGCACGCTCGTGAAACTTACGCTCGATAGTGGCAACATCTCTGATCTCGAAGTAATACATCTCTCAAAATGAAGACAAAAATATTAATCCTACTCACCGTACTTGCCACGATCATCATCGGTGGTTGCAAGACCAACGAAAACAACTACCGTGAGGCTTACCTCAAAGCACGCGAGCGCGCCACCGATACCGGTGACTCCACCACTACCGCTGACCTTCGCTCAAGTCTTGAACCAAAAATGCTTAAAATCGGTGATGTGGAACTCCCCGTCATCACCCAACACGTCGCCCTCAGCAAAGAGGCCGGTAACCCAGAGGGATCATCCATGCTGCGCTATGGCGTGGTCGTCGGCAAGTTCAAGCAGATCTTCAATGCCAGGAGTATGCGTGAGCGTCTCGCTGCCAACGGCTATCCCGAAGCCATCGTAGTATACAACGGATCTCAGGAATACTTCGTCGTGGCCTGCAGCACATCCGTGCCGGCCGAAGCAGCCACACTGCTCGACAAGGTACGCGCTGACACATCGCTTACCCTTCGCGATCCATATCCGTACATATTGCGCCCAGCTATGTATATACGCTGATTAACCACTAACGTCTTTATAGATATAACCAACTCACCGATCATGTCAAATACCTCCGTAATCGATATAGCCGAAGTGTACCGCGCGGCCGAAGTGCTCCAGAATGTAGCGCGTCACCCCAAACTCATAGGTCCTACCAAACTCAGCAATGACGCACAGGTATATCTCAAACCCGAAAACTTGCAGTACACCGGCTCATTTAAACTCCGAGGCGCATACTACAAGATATCTCAGCTCAGCGAAGAAGAGAAGAAGCGTGGCGTGATAGCCTGCTCCGCCGGTAACCATGCGCAGGGCGTGGCTCTTGGCGCGACACACAACGGTATCAAGTCCATCATCTGCCTCCCGGCAGGCGCCCCCATCTCCAAGATCGAAGCGACCAAAGCACTCGGAGCCGAAGTCTGTCTCGTGCCCGGAGTATATGACGATGCCTATAATCGTGCTCTCGAACTGCAGAAGGAGCACGGCTACACACTCGTACATCCCTTCGACGATCCGCTCGTCATCGCAGGTCAGGGAACTATCGGCCTTGAGATCATCACCGAGATGCCTGATGTAGATGCCGTGATCGTACCAGTAGGCGGTGGCGGGCTGATATCCGGCGTAGCCTTCACCATAAAGACAATCAAGCCCAATGTGAAAGTCTACGGTGTACAGGCTCAGGGCGCGCCCTCAATGGTCGAATCCATCAAGGATGGGCAGCGCAAGCGCCTGCAGTCAGTGGCCACTATCGCCGACGGAATTGCCGTGAAAGAGCCCGGCGTCAATACCTACGAACTCTGCTCTAAGTACGTCGACGAGATTGTCACCGTCACCGACGACGAAGTTGCGGCTGCAATCCTTGCTCTCATCGAGCAACAGAAGCTCGTGGCAGAAGGCGCGGGCGCCGTATCCGTAGCAGCTGCAATGTTCAATAAAGTACCTATCAATGGTAAGAAAGTAGTGTGCCTCGTATCGGGGGGCAACATCGACGTCACCTCGCTAAACCGTGTCATCACCCGCGGTCTGGTACGTAGCGGACGCAATGCCTCGCTCACAGTAATCCTCTCCGACAAGCCCGGCCAGCTTTCGCGCGTATGCGCCGTGATCGGCGAACTCGGTGCCAATATCATGTCTGTAGAGCATAAGCGCAACAATGCTTCGACCGATATTGGAGGCTGCGCAGTCGACTTCGAACTTGAGACGCGCGACGCCGCTCATATCGCAGACCTACGCAAAGGTCTTGCCGACGCCGGCTTCACAGTCGCCAACTAAGCAGCTTTTAGAAGTTATCAAAACAGGCCGGATCCACCATCGGATTCCGGCCTGCTTCATATTGTTATATCGCAGATTTCAATTGCGGCTAAAGATCCATACTTTCTGCGTGCGTTGACCCTGACGACGAAGGAATACACCATTCTTTACCGGCTCGGCGATACGGCGCCCATCGAGATCATACCATTCAATCGGGACATTGGGATCAACCTCATCAGCCTTCACTGCTTCGACGGCGCTTGTGCTCGTCTGCACTGCGCGAAATTGCATGGCAGCCTTCTCCCTCACAGTCACCGATATATCATATTTCCCGACCGGGAGTGAATAAGGAGCTGTCCATTTACCGGTGTCGCGAAGTACAGCTGCTGCAACATTATTTGTATTGAGAGTCAGCGTATCCGTCGTGATATTCCAACCCCAGCAATAACCACTATAAATTTCATCCCAACTTCCGAGGTTGCTTGCAAACTCAATCTCACCACGCGGATCTTCGGAATCAGCAGTAGCGGTAGAGCGTATAGCCACATTGCTGAGAGAGAATGTGATCACACCATCCTCTTCTGTTCTATCCATTAGCAGACCGGTAGTGCAACCCGTATCGGTCCAGCGTGATGTAGCTGACTCATTAGATATATTGCTTCCGATAGCATAGAACTTTTCGAGATCGAAATTGAAGAGCTTTACGGGTGTCGCCTCAAATGTCACATCGACCATATTGATAGTTACATCAATGAGAGCAAAATATTCGGGGAGTGAGAAATTCTTCTCCGCCAAACGCACACACGGCTCCATAGCCGCCGGCTCATCCCACTTCAAAGTCCTTTCGACTGCGGAAAATCTATAAGGTGCAATGAAATCACCGGAGGCCACACCTATCAACGATGGCGGACTCACGATCTGGCATACAGTCAAGTCGTTTCCATGCATCTGTACATCCGTCGCCTTATAGATACCATTGCCTTCATAGTAGGCTTCGGGCGACACATCTTTATAAATCTTGTAGTAATTGCCTTTGAAATTACCAAACAGATAGAGCGGTTGCACATCGCCGGATGCTGTCAGGGTACCGGCATTGGTGTCGAGAGTCAGAACGGGGCTTGCGATCGAGGAGGCCATCATAAGGCTATCGCCCTCGGATGCAAGCGTATAAGCTACACCTCCACACACATACGTATTTGTCGCTCCATAGCGTATATTGTCTCCGTTTTTCAATAAGAAGCGGCCATAGATAGTATCTCCGGGGAGCGACAACTCATATACGCCCGATGATTTCTCCGTGAACTGTCGGTCACCTACGTGACCGCCGCTGAGAGTCCACTGCGCTGATGCCGCGAGCGCAATTGTGGACAAAGCTACTGATAGCAATTGTTTTTTGATCATAGTAATTTTTGTGTGTCGCCTCCATTCCCGAGTTGACGATTTTGGGATTAGATAAAAAAGAAGACGTGGAATGATGTTCTTGTCTATCTTAACAGAGGCATCGCCAAACGCCTGACAGATAAATAGACAATCCACTCCCACGCCTAATCGAATATCGATATCCCCTTGTCGGGGAGTGGATATACGACAAGCATGAGCGTTCGATGTCTGCTCGTTTCCTTATCTGTCATTGAAAATTGGCGATTTTCTGTTAAAGGATAAAGCACGAAACGCTTCTTATAACTATGTATGTACGCGCAACTCTTTGCGCCCTGCAAAAATACTCCAATTATCCCAAAATACAAAATTAAATCGTTTCGTGATATAGCCACAAAAAAATTAGTGGATGATGGAGGCAGAATTGCCGCGCAATCTGTAGGCTCTGCTCCCGGGCTACGCAGTGGCATCCATCGGACTGGTTGGACATGGCTGACGGTTCGGAGGTATGTAGTGGCGGTTTGTGGATGCAAAGTTACGACGGGATTAGGGTGGGGGTTGCCCGAAATTTAAAAAAATTAGTGGGGCGAGGAAATTTTGTGCATGTGGGAATTTGTGGCTATATTTGTGAGCGCATTACATCCGCAGAGCCGTGTATGCGGGTACGCGGGTGGGATGCGACGAGTGACCGGCATCCGTGCCGGGCACGGACATTTTAGAAAGACGTTTATCAGCGTTTCTGTTCTTGACAGTTAGAAATCTGGCAGTTTCAAATCTTCATCAAGGCAGTAGCAATGGTAGATGCTTATGGATATGTATCTCTACTGATGGCTTGTTGCCGCGAGGCAATATGAGGCTATTGGTGTATATACATATATGCGTGGGCTCTGCACATTGCTCTTCCTATGAAGATGGGCACATGCCAGAGCCTCTAACTGTGGGACGAGCAATGGTAAGGTACCCACGTTTTTCGTTTTTGTACCAATCCGGCGCAGGGTATCAGCCGGAGAAAACAAAAACTATTGCTGATGTACGTAAGCAAAACCAATCTTCTATTCACATCGCTGCTTATTCTGCTACTCAGTGGCTGCTCGGGCTCAGGCTCGGATTCCGAGCCCGAACCCGCGACGGTGTCGGTATCATCCATCAGTCTGACCCCGACATCGCTATCGCTTGCCGTAGGTGAGAGTGCGGATATCACAGCTACCGTAAAGCCGGATAACGCAACGGATAAGCGTGTATCGTGGACTTCATCAAATCCTAAAGTAGCGACCGTGGCCAATGGCAAAGTGACTGCTGTGGCTGAAGGATCCACGACTATAACTGCATACGCGGGTAGTGCCAAAGCGGAATGTCGGGTGACAGTAACGGCAGCGCAGATCACTTCAATCACTTTAGACCAGTCGGCTTTGGAATTATTCCCCGGAGAGACTGAAACACTAAAGGCTACAATCGCTCCGGCAAGTGCATCCTCGGATCACCTAACCTGGGAATCGTCGGATCCGACCGTGGCAACTGTCGATGATTCAGGAACCGTAAGCGCACTTGCTCCCGGGACGACTAAAATCACCGTAAAGGCCTCGGGTGTGCAGGCGGAATGTACAGTGACAGTGAAAACAGTTGCTGTAACTGCCGTATCGATCAATAAGACATCGCTCGATTTACTCCCTGGTGATACGGAAACACTCGTAGCTACAGTAACACCAGATAATGCCACCGACAAGAGCGT
>JAIDTT010000081.1:0-47656 GCA_029060545.1 Paramuribaculum sp. | reverse complement strand
ATAATGCCACCGACAAGAGCGTGAGCTGGCAGTCGTCCAACACATCGGTAGCCTCTGTAAGCAGCAACGGAGTTGTGACAGCCATAGCATCCGGTACAGCACAGATTACTGTGACAGCCGGCAGTGTGTCGGCTCAATGTACGATTAATGTTGTGCCTGCATCGATATCGTTTACTATCAATAGTATCACTTTAAACAGAGGTGAACAAAAAGATCTATGGGCTATACTTAACCCTAAATCTATACCCGAATCCGGTATTACTTGGGTGAGCTCCGATACAAGCGTCGCCACAGTAAGCAACGGAGTGGTAAAAGCAGCGAAAAAGGGAGCTGCAACGATTACCGCACGAACAGTAAAGGGTGCATCGTGTAGTGTAGAGATCGCTGTGACCGGTAAGCCTGCCGCCGGAGGCTCGGAAGATACCGGCGAAGTAGAATGGTAAAAAACAAAAAATATCAATAATATGATTAAGAGCTTAAAATATTTAGCACTTTCGTGTGCGGCACTTTCGTGCTTTTCATGCGATAATGAAGATTTTGACAATTACGCCGGAACCGGTGTGGAAATAACCTTAACGGCTACCCGCGAGGGTGCGGGGGCAGACTCCCGTACCGTACGCCTGCCCGACGGCTCCGTAAGGTGGGTACCCGGCGATGAAATCAGCGTGTTCTATAACTCCGGTACTGATGGTGGAAGTAAATTCACCTGTCAGAACAGTGATACAACCGATATTGCAGAGTTTAAGGGAACATTAGCAGGGGTATCGGCCGGCGGAGAAAACTATACCGATGGAAAGTATCTCTACGCCATTTATCCCTACTCGGCAAGCAACAGTTTCAATGACGGGGTGGCAACAATCACCCTGCCGACATATCAGACAGCAGAAGAGGGATCGTTTCAAAACGGACTTTTCCCGACTATGGCCAGAGCACAAAGCCATAACTTAGCATTCTATAATATCTGCGGCGGTGTGAAATTCACCGTTACGCGCGACGATATTACGTCCGTATGCTTCAAGGGAAATAATGGTGAAAGACTTACGGGAGCGGCAAAAGTGACTTTTGATGAAAACGAATTCCCCAAAGTACTTGATGAGGTGGTGGAGAGTGTGGATTCGATCATCATCTACGCTCCCGACGGAGGTACTTTCAAAGCCGGTGCAGAGTATTATATGGCAGCTTATCCAGCCCAATTAGCATCGGGCTATACGATGACATTCCGCACCTCGGCAATGAAGGAGGGAAAGGTTGTGTCGGATAATGCAGTAGTGATAGAGCGCTCAACTTTCGGAGTGCTTAATGATGTGGATACCCGAGTGACAGAATGGACTGACGCCACAACCGGCGGCGGCGGAACAAACAGCGGCATCTATCTCGGAATAGTTGGCTTCAACCAGGAGCTATACTCTTACCCCATTGTTGAACTTAGCCAAGGAAGTAAACCCGGATTCGACTCATTTATCAACGGTCTGAATATGAAGAATGGTACTTTGTTGTACTACTCGGTAGATCAGGCAATCAATAAACTGCAATCTGTACCTCTACCATCCGACCTCTCAAAAGTAGCCATCGTTACGTTTACTGACGGTTTGGATCAAGGTTCTATGATGATGAATGTCCCTTACGATAATGATAATGACTATCTTAATGCTCTCAGCCAACGAATAAAGAATGAGACCATATGTCATCAGCCTATTATTGCCTATTCTATCGGCTTCAGAGGGCAGGATGTGTCTGATGTAAGTCAGTTCAGAGATAATCTTAAAAAACTTGCTTCGTCTGACGACTATGCAACCGTGGCAGCAAATATGTCGGAGGTAAACGCAGGGTTTATGAAAATTGCCGAACAACTATCACAAAGTAACTATGTCCAGACCATTGATTTGAGAATGCCCGGTCTGTCGAAGGGTACGATTGTTCGTTTCACATTCGATAATGTTGCTAAAGCAGATAAATCAACATGCTATATTGAAGGTACATTTGACATCGATACCGACATTAATACCTACACTAATACCTATTCACTTAAAAATGTGAAATATATAGGGCTAACATCTACCTCCGGATCCACACTTAAGGGTGAACAGGATGGTATCTTCTTAACTTTTACGTTAGAGGGAGTTCGTACTGAAAATAACAAACTAATAACCCCTGATTTTACTGATGAGTGGACTTATATAACATCCAATAATGATTGGCAGAAAAACTCAGAGGCTGATAAAGAAGAAAATTTTCATGTCGTAACAGAACGCAGATCCGCAGCTATAATGCTTGTGCTTGACTGTTCTAGTTCACTTGCTAATGATTTTGCAAAAGCACAGAATAATGCTAAGGACTTTATTAATACTCTTTATGAAGCCGTTAATAGTGAAAGTGGCTCCGGTGACAAGCCAAGCGATAATGATAATACGATTTACTCAACCACTCCCAAAGATCTCTCTTTAGCTGTATGGATAAATGACACTCGCTATTATCTTACTAAGGAAGAATATGACAAAGCCAATTTGTCGAATGCAGTCGTTGAAGGATTGACAATCATAAGTGGAGGTGAAAGCTTTATTCTTTCGCTAAACGATATACAAACCGATCGCATCTCGTCTGTAGAGACTGCTATGACAATGTATAAAGATATTTTGCCTACCACTAATCAAGGAAAGATTATTAGCGCGAAATGGTCTGACGTAAATGCAGCATTGAGCTCTTTTGGTGGAGCACCTTTAAAATCAGGTGACAGTTATACAAAATACTATTACTATACTAAATCAACAGCCATTTCTTCATCGACCGGTTATTTCACAAATTGCATATATGGTTCTGGCGGTAATTTAAGTAACCAGGCTAGTACCCCGTATGTAAGAGGCGTAAAGCCGACGACTTCTACTTCTACCATATATTGGACAGATTCTGATGATTTAAAACTCTCAGTTATGATTAATGGTACTCGTGAATTTTTAAGCAAACAAGAATATAACAATAGAATGGGAGAAATAGAGACAGTTGAGGGGATTGTCGTTATCGCAGGAGGCGAGAAGTTTACCTTACATCTGAACGATGCACAATCCGGCTCGATTTCATCCGTTGAGACTGCTATGACAATGTATGAAGATATTTTGCCCACCGCCAATCAGGGAAAGATTATAAGCGCGAAATGGTCTGACGTAAATGCAGCATTGAGTTCTTTTGGTGGAGCACCTTTAAAATCAGGTGACGGTTATACAAAATACTATTACTATACTAAATCAACAGCCATTTCTTCATCGACCGGTTATTTCACAAATTGCATATACGGTTCTGGCGGTAATTTAAGTAACCAGGCTAGTACCCCGTATGTAAGAGGCGTTACCAATCTTGAGTAGTCGAATTATACAATAAACAAAAGAGAGCTGCGTAAGAATTTTATGCAGCTCTCTTCTTATATGCCCCATTAGAAAGCTTATGATACAAAGTAATTATTGGGTGGTGAGGATGGCGGATGAGATCGAGCGATTCGGTAAACTTTTTGCTTCGCTGAAGCGAAGCACCGAGACAAAAATTTGAGGGTGGTAGATTAAGATGGGGCTAATAGGGCTAATAGTTGAGGGTGACGGAGGCAGGTGCTATAGGCGGAAGATTTGAAATTCTTCCCTACAAGCGATGCACCAGGACAAAATTTTAAGGGCGGTCGGAGCCATGCTGACGCAATGGGGCGGCGGCTCAAATGAACCGCCCTACAAGGCTTGCGGATGGATTTTCGGGAGGCTATATAGTGGTGGTTTGGGGATGCAAAGTTAAGGGTGGATTGGGGTGGAGGAACACATATTTTTCGAAAAATTTTATTGAGGGGTGGAAATAGGATGGCGGATGGTGTTTCGGAGATTTTGATTATCTTTGCAGTAGCTGACATCATTATCCTTGCCAACGCTATGCTAATTTCCATCATCACTGTTACCTTCAACGCTGAAAAGACTCTCCCCCCGACTATCGCCAGTGTGGCCGAACAGTCGTTTACAGACTATGAACATATTATCGTGGACGGTGCCTCAAAGGATTCGACTATCGATATTATCCGAAATGCGGCTAACGGCTCGGAGCGTATTATATACAAGTCGGAACCGGATAAAGGTATCTACGATGCGATGAACAAGGGTATGATGATGGCCTCGGGTCAATACTATATTTTCCTCAATGCGGGTGATTCGTTCCACTCCCCCGATACTTTGGCCGAAATAGCGAAGGCTATCGTGGAGAATGATACTCCGGGTATTGTATATGGCCAGACGCAACTCGTGGACAGCGACCGCCATCGCATTGCCGATCGGCATCTGAGTGCGCCGGAGGTGCTGACTTACAAGAGTTTTGCAAAGGGTATGGTGGTATGTCACCAGGCTTTCGTGGTGCTGGCACGCATAGCTCCGCTATATAATCTCGACTACCGCTATTCGGCCGATTATGAGTGGTGTATCCGCTGTCTGCAACATTCGCGCCACAATATCTATATTCCCGATATCCTGATCGACTATCTTTCTGAAGGGGTGACCACGGCCAATCACAAGGCTTCGCTCAAGGAGCGTTTCCGCATTATGAGCCACTACTACGGACTGGTACCTACTGTGATCCGACACTTAGGATTCATTCCGCGCTACCTTCGCCACAAGAAGGCGATGAAACAATCTGATAACTGACTCTACGCTCTATGCATTTATATAATATTACTTTCATGGTGGACTTCGGCCACGCTGACAGTCTGCTGAAATGGCTTGGCAACGAAGGTATCAAGGTGCTTACGGATGATCCAATACTGAGCAATCCGAGGCTTATGCGTATTGCTGATCCTGCGAATCCCGAAGGTGAGGGGCTGGCGCTGCAGCTTGATGCCGACGCTTCGATAGACGGCATACGCGAGTGGGAGCCATGCGCGCTGCCGGAAATATTCAGCAGATGGCTTCCCGACTGGCAGCGCTATATGGTATATTTCACCACTATAATGCAACCGATAGAGGTATGACCAATACGACAGCTCTGAAGCAATATGACCGCATAATAATAGGTATCGACCCGGGTACAAACGTGATGGGCTACGGCCTGCTCGGCATCATAGGCAAGAAGCCTATGATGATAGCAATGGGGGTGATCGAGCTGAATAAGTTTGAGAGCCACTATCTGCGTCTGCGCCGTATCTACGAGCGTGTGGCTATGCTGGTGGATCAGTATCTGCCTGACGAGATGGCGATAGAGGCGCCTTTCTTCGGCAAGAATGTGCAGTCAATGCTCAAACTCGGACGCGCGCAGGGGGTGGCTATGGCGGCAGCACTTGCCCACGACGTACCTATTACGGAGTATGAGCCGCGAAAGATCAAGATGGCCATAACGGGCAATGGCGCCGCCTCGAAAGAGCAGGTGTGCGAGATGCTGCGCCGGATACTATCGCTCTCGCCCGAAGCTACGGCGATGAAACTTGACGCTACCGACGCTTTGGCTGCGGCTCTCTGCCACTTCTATGAGTCATCGAAACCGCTTCAATCGGGCAAGTGCGGCTCTTGGAAAGAATTTATCGCCAAAAATCCGCAGCGGATAAAGTAATTATTATTATTTTTGTAGCCGACAACTTTGCCAAATATTAATTCTTAAATCCAAGATATCATGTATAAGTTCGACAAACGCATCGTGATCACTCTCGACGCCGGCGGCACCAATCTGGTGTTTGGCGCCATGCAGTCCAATGAATTCATCATCGACCCCATAACCCTCCCCTCCAATGCGGCCGATCTCGACCTCTGCCTCGCCACTATGGTGAAGGGCTTCCAGATGGTAATAGACAAGCTTGAGGAGAAGCCCGTGGCTATCAGCTTCGCATTCCCCGGCCCGGCCGATTATCCTCACGGTATCATAGGCGGCTATCTGCCAAACTTTCCGTCGTTCCGCAACGGTGTGGCTCTCGGCCCGTTCCTACAGGATAAATTCGGCATTCCGGTATTCATCAACAACGACGGCGACCTATTCGCTTTCGGTGAGGCTCTGGGCGGTGTGCTCCCCGAAATCAATGCCAAGCTCGCTGCTTTGGGTAGCCCCAAGGTGTACACTAATCTCTTAGGATATACCTTCGGCACCGGCTTCGGTATGGGTATGGTGATCGACAATCACCTCAACCGCGGCAACAACTCGGCAGCCGAAACTTTCTGTCTGCGCCACAAGAATCACCCCGAGGTGTATGTGGAGGAAGGTGTGGCTATCCGTGCGGTGAAGCGCGTCTACGCCGAGAAGTCGGGCGACCACGAATCGAAACTCGAGCCTAAAGATATATGCGAGATAGCCGACGGTACCCGTCCCGGCAACCGCGAGGCCGCTATTGCCGCCTTCGAGGAATTCGGTGAAGTGGCCGGCGACGCTATCGCTACGGCAGTAACTCTGACTGACTCGCTCGTAGTGCTCGGCGGCGGTCTCGTAGGCGCACGCAAATACTTTATGCCCGCTCTTATGAAGCAGCTCCGCGGAGTACTCCACTCACTGAGCGGCGAAGAGATCCCGCGTATGCCCGAAATGGCATTCGAGCTCGACAATGAAGAGGAATTCGTGAAGTTTGCTCACGGTGCAGCTCGTCCGATCAAGGTGTATGGCTCCGATAAGACGGTGATCTACGATCCCCAGAAGTCGACCGGCGTAGCCATATCCAAGCTCGGTGCAAGCAAAGCAATCTCGATCGGAGCTTATTCGTTTGCACTGTCGATGCTCGACGCCGAAGAATAATCGTCAGTACATATCCCCATCACATAAGCCGCTGCGAAAGTCACCTCTTCGCGGCGGCTTTCTTCAGGCGCCAACGGAGAGTGATGATCATCCACGCGGCAAGCGCAACCCCCAGGAGAATAATGCACCACGATGCGAAGTCGGGATTGTCGCTAAGCGAGGCGTCGAGAGTGACACGCGCTCCCTGGCGCTGACGCTGCCATTCGAGTATCAGAGCCATAGTATTGTTGAGCGCATGAGCGCACACAGGCAGCCAGAGGGAACCGCTCCACCATAGCAGATACCCAAAGAATGCGCCGAGAAGCAGTCGGGGCAGGAAGCCGAAAAACTGCATGTGGAACGCGCTGAATATGAAGGCAGCTATCCATATAGCGGCATGTGCCGAAACGCCACCGGTAGCCATGATGCGCTGGAGGGCGCCCCGGAAGAATATCTCTTCGGAGAAGCCTGCAAGAATACCGACGATAAGTATACTTATGATAAGGGAACCTACCGATGTGCTTCCGGTGACGAGCGACAGGGAGTGAGCAGCCGACTCTTCGGAGTGGCGCATCCATTCCTCTATCGGTTTAAGTGACTCGGGTAATGTGAGCGACTGATTGAAACTGATAAGTATATTCATGGCAGGGGCCGACACTACCATAATCATAAATACCAGAAGCAGTGCCGACGGGGGGAATCGGCGGGTGACGCCGAGCAGTTCGGCGGGACGGCTCGTGATAAATACGGCTGTGAGCAGAGCCGGAAGGATAAACATAAGTATGTCCTGCACTACGATAGCGATGCGCATTCGCCCGGTCTGAGTGCCGTCGCCCATTACGAGAGCCATCACAAAGGATCCGATTATGGTGCAGAGCATCCACGCGAGCAACAACATCAGGTAGCGCGATGCGGGACTGCTATAGAAATTCTTTTGAGTAAACATATTGATCGGTATTATCGTAAATAAAAATCGTGTGTGAGACGGCTGTACCAGTCGGAATAGCAACCGGGAGCATCCTGTATGTGATGATCCTCGCGCAAAATATCGCGACCTCGGCGACCGAACTGCATAAGCATGCGCTTGGGTGCTTTGACCGGAGTGGTACGCACGGCTGTGATACGCCACGGGGACAGACCGGCCAAGGTTGCTTCTACGACTGCATCCTGACTGCGGTCGGCCGGTATGATTATGGCAATCGATCCATTGGGAGTGAGTACCTGTGAAGCTATCAGCATGAGGTCGCGCACAGGCAGGGTGGAATCGTGGCGTGCTGTGGAACGCGCATTATCGACCGGACGCAGGGCGTTGGTGAAAAAAGGCGGATTGCTGACAATGAGATCCGGGTGCGGCAGAGTGTCGGCCAGTGACCGAATATCACCTTCCACTACGTCTATGCGATCGGACCAAGGAGAGACAGCGACATTGCCACGCGCCTGAGCGCAAGCGGCAGATTCTATCTCTACTGCTGCAATCTGCGCGGATGCTGAGCGCTGAGCTAGCATCAGAGCAATGAGACCGGTACCTGTGCCGACATCCCATATCCTTCCTGCCCCCGAGAGGTCAGCCCACGCGCCGAGCAATACGCCATCGGTGCCCACCTTCATGGCGCAGGCATCCTGATATACGGAGAATTGCTTGAAGTCGAATCGGCTCATATCGGTAACGGCGCGTATCGATGTTACGCAGTGCAAAAATAGGAATTATTCCGCACACGGCGAGCCTGATGTGTCAACTAATACGGGCTACTGATAGAGATAACGCTTGATGGAACGCTTCGGCGTCTTCTCAAATTCGTTGGCCCGGAGCTGGATCCGGTCGATACGCTCGTAGGCTGCGAGCTGACGATTGAGCTCCTCGCGCACCTTCTCCATCACCGGCGGCATCATGTCGGAAGTGAGTCGGGCGCGATCCATAGCCTCGTAATCAGGATAAACGAGCGCCACGAGCCTGTTGCCGCGCTCCACTACAAGGCTTTCGGCCACGTATGGGAGATTGTTTAGCTTAGCTTCAATCTCTTCGGGGTAGATATTCTGGCCGTTGGCCGAGAGGAGCATGGTCTTGGATCGACCTTTGATAAAGATGGTACCGGCATTGGATATCGTGCCCATATCACCGGTGTGGAGCCATCCGTCGGAATCGAGCACCGCGGCCGTAGCCTTGGGATTCTTATAGTATCCGAGCATAACGTTCTCGCCCTTCACACAGAGTTCGCCGGGGATATAGGACTCGTTGGACGATGTGGCCTTGGAGAACATCAGCCCGGTGAGTGTGCGTCCGGATGACGTGGGTATAAACTCGCGCCATGGAGTATAGCTGATCAGGGGGCCGCACTCAGTCATGCCATAGCCGACGGTGAATGGGAAGCGGATCTTATAGAGGAAGGCCTCGACTTCGGGATTGAGCGGCGCACCGCCAACGATCACCTCCTCAAACTCGCCGCCGAATGCGTCGATGAGCTTGTCGCGTATCTTCTTATACACTCTCTTCTTGATGATCGGCAATGCCATAAGTCGCTTCATCGATGGCTTGGATATGACGGGTAGTATCTGCTTGCGATAGATCTTCTCAAGAATGAGGGGTACGCACAGAATCAGCGTAGGACGCACTTCGGCAAACGCCTTAAGCAGAAGTTTGGGCGAGGGCAGACGACCGAATAGGGTGACGTGGGTACCGACAGCCAGAGGTGTGAGCATATCGAAAGCGCATCCGTAGGCATGGGCAAGAGGCAGAAACGACAGACATCGCGAACCGGGATAGTGGAGGTGGGAGCGCATACCGAACACGACGTTGCCACACAGATTGTTGAGCGTAAGCATTACGCCTTTCGAGAAGCCTGTTGTGCCGGATGTGTAGTTGATCTCCGCAAGACTGCCGGGCGGAAAGTCTGCGTATTTCACTGAGTCGGGGCCATAGCCTTTGGGGTAACGCCTGTCGAAAACAGAAGGAAGTGACTTGAGTATACGATGACCCTTAGCGGAGGTGGAATGCTCAGCGAGAATCTCCTGATTGTCGAGCGAGATGGCGATTTTCACATCGGGCATCTGAGAGAAGTCGAGATGCTCGAATAGCTGATCGTTGACGATAAGTATCCTGGAGCCGCTATGATTTATGATATGCTGGGCATCCTGCGGATTAAAGTCCTGAAGCACCGGGACCACTACTGCTCCGTAGGTAATTGTGGACATATAGCTCACCACCCAGTTGACGGAATTCTTACCCATCACAGCTATCTTGTCGCCCGGCTTGATACCCATAAGCTCGAAAAAGAGATGCGTGCGGGCAATGCGGCGAGCCATATCGCCATAGGTGAGCGTATTGGATGTACCATAATCGGTAAGAGCCGGGAGATCCCAGTTTTTACGGAAGGAGGAGGCGTAGATCTGTATGAGGTTTTCAGAGAGCATAAGCGATATGAATGAATAGATATATACTTGTATTACACCCGGGAAGGACAATATGTTCAATGCTCCGACGCAACGATTCGAGATGGGAATTACAAATGTAGCTACTTTTTTCGTACTTTTGCAAAACAGTAATAACAATATAAATACCGATGGCTCACACCGCACACTACCATACATTCGGATGCAAACTGAATTTCGCCGAGACGTCGACGATAGCCGAAGCGCTTGATGCACTGGGCGTACGACGTGCCGGCGAAGGAGATATCCCCGACGTGGTAGTGGTGAATACGTGCGCGGTGACGTCGATGGCACAGAAGAAATGTCAGCAGGCGATCAGAGCGTTCAACCGCAGATGGCCGTCGGCGATGATTGCCGTGACCGGCTGCTATGCACAGCTCTGCCCGGCTGATGTGGCCACGCTTCCCGGAGTGGGCGTGGTGTGGGGCAACGACGATAAGACACGGATGGTCAAAGAAATCATCGACCGTCTGGAAAATGAAACTACTGACACACAGGGTGGCTATGTGATTCCTGCCAAGGATATACGTCGGTTCACACCGTCATGCTCTCGCGGCGACCGTACGCGATACTTCCTCAAGGTGCAGGACGGCTGCGACTATTTCTGCTCTTACTGTACTATACCCTTTGCGCGTGGCAGGAGCCGCAGCGGAGAGATAGAAGAGATCGTGGCGCAGGCACGCAAGGCAGCTGCCGACGGGGGCAAGGAGATCGTGATTACGGGCGTCAACATCGGCGACTTCGGACATGGTACGAATCACAATTTCCTCGATCTGCTCAAGGAACTTGATGCTGTGGAGGGTATAGAGCGCTACCGCATCTCGTCGATAGAACCTAATCTACTCACTGACGAGATGATAGAATGGGTAGCACAGTCGCGTGCCTTCATGCCGCACTTCCATATCCCACTGCAGAGCGGAAGTGACGCTGTGCTCCGACTGATGCGTCGCCGCTACGACACCGCTCTATTTGCAGGCAAGATAGCGAAGATACGCGAGGTGATGCCCGATGCCTTTATTGGTGTGGATCTGATAGTTGGTGCTAAAGGCGAGACGCTTGAAGAGTTTGAGAAGTCAGAAGCATTTGTCGACAGCCTTGACATCACGCGCCTTCACATCTTCCCCTATTCGGAACGCCCCGGCACCCGCGCCGTAGCCGAGACGGAGTGGGTACGCGTGGATCAGGCTGAAAAGCATCGCCGTGCCGCCGAGATGCAAGTGGTATCTGATCGGAAGCTTAGCGCCTTTATCGACAAGAACTGCGGACGCCGACGCCCGGTGCTCGTGGAACATACGGCGCACGACGGGCACATGTATGGCTTCACCGACAACTATCTGCGTGTGGAATTACCCCTGCGTCCCGAGTTCTACAATGAGATCATTGATGTTGACCTCAGCAAGCCTAAGACCGGAGGGTCGACTGACATTATCGGAATAATATGAAAGAAGTAAGCGTAATAATACTGAACTGGAACGGCGAGAAACTGCTGCGCGAGTTTCTACCATCGGTAGTGGAATATACTCCGGCCGACACAGCCAAGGTGATAGTAGCCGACAACGGTAGCACTGATGATTCTCTGAAGGTATTGCGCGAAGAGTTTCCACGGGTGGAAGTGTGGGCTTTCGATCAGAACTACGGTTTTGCCGGCGGCTACAATAAAGCATTGGATATGTGTGATACACCATACGCCGTACTGCTCAACTCCGACGTGGCGGTAGATTCCGACTGGGTCACTCCCCTGCTCGAATATATGAAGAGCAATCCGCTATGCGGAGCCTGTCAGCCGAAAATCCTATCGTACCGCGACCGCACGAAGTTTGAATACGCAGGGGCCGCAGGCGGATATATCGACCGTAACGGCTACCCGTATTGCCGCGGCCGAATTATGGACTCAGTGGAAACGGATGGCGGGCAATACGACACCGCTGTCGACGATCTATTCTGGGCTACAGGTGCCGCTATGATGGTATCAGTAGAAGCTTACCGGAAGGCGGGCGGACTTGACGAAGCCTTTTTCGCTCATATGGAGGAGATTGACTTATGCTGGCGAATGCAGCGGCTCGGCTACAGGATAGCCGCCGTGCCGCAATCGCACGTATATCATCTCGGTGGTGCGAGCCTCGATGCATCGAATCCACGGAAGACGATGCTCAACTTCCGCAACTCCCTGCTGATGCTGTATAAGAACCTGCCTCATGGCCGCACACGCACCGCTACCCTGCTTCGGCGCCGATTGCTCGACACGCTGGCCTGGGCCCAGTTTGTAGCCAAAGGAAAGTGGGGGCACGCCGGAGCTATCTTGCGCGCCCATCGCGAATACCGGAGGATGAAGAAAGCCTACGAAGGCATAGAATCGGCAACGTCCGATCTACTCCACACCAGGCCTCGCCGACCCAATCTGCTGATACAATATTACCTTCGCGGACGCAAAAAATTTTCGGATCTGAAATAAATATCTTTATTATCCAACTTTATCCTTATGATATAGAGATATATTCTCTCTGACAATTATGTGTCAGAGGGAATTGGTATGAATGTGCGTAGCGATGGTGCCGCCAACCATAACATTAGAAAAGTAAGCTTATTTAGGTTATGATTAAATTCTGAGCTATCAGTTTCGGAATAATAATCTATGGCATCGTTATAACTGAAAACTATGCGGTTATCTTTTATAAGATATAATTGATTATATATCGGATTATACGTCCTATTTTCAATCGGCTTTAATAAATGCTTGAATTTTACTAAAGAATCAATTCCCCATATAATTGTCTGAATATTATCATTAATAAATGAAAGTGTATCAATCAAAGTCGGTTCGTCGCATTTCGTATATTGACTTGTTGTACCATTATAGAGCTTTATACCAGTTGAATCTACTGATACTAACGACCAAATCCTCCCATTGTGTCCAGTGCAATAAAACAAATAGTCACCACCAATAGGCTCACTCAGCAGAGATTGTATCCATAACTGTTGTTCATCATAGATAGCATCAGACCTCATCGGTTGAGCATTAACATTCAATGCGGACAGAAGAAGGTTAATAATTGATATTACTAAATTTTTCATTATCTAAAACTCGGTATGAGCGAGCAACCAGGAAACGCCCCGTTGGGAGCATTTGGGCCATGGTTTGCGCCAGTATTAAGGTAATTACATACAAAGTTACACTTGTTTGTCAACGCAAAGATACAAAAAGAGAGAGATTATGGTCTCGCTCATTGCTTACATTTTGGTTAGGACGTTAGATACGAATTGACATTCCCAATCATCTTTATCCATTAAAGATGACTCAAAGTCGTAAGTATATGGCAGATATTGATTACCAGAATATGGTCTAAAAATTGCACTAATATGCTTTACAACAGATTCGACATATTTTTACACGACAGATGTAACGGATGTGGACGCAAAAAATTTTCGGATTTGAAATAAATTCTGTAACTTTGTATTCACATCCACTCGGGGCTGACTGGCTTTGACAGCGTGTAGAGGCGGTATGTAAGCATGCAGAGCCATGACGGAAGGCGCTCTATAATCTCCGACGTCGACAATTTAAATGGCGAAAATAACTACGCTCTTGCTGCTTAATCGAAGTACAGTAGATTAGCTTAATCGGCGCAACAGTTGCACCGACAAGACATCGCCCGATTGCCGTATTTTTTCCGAGGCTAATCGATCAGGCGGTGCTGGTAAATCGGAAATAGGAGTCGGGAAGCCTCGCGATGACTCCGAAACTTTAGAGGATAAGGCATCGATTGGTTGTTGCTTGCCTGTCGATACACGAAAACCAAGTTGCAACTAAGCATGTAGAAAGCTTATTGGTTCCACGTTTGGACGAGGGTTCGAACCCCTCCAGCTCCACAATTAGACTTGATAATCAAGTTTTTAGACAACAAACGCCCAATTTCACACCCAGTTTTGGGCGTGAGACTGGATGTTTTGTTTGGGGGCTTAAGGGGAGAACAGAAGGGCCTAATTTATCAAGGATTATCAACGCAAGAGACATCAATACCATAGCATATAAAATGGTAAATGCCTCAAATATCCAAAATCTTTTATCTGTCAATTTCATTATGTATCTGTTTTCTCTTTCTCAGATATTCCTCCTTACCTGGGAAATTCAGCGAACCAATAGCCCCACCGCCATATTCAAAGACAGTGGAATCATTAAAGACAATTAGATTTTCATTAGCGTTTATGCGGTTCTGTTCTTCAGGAGATAGAGGATGGTCGTAAAACCAGAAAGAGTACATTCCCATTCCAATACGTCGGAAGCCAATACAAAAAGGATTACCCGGAACTGCCCGCATAGAAATAGAAATACAGCCTATTTTATCCAACTCTTTTTCCAGCCATGCTAAAGATTTTCTGTCGAGTCCGCTCAGTGTGAGCAAAGAATCTATCTTTTCTTCACTCGGATCCCAGTTGGATTCCCGCTCACCACTACCGTTTGAGAAATGGAACATTGCAACATCGCCATGTTCAAATTCAATATGTACATAACACCCGGGAGTCATTTTATCATAAAGATTATGATATATCTGCTCCATTCGTCCACCATATTTGGTGTAGTGGTTTTCCATTATATCAGCATCACATTTGCCGGACGGATTGAAAAACGAGAATAAAAACAAAAGTATATTGACCACATTCAAGATTAACAGTACTTTCTTATGCCTGCTGTCGCATCTTAGCGACCTAATAAATGAGATACACGCAACAACCACTGCCGGAATAAACAGCCCACTGAATATAACAATAAGCCACATGAATAAAAAATTGCTTACTATTAGCCCTGCAAAACAGAAAGTTAGAAACAACACACAAATGTATTGTATCGCAATCCAAATCGGGTTATCGGTCAACTTCATAACTTATCTTCATTTTAGGAATCAAATTCGGTTCCCTGTTTATAATCTTCCAAATACTCCGAGTATTGGTCATCACTTGGTAATAATACAATTATGCATACAATTATGCAATGGTATATCTTCCTAAGCGGTATTTCTAACTATAAATAGGTGTTTCTGACCTTATAGAACAGGATTATTGAGTATACAGGTTTGGTTACCCTAACCGTTGGTGGTGTGGAGGTGGCGGAGTTCGCGGGAGAGGCAACGCCACGAGTTATAGTAGCCGATACCGAGCGGTATGATCCAGACGCTATCGAGTGTCTCTCCTTTTGTACCACACAGGTAGCGGATAGCTATAACTACGGCGGTAAGCAAGGCTATCTTTACCAGGAACCAGCCAAATATCGTGAATGTCCGGGTGGTGGTCTGTTTCATAATTACGATCATAACTAATCTGTACACAAAGATACTCAATTTCAATAATAACTCAAGTATTTGCGGATTCAAATAATTTTCTCTAACATTGCATAAGCTAATTGAGATGATTATGAAGAAATACGGCAGTACGAGATATAGTTCCAGATGGGATGCCTTCACATGGTGTATTGTGACAGGCACATTGCTGCTATGCAGCTGGCCGGTGATGTGTGACGACTATATCGCGCCTACAATAATATGTGCCGGATCCTTTCTCTTCATATTAGTGACCTTACTGAGTGTCTATTACAAGATCGATGGCGACCAACTGATAGTGTACCAATTTTTTATTTCCACGGCATTTCCGATCAATAAGATTGCGGAGATAAAGCCAACCAAATCGATACTCTCAAGCCCGGCTGCTTCGCTAAAGCATAGGATTGCCATTACGTTTACCGACCGATCGGTATTGAAAAGCCGCGATCCGCTCATTATATCGCCGGTGCGACCGGAGGAATTCGTAGCTCAACTCCGCGCCGTCAACCCCAACATAAAATTCAAAGATTTATGAAAGAAGTGCTCGGCAAACGTATCGGCTTGCGGGATATCAACCACATGCGCTATATGGCTGCTGATGACAACATCAGGGCGAGTCTATTCGCTCTTATCAATGATCCCGACGATCGAGTAGGCTATAATGCTCTATGGATATTCACTCATTTCAATTCCGAGGAGCTGCGATGGCTCATCCCCAGGCGCAACTATCTGATTGATTATCTACTGGCTGCTAATCACATTGGCAAGCAACGACTTATTCTCACTCTTCTTGACAGAATGCCAACGGCTAAAGACGATCTGCGCACCGATTACCTCGACTTCTGTCTTTCACGAATCAACTCCACACTCCCCTACGGCATACGGGCTCTGTGCCTGAAACAGGCATTTGCTCAGTGTCGACACTATTCGGAATTGATGCAAGAGCTACGGTGGGAGATTGAAATGATGGACCGCAACGAGCTGTCGCCGGGAGTGGCCTCCGCACGCCGACAAGTACTACGAAAAATTGCCCGAATCGAAGTCCGATGTACGAAAACGGACAATCGCTAAGCCATAAACCGCTGGTAATCAGCAACACTTGACATTCGTCCCGAAATATTATACTTTCGGGATATGGATAAGAAAATTGATACGAAAGTTTTACAAAGTCGTCGGAGACGCAAACTTGTAAAAATTGGATTAGCGATCGTTGTCGCAACCGCAGTGCTTTTGGGCATACTTATGATGCTCGAAAAAAGTATTGATGCACGAAGCGTGACACTTGGTACAGTAGATGTAGGCGATATCGAGACCACAGTATCGGCAACCGGAAGTGTGGTACCGGCTTACGAAGAGATCATCAATTCTCCGATCACCACAAGTCTGCTGGGAGTGTATGCCATAGCAGGCGATAGTGTCAAGGCCGGGACTCCACTGCTCGAACTCGATTTGGAATCCGAGCAGTCCAACTACGACAAGATGGTAGACTCAAAGCGAGTAAGCGAACAAGAGCTGGCTCAACTTCAATTGCAATCACAAAGCGCCATAAGCGAGTTATCGCTGCAGATAGCCGTGAAGGAAATGGAAGTAAGCGGCAAGAAAATCGATGTGATGAACGAACGTAGGCTCGATAGTCTGGGAAGCGGCACCGGGGATCGTGTAAGATTAGCAGAAACAGCACTGCAAACCGCCCAATTGGAGTTGTCGCGTTTGCGCGAACAATTAGAAAACGAACGTCTACGCTGCAGTGCCGCCGAGAAAGTGAGACAACTCCAAGTGAGCAGTATCGACAAAGATCTGACTATTATGCATAACACCTTACAGCGAGGCAAAATCACGGCGCCGCACGATGGTGTGCTGACGTTTATCGTCAATGAGATTGGTTCACAAATCTCCGCCGGGCAGAAGGTGGCCGTAGTGTCAAATCTCTCATCATTTAAGATCATAGGCGAGATAGCCGAAGGCTCCAGCGAACGGATGTCGATAGGAGCGCGGGTACTGATACGGATTGGCAAAGTAGAACTGGAAGGTATGGTGACTAACATCACCCCGCAGTCGAAGTCAGGCATCGTACAGTTTATAGTCAATCCCGACGATCCACGTAATCCCCGCTTACGCTCCGGAGCCAGGGTCGAACTATACATCTCCTACGGATTTTGTGACTCCGTAGTCCGCCTACCTATGGGCCAGTACTATAAGGGAGCGGGGACTTACGACCTCTATGTAGAAGAGAGCCCCAACCATCTCGTACGCAAGCAGGTGCGCCTCGGCGAAGGCAATCGTAAGTATGTAGAGGTAATATCGGGGCTTAACCCGGGCGACAAAGTGGCTATCGGCGACATGTCGCAATACGAGAAGTACAGCAGTCTGAAAATAAAATAAATACCCAACATAATAATATTAATCATGGCAATAATCAAACTTACTCAGATCAATAAGGTCTATCAGACAAAAGAGATAGAGACCACGGCTCTTGAAAATGTAAATATTGAAGTAGAGCGAGGTGAATTTCTGAGCATTATGGGCCCAAGTGGCTGCGGAAAGTCCACATTACTCAACATAATCGGGCTGATTGACAAGCCCACCGACGGAAAGGTAGAGCTTCTCGGAGAGGAACTTGTCGGTAAATCGGATACGGAGCTATCGCACTTCCGAAATGCCAACATCGGATTTGTGTTTCAGAGTTTTCACCTGATCCCCTCGCTGGATGTGGCTGCCAACGTAGAGATGCCCCTGATCTATCGCAGCGGAATGAGCGCACGCGCTCGTCGCGAACGGGTGGAAGCCGTACTGGAACGTCTAAATATGACACATCGACTGCACCATCTGCCCTCGCAACTTTCGGGCGGACAGTGTCAGCGCGTTGCTATAGCACGAGCTATAGTAGGAAGTCCGTCGATCATACTCGCCGACGAGCCTACTGGCAATCTCGACAGCCGGATGGGAGCCGAAGTAATGGGGCTCCTTCATCAACTGAATAAGGAGGACGGCTCCACGATTGTAATGGTTACGCACAATGAAGCGCAAGCACGCGAGACAGATCGTATAATCCGATTCTTCGACGGCAGAGTCATCTCATAGTTACCAACCCTATCATATACATCGAATCATGAGAACCAAACTACGACAGATATATTATGACCTGCGACACCAACCGGTGATTGCATGGGTGACATTTCTGGCTACTGCCATATCGGTATTTCTGATAATGGTGGTGGTGATGATGCAGGTTGTGAAAACTGTACCATTCGCTCCTGAGAGTTGCCGTGACCGGTTGCTGGTAGGTGTCGGGCTGCATATCAGGATGCTCAACGATTATGGCGATTCCTCCTCCGGTATGTCTTATTTCTCAGCCAAGACGCTTTATGAAGGTCTCGACGGAGTGGAGCGTATGGGATGCTTCACTTATTGGCCCGATAAGGCAGAGGTAAGTGCCCCAAAAGGTGAGGCTGTGAATATGACACTGCGAAATGTATCGGCAGGAATATTTGATGTGTTTGATTATACCCTTGTGGAAGGCAGATACTTCACTCAGGAGGAAGCAGATGCCATGATGCCGGTGGCCGTAATTTCGGAAAGCACGGCCGGAAAAATATTCGATAGCAGACCGTATGTCGGGAAGGATATTGTGATCGATAATAATCCATACACCGTAGTAGGTGTGATCCGTGATGTATCGACACTCGCCACGTCGGCATATAGCGATGTATTCACGCCTACCGGGCTCAACGATCCGAGGCACTGGACAGAATATTTAGGCGAACTCGCAGTGGCTATGGTGGTAGCCGACGGTGTCGACTTTCAATATGTGCGGGATCAGGTTAAGGGCCGCTATGCGATTCTGGATGCACAACTCCGGGCCGAAGGACAGGAGACGGTATACCATGAAGCACCTTACGATCAGGAGACGATAGCCTCCGGCGTAGGTGGCAGCAACGTCACCCCCGACACAGGCCCTGAGCGCCGGATGCGTATTATCATTTATGTAATATTGATGATCGTGCCGGCAATCAATCTGAGCAGTATGCTCCACAGCCGTTTGCGTCGCAGAGTCAGAGAGATAGGTGTACGCAGGGCATTCGGATGCACTCGCCGTAGAATAATCACCGACATTATCACAGAAAATTTTATCGTGACATTGGCCGGTGGCATCGTCGGAGTCATATTAGGTATCATATTCGCTTCCTTCTATAGCGGATTATATGAAACCGTCGACAACATCGGCCATGGTGACACCCCGTCGTTCACGGCACTGCTGAGTTGGTCTACTATAGTCACATCTCTGGTAGTCTGCTTCATTCTAAACATCCTCAGTGCATCCGTACCGGCCTGGCAGGCATCGCGCCTGAATCCGGTGGAGGCTCTCAACAACAAATAGACACAAATGAAAAGAAATCTATTGCAACAAATGCGCAACGAGTGGCGCAGCAACGTATGGATGACCTTAGAGCTTACTATCGTCAGCCTGATCCTATGGTTCTTATTCTCATCGCTCTGGTCCTTATTCAATGTCAGGCTTCTGCATAAGGGCTACGATGTGGATGATCTATATGCCACCAAGATAAAAATTGTAGATAGCCAATCTTCACTCTACGAGCCTTACGATAGCCTTCATTCACCCTTCACTGATCTGGAATTGCTCATCAGTAATCTACGTGAAAATCCTAATATCGAAGTTATCGGCGTAGGTAGAAATATTATCACGTACAATTATAATTATTACGGTACGGAATTGTCCTACGATACGTTGACGTATCCCGGCAATCTGCGTCAACTATCCCCCGATGTGATACGGGCTTACAAACTGGGAGCACCCGACGGTACTACCACCGACCAACTGGCGGGAATTATCGAACGCGGCGATCTGATAATCTCAAAAAGCGACTATGACGATAATGATGCTTACAATCCGGAGCCGTTTATAGGCAAAGATGTGATATTAGGCCGGGATTCTTCCTGTGTGCGCCATATCGCCGCCGAGGCATACGGTCTGCGACGGGCTGATTATGAGCCGCAGAGAGGTGTGATATATGCTCCACTGTCGACCAATGACTGGCCCGAGCAGATGATCATACGGATTGTCATCGGCCGTGACAAAGAGTTTCTTGAATCGCTTACACCGGCCAATAAGCGCATCGGCAATGTATACCTGCCGGAGATAAAATCATTAGCTTCTTACAGAGAGATTGCACATCTGAGCATAAATATTACTATCCGCAGTTTTCTCATCTGCGCTACGTTTCTGCTCGTTGTGATCTTCCTTGGATTTCTCGGTACTTTCTGGTTCCGCACTCAGGAGAGAGTGGATGAGATTGCAATCCGAATGGTCAACGGAGCTTCACGTCGCGATATATTCCGGAGATTCATCGGAGAGGGTATGCTTCTGCTTTGCATATCCACGATCATAGCCATACCGATCGAACTGCTTATGGTGCATTATGGATTGCTATCGGATATGATGATATCCCCCACGGAGATCACACTGAAAAGCGCATCCATATATCAGGCTATGGCAATCACCGTACTTTTAATGATGCTACTTATCATAGCCGGAATATGGCTGCCGGCACGCAAAGCAATGAATGTGGATCCTGCTCAAGCGCTCAAAGATCAATGAACCGCAAACTATACATAATCTGTACCGCCATACTTCTGACCGTGCCATTGGTGAGCCGGTCGGAAGAGTTAAGGCTCACCCTTGAAGATGCCATAGTGATGGCTCGAAAAAACAGCGTAGGGTCGGCGGTGGCTTTAGATGAGTTGCGTACCGCATATTGGGAATGGCGAACGTACCAGGCCGATCGACTCCCTGAGATAGCACTCACGGCCACAGCCCCTTCGTATTCCGACCGTTATTCATCTTATATGGATGCCGATGGCAATTATTCCTTCGTACGCTCCCACTCACTCGATATCCAGTCAAAACTATCAGTGACGCAAAACATTCCCCTTACCGGAGGCCAGCTACGCCTCTCTACGACCCTCGACTTTCTGCACCAGTATGGAGCAGATAAGGGCAATCGCTTCATGACTATACCGGTAGCCCTCTCGCTCAGTCAGCCTATATTCGGAGTAAATTCCCTGCGCTGGCGCGGCAAAATCGAACCGGTAAGGTACTCCGAAGCCAAGGTCGCATTCATGAGTGCGACCGAGGATGTAGCACAGACCACCATAGGACTATTTTTCAACTTGATTTTAAGCCGTGAAAATCTTGTCACAGCCAATCTGAATCTCGAAAACGCGCGGAAACTCTACTCCGTAGCGAAAGAGAAAAGAGCTATGGGTAGGATAAGCAATAATGATCTGCTGCAGATGGAGCTCAATGTACTTGATGCCGAATCGCAGTATACCCAGAGCGAAACTACCATGAAAAGCAATATGTTTGCTTTGCGTTCGCATCTGAATATCGATTCAGACATAGAGATATACCCGGTAGTGCCATCCTCGATTCCGGTAGCGAGAATAAGCTACGATCACGCACTGTCAGAAGCCTTGGCCAATAATAAATTTGCGTATAACATCCGTCGCCGGCAACTCGAAGCAGAATATGAGGTAGCCAAAGCCAAAGGCGACATGCGACAAGTTAACCTATTCGTGCAGGTTGGCTACACGGGTACGGACAATCGTATCGGTGAGGCGTATTCTCGCTTGCGGAGCAATCAGCTCGTGGAAGTAGGATTCTCAATACCGATCGTCGACTGGGGCAAACGAAAAGGAAAGGTAAAGGTAGCTGAAAGCAATCTGCGCGTGACCGAAAGCCGCCTGCGCCAGGAGGCTACAGATTTCCGTCAGGAGCTTTACGTATTGGTAGAGCGCTACTCCAATCAGGGTCGCCAACTGGAAAATGCCACGCGAGCGTATGAAATAGCCAAGCAGCGCTACGACACAAATGTACAGACTTACCTGATCGGTATGATTTCCACTCTTGACCTAAACGATTCGCAGCAACGAAAAGATGAAAGTATGCGCAATTACATCAATGAACTGTTTCTGCTATGGAATTACTGGTATCAGATCAGGTCGATAACACTATTCGACTATCAAGCCAATACTCCTATCGACAATGATGTGTCGCGATACATCGAATAAATTTTAATGCTGACAGCAATTTCCGCAAAACAAAAAACTCGTTAAATTTGCGATATGATTCTGATTATTGACGACGACAGCGCTGTACGCCTCTCCATCGGCCTTGTAGCAAAGCGGTGTGGCTACGAATACATCGAAGCCTCTACCGAACGCGACGCACTGGACTGTGTACGCAATCCTCAGATCAAATTAGTGGTGCTCGATATGAATCTCACCCTATCCTCCACCGGCTCTCAGGGTATAGAAATACTCCGTAAGATAAAGATATTGCGCCCCGAACTGCCCGTGATTCTAATTACCGCCTGGGGTACGATACCACTGGCTGTAGAAGGGATGAAATATGGAGCTGCCGACTTTATCACAAAGCCATGGGACAACGATGATCTTCGCTCTAAAATGAGGAAATTGATCTCCGACGCCGACCTATCGATAGCCGAATCACAAAAGATCGAACCGCTCGAATCAATCGAACGCGAGGCGATCATCCACGCTATTGAGATGAGCCAAGGTAATATGAGTGTAGCGGCGCAGAAACTCGGTATCACGCGTCAGGCACTTTATCGACGGATTGAAAAATACGGGTTATGACTTATAGGATATTCTTTTTGTCGGCCATAGCATTGACTATCGCACTGATTATCGCTACCGTCTGTAGCTTTTCCATATTGACGGTAACGCTTATCGGCGCTACGTTAATGCTTATGCTGGCATTAACTTTTCGGGCTGTGATGAAACCGCTTGAGGCCATAAAGAGCGGATTTGACTTACTTCGCAGTCAGGATTTCAACAGTCGATTGCGAAAAACAGGGCAAACCGATGCCGATAAAGTGATCAACATATTCAATCAGATGATGGCGACGATGAAGGCTGAGCGACTGAAACTAATGGAACAGGAATTGTTTTTAAGCAAGTTAATCGAGGTCTCGCCTCTCGGAATCGCGATCTGCGATTTCGACGACAATATAATTCAATCCAATCCGATATTTCGAAAGATTCAGAATCCAGGTCTCATTGCAGTACTTGCATCATTGAAAGCTGATGAAACACGCGTGGTGCGTCTGGCTTCTTCACAAATCTACCGATGCTCACGTCTATGGTTTATGGACTCCGGATTCCGACGCACATTTTTTATCATCGAAATACTCACCGACGACATCATCAAATCCGAGCGCACGGTATTCAACACCATTATACGCACCATAGGCCATGAGGTCAACAACACTCTCGGATCCGTAATATCCGTGCTCGACAGCATCAATGAAATCCACAGCGGAGATGTATCAATGGAGCGAGTCCTGACCGGGACACGTGAAAGTTGCCGTAATCTGGTGGATTTCGTCGGTGGCTATGCCGGAGTTGTAAAGCTGCCTTCGCCCGTCAAGACTCCAGTAGATATCGTAGCTGAGATCAATCGTATGGCACCGATGTTGCAGTCCACTGTCGGTCAGAATATTAAGATAAAGGTTGATGTTACTGATCCCGACCCGATCATATTTGATATCGACATCATGCTGATAGAGAGAGCTCTCGTGAATATCGTAAAGAATGCTGCCGAAAGTATCGGCAATAAAGCCGGGGGCGAAATTGTAGTGCGTATCAGGAAATCCGGGATTAAAATTATTGATAACGGTGAGGGCATAGCCGATGATGTCTCTTCAAAGATTTTCACGCCGTTCTTCTCCACCAAACGTCCCGACAGAGGATTGGGTCTGATGCTGGTGGGGGATATACTGCGTAGCCACGGAGCCGCATTCTCTCTGTACACCGATCGGAGCAACGGACTCACTGTGTTCGACATCAAATTTTAATCCGTCGTCCCGGCTGTGAATCTTCAATTGGAGCGCTCCATATCGGCAAGCGGAGGCAGGCGGTAGGCCATCCATGCGAGTATCAGGGCTACGGATGTGACGGCAACATAAGCGATCGCTGCCGAATGGAACATATTCCCGAGGCCTACAAGCGGCGATACAACGGCAGCAAAGAGATACTTCACCACACTGAGTATGGCGGATGCCGTGCCCGCTTCCTGTCGGCCAACCTCCATCGACAGAGTGTTGGCACTCGAAAAAATCATTCCTGAGAAGAGCAGCATCGGCACTGCACACAACTCATAGAGCAGAAAAGAGGCACCGCCCCACATCACCACTGCTTCCGCTACCGCGAAAACGAACATACCTACACAACCCGCGATCATACCCTGCTTCATCACCTTGAAGCGCAGAGCCAGCCACGATCCTACGCTCATAGCTAAAGCATTTCCACCGAATATCAATCCGAACATCAATGCGCTGAAGCCGTAATGCGTCTGGATGATGAATGGAGCCGATGCTATGTAGGCATAGAGCAATCCGATTGCCACAGCCTTGATTGTGACGTAAATCATAAACCTTCGGTTGACGACCAGCGACCGATATGCTTTGATATAATCTCCGAAACTGCGTGCCTGAATACGGCGCTGCGGCGGAAGCGTCTCGCTATAGCGTGTGGTCCAGAAAGTCATGCCTACACCGATCACAAGCAGCACTACGAAAATACCCCGCCAACCTACCCAATCGGCCATAAATCCGCCGAGCACCGGACCGAGAGCCGGCGCCACGCCATTGATCGCACCGACTATAGCCATCAGCTTGGCGAGCTGTCGTCCCATATACACGTCGGCTGGAATAGATGTGGAGAGCACCATGGCGCCACCGGCACCGAGACCCTGAAACAGACGGCAGACGATAAAGAAGGTAATGCTTTGCGAAAACAGTGACAACGCCGTAGCCGCTACAAAGATAATCAGCGATATAATCAGTATAGGTTTACGACCGTAGCGATCGCTCGCCGAGCCCCACAATACAGAGCCGATACCCATACCGATCATCGCCATCGATATACCCATCTGGGTCATCGACGGAGTGGTGTGAAACTGGTGCATCATCGCCGGAATCGTAGGGAGGTACATATCGTTGACGAGCGATGAGAATGCGCCGATAATGGCGATGAAAACTACGAATATGCCATAGTGTCTTGGTGCCGGCGAAGTTGCCGAGCCAGCCGTGCCGTTGGTCTGAGCGGAAGTCATTTCAAATAGTCGTTTTATTATTTCAACAACCGCCGGTTCTCTTATGTTCTATACCCCTCTCTACTCTTCACATCAACTAGCTACTTATTCTTTTCACGGGTAGGATGTGTGCGGCCGGTATATTTTTCCCATTCATCGATGGCTTTTTCGCGATCTTTTGGTGTTTCCTTCATATCCGGATAAGGCTCACCGCAAAATATGCCAATAATACAAAGAAGTATAAAGATACCGAAAATTACACCTACAATTGTACAAATCATTGTAAAAAAACCAGGGCAAGAGGCGCATGCAATCAAAAAAATCAAGATAGCCCATACTAATAATCCAAGCATAGCAATTCAGGATTTGAATAAGTAACTATGCAAAGAAAAAGGATAAATCTGAAAAGAAAAAACTTTTCATTAAAAATTTCGCACCCGTAACAAAATTTTAGAATTGTCCGAATGTTAACGATCAAAACATTGCAAGACCACAGGGGATTTTTATTTGTCTGTTTGCAAAGTTTGTTTTATCTTTGCGGTTGAATTAAAAAAGCCTTAGAGGGAAGCTATTATTTAATAGCTAATTACATGCAATTTGCAAAACCTCCTCAGTGGTTAGCGCTTAATGCTTAAGAGTGTAAACTCTAACCACCCGAAACGAATGCTAACGAATTTTATTAACATATCGTAAGGCATTTGGCACAACACTAAGGGTATAACTCAAAACTGAGTGCCTTTTGTCTTGAACCCCAACCCTTGACCGTTGCAGCGGTTGAGGGTTTTTATTTCATTGTTCTCTTGTTTTCTGTACTTCAATCTTTGTAGTAACTTTGCAGTGAATTATGCAACGCGACTCTATCGATCTCGGGAAGGTAAAAATCCCACGCCTGTTCAGAATCTACTTCATCCCCACTCTGCTGGGAATGCTTTCGCTCTGTGCCGTAACGGCTACCGACGGCATCTTTGTAGGTCAGGGCGTAGGCAGCGACGGACTTGCTGCCGTAAACATCTGCATCGCTCCCACTATGGTGATAATGGGAATAAGCCTGATGCTCGGCGTGGGCTGCTCGGTGGTATCGTCGATCCACCTGGCCAACGATAATGTGAAAGCCGCCCGGCTTAATATCACTCAGGCTCTCGCTGTTGTCACTATAATAGTATTGGCTTTTCTTGCAACTACGTTGGTATCCCCTGCTGCCACGGGCCGTATGCTCGGTAGTTCCGAGACACTCCTTCCGCTCGTCACCGACTATATGCCCTGGATATTCGTGGCTTGTCTGTTTCAGGCGTGGTGCGGTATCGGACTATTTGTAGTACGGCTCGACGGCTCACCGAGCTACGCGATGTGGTGCAACGTATTGCCCGGATTGCTCAACGTCGCGCTCGACTATGTGATGATTTTCCCGATGCAGATGGGTGTGAGAGGCGCAGCGATAGCCACCTGTATAAGTTGCGCGGTAGGAGGCCTTATGGTGATGTGCTATCTTGGATGGATGGCTGATACACTTCGCATCATCCGCCTGAAATTGAGCAGTAAGAGTCTAAGGCTCACGCTACGCAATATCGGCTATCAGTGTAAAATTGGTATCTCGGCTCTATTGGGTGAAGCCACCATGGGAATGCTAATGCTTATGGGCAATCTCGTGTTTATGCACTATATCGGCGACGATGGTGTAGGCGCTTTCAGTATCGCCTGCTACTACTGCCCCTTTGCATTCATGATCGGCAATGCTATAGCGCAATCAGCCCAGCCGATTATAAGCTACAATTATGGACTGGGCAGCAAATCGCGCATCGTAGCCACCGAGCGTCTCGCCATTATGTCGGCTATAGTGTGCGGACTGATCGTAACAGCAGCGTTCGTGTTCATTCCCGATCTGATGGTACACCTCTTCCTCAATGGCGATACGGCTGCAGCAGGAATCGCCGTATCAGGATTCCCGCTCTTTTCAGTAGCGTTCATATTTTTCATATTCAATCTCACTGCCATAGGTTACTTCCAGAGTATCGAGAAGGTAGCTCCGGCAATCGTGTTCGCACTGCTTCGCGGCGCGGTGTTGCTCATCCCATCCTTTATCATTTTGCCTATGATCGCAGGCGAAAGCGGAATTTGGCTTGCGCTTGGAGTATCGGAGATGCTCACTTCGCTTTGCATCACAGGCTACTATCTATATAATCGTAGCCGAACTTAAATCAGCTCCATCGAGCGCGCGAGCCGGCAGGCATCGATAGAGTTTTTTACCTGAAGTTTGGCCAATATCTCCTGTCGGTGACGGCTTACGGTGTGAATGCTCACACTGAGTAACTCAGCGATCTCCGCACTCTTCTTACCTTCGGCGATCAGCGACATCACCTGACGTTCGCGCCTGCTCAGTATGCCCTTGCCGTCAGAAGTGGTAAGCTCCTCCATAGACCCGTCGATAGAGTTTACAATGACGCTTTTGCCACGAAAATCAAATGTGAGCGGAGCATATCGGCAGACGGCATATTTCACCGCATCGCCTCGATCATCATATATATAGTAAAGCTTGTGAGCCACATCGGCCATCCGACCCGCATGAGTCTGGAAGCGCAACTTCGTAAGCAGATAGTAATTGCGCCGCGATTTCGGCTTATTCTTAATGAAGTGGTAAAACCGCAATTCGGATATCATCTTGGTCTCCAACTCTGCCTCCGATAGATAAGATAGAATCACCTTCTCCCAGATGGAGTTTTCACTATCGTAGTCATTGATGCCAAGCTCACGTGCGAACGTACCCAGAAATATCCGGCTCCGCTTCTGAGCCATATCGCTTATCACCACTATCGCATTCTCGATATCGGCCATAGTCTGCGCATACGCAATGATATCAGTATCAATATTAAGCTCTCCGGCCTGCTGTGACTGCGCCGACATTATATCCTCAAGCTCTCTGATCGTACTCATTAGAATGGTTATTTATGACTATTGCCCGATGTGTAGCAATGTGTTACTTTTGCAAATGTAATAATATTTATGGTTAATCCATCCTTTGCTACGAAATAAATTCAAATAACATAATAATCAACCGCGTGAATATGAAAAAATTACTCTTTGCAGCCGTATGCGCTTTCCTCTGCATCCAGTCGTCGGGTGCACAGACTCTTGAGAAGATGAACTGGTTCAATGAACCGGCAAAGTGGAATATTTCCAACGGCAAGCTCTCGATGTTTGTCACCCCCAAAAGCGACTACTGGCGTATCTCTCACTATGGCTTCACCGTCGACGATGCTCCCTTCTACTTCGCTGAATACGGCGGCGAGTTTGAAGCCAAGGTAAAGATATCCGGCGACTATAAAGTGCGTTTCGATCAGGCCGGTATGATGATTCGCATTGACCACGAGAACTATATCAAGACCGGTATCGAGTTTGTCGACGGCAAGTACAATCTCAGCACAGTGGTCACTCACCACACATCCGACTGGAGCGTGATAGCCCTCGACCGCCCTGTGGAATTTATTTGGATCAAGGCTGTGCGTCGCCTCGATGCCATCGAGATCTTCTACTCGTTTGACGACAAGGAGTACACCCTCATGCGCAATGCCTGGATGGAGGCCAATCGCCCCGTGAAGATCGGCATGATGGGAGCCTGCCCCGACGGCGACGGCTTTAACGTCACCTTCTCCGACTTCTCCGTGAAGCACCTTCCGGATGCCGTCCGCACCAAGTGGCTCAAGGAAAACGCCGAATAAACACCTCTCCCACTCATATACGAATTACCAAGTAGGCTGCGTCGATGGCGCAGCCTATTGTTTAATGAAACTTTTAATCTCGGCACAATGTTATATTTGCATGGATGTAATTTATTAATTACCTTTGTTGCATGAAAGTCAGAGAGGTCATAGTATACAAAAACTACTTTGAGGATTTTTTCAAAGAACAAACCCGAAAGGTCCAGGACAAAATAATCAAAGTACTTGATATACTTGAACATGTAGAGCGTGTACCGTCGACCTACTTAAAATATATCGAAGGTACCAACGGCCTCTTTGAAGTTCGTGTACAATTAGGCAACAATATCTTCCGAATATTCTGTTGTTTTGACGGCGCAAAAATGGTTGTACTATTTAGTGCTTTCCAAAAGAAAACGCAGAAGACCCCTCCGGGAGAAATTACACGGGCAGTGAGAATTATGGCTGAATACTATAACGAAAAAAATAATTGCGATGAACAACATACAGACACTCGACCAACTTAAAGATAAATACTACGGAGAGATCGGTACGACCGAACGCGACCGACTGGAAAACGAACTTGAAGCTCTCCGCATTGGATACAAAATCAGGACTGCACGTGAGAGTTTGAATCTCACGCAGGAGCAATTAGCCGCGCGAGTTGATAAGAAGCGCCCGTTTATCTCAAAAGTTGAAAACGATGGCGAAAATATCACCCTTCGCACACTTTACGACATCGTAGAGCGTGGATTAGGGGGTCGGCTTAAAATTAGTTTCGAGTTCTAATATTGAATAATCAGCCTTTTAGCTCTATACTAAAAGGCTGATTGATTTTGAGAGACATGGATGAGTGCGCGGAAATTTTGCGCTGTGAGTATTTTTTAATGGGCATTTTTCCATTTTTTTCATAACTTTGTTGTCCGTTATGAAATACGGTTTTGACAACGAGAAATATCTCAAAATTCAGTCCGAACACATCAAAGAGCGTATAGCTCAGTTCGGCAACAAGCTCTATCTTGAGCTTGGCGGGAAACTCTTCGACGATTATCATGCAAGCCGCGTACTGCCCGGTTTCCAGCCCGACAGCAAACTGCGTATGCTCTCACAGCTCTCTGACCACGCCGAAATCGTGATCGTGATCAGCGCCGTCGATATCGAGAAAAACAAAGTGCGCAATGATCTGGGCATCACCTACGACGAGGATGTGCTCCGTCTTCGCAACGAATTTCAGAAGCGCGGTTTTCTCGTCAGCTCGGTAGTGGTGACCCACTACAATGGTCAGAAGAGTGCCGACGCCTTCCGTGAACGCCTTGAGCGAATGGGCATCACCACCTACTTCCACTATCTCATCGACGGCTACCCGACCAACGTTGACCTGATCGCGTCCGACGAAGGGTTCGGCCGCAATGACTACATCGCCACGACCCGTCCGCTCGTGATCGTCACCGCCCCCGGCCCCGGCAGCGGCAAGATGGCGGTATGCCTCAGCCAGCTCTACAACGAGCACAAGCGCGGTATCGAAGCCGGCTACGCCAAATTCGAGACATTCCCCGTATGGAGCCTTCCGCTTAAGCACCCGGTCAACATTGCTTATGAGGCTGCTACTGCCGACCTCAACGACGTAAATATGATCGACCCCTTCCACCTTGAAGCATACGGCAAGACAGCTATCAACTACAACCGCGACATAGAGATATTCCCCGTGCTCAACGCCCTATTCGAAGGCATCTATGGTGAAAACCCCTATAAGTCGCCTACCGATATGGGAGTGAATATGGTCGGCTTCTGTATCAATGACGATGAAGTATGCTGCGAAGCCTCTAAAGATGAGATTATCCGCCGATATTTCACAGCTCTGAACGAGCTTGCTGTAGGAAAAGCTAACGATAGCGAGATCAGCAAGATCGCACTGCTATTCAAGCAAGCCAAAATCAACACCGCCTACCGAAAGACCACCGTTGCCGCACGTGAGCGGGCCGAACAAAGCGGCCGCTACTGCTCGGCTATTGAGCTTGAGGACGGCACCATAATCACGGCAGAGTCGGGCGATCTGCTCGGTCCGAGTGCAGCCCTTCTTCTCAACGCACTAAAGCATCTCGCTGGCATAGAGCATTCGATAAAGCTCATTCCGCAGGCTATGATCGAACCGATCCAGCACACAAAAATGAGCTATCTACGCAGTCACAACCCACGCCTCCACACCGACGAAGTACTGGTGGCTCTCTCCGTCCTATCTACCCGCGACGAGAATTGCCGCCGGGCGCTCGAGATGCTGCCAAAACTCTACGGCTGTCAGGTACACTCCACCGTAATGCTTGGCGAAGTCGACCGCAAGATCTTCAAGAAACTCGGTGTAGGCCTCACCTGCGACCCCAAGCGCAAAAGTTGACCACAACGATCTTTCAGATATAAGCAATCAGCCATTTAGCTTACAACTAAATGGCTGATTGTTATTTACCGGGTTTCCTATATCGATCAGTCTCGCCACTGGATCGATCCACCGAGTCGGCGGGTCATAGGAGCAAGCATATCGCTCGACATCTTCAGCGGGGTGATATTACCATGAGCGGCACGCGAGCCGGATGCAACAGAGGGTTTGCTACCGGAACTGATCCACTGCAGAGCATAGTAAGTGAATGCATCGTTTTCGGTACCGAAGTCGCAGGGATAGAACTTCGAATCATCGAATTCAAAATCGGGCTTGAAACCGGTCGAATAGTCCTTGAATCCCTGTGCGTTCTGGCAATAGAATGTGATGGGATAGAATTCAAACGAGTAGTTGCGATACGTATACCGTATGCCTTCCATACCCACGTTCTTACCGTTGGTCGTCATACCGATAGTATTGACAGTGATTCCGAGGCCGCGCAGACCATTGATCAGGAGTTCGCTGGCCGAAGCCGTATTCTCTGTAGTGATCACGTATACAGTGTTAAGGCCGAGAGCCTTATTGAGTGCTTCGGGTATCTTGTCATAGCCTGCCACCTGCTCGGGATTGGCAGCCTCGCCGATCTTGTAGTCACCTACTTCTCCGGCAGCCGTACGGGTAGCATTGTAGGTAGTGCGCACATAGATCTCACCCTTGTGAGCCGAACCGGCCACAAGAGTACCTAGTACGGTCGACGACAGCACGTGTCCGCCGGGATTGTATCGGAGGTCTATGATCAGGTCGTCTACACCGGCATCCTTAAATTGGCCGAAGAGGTCGATCAGCTCGCTGTCGTAAGTCATATAGAAGCCCATATAATTGATATAGGCCACCTTCTTGCCATTTTTTAGTTCAAGGATTTTAGATGCATAGATCGAGGGATCCGTATAGGAATACTTACCGATGAATATTGATTGTACGGGAGTGATAGTGGCTATACCGCTGCTACTGAATACCACATCATTTATATCAAGCGTACAGTTGCCGTTGAGCGCACGTGTACCTAGCTCCCGGTAATTCTCCATCGTGATCTCCGTATTGTTGACCTTCGAGATGAAGTGGCCACGCTTGATATTCTCCTTGTCGGCAGGCGAACCGGGGGTGCACCATAGCACTGCGAGACCTACATGGTCAGCACCATCATCCCCGGTAAGACTCGCACCCATTATAAGCAGGCCGGAGTCGGTGTTGGTATCGCCTGCCGTACGTGACAGTGGGGCGCTACTGTCGATATTGGTGTACCAATACTGACGTTTGCCGTCAGCCCAATGGCCATCTTCGGCATTAACATTGTCGAATTCAGCAATGCCATTGAGCATACGACTGAGGAATTGCTGATAATCCAGAGTATAGTCGAGCAGCAGATCTGGCACATGGTCGTTCCATAGATAGCGTTCTTCCATATACTCGTAGATCCACTTGTTGACTTCGCGATAACGACCGTCACCCTTTTCGAGCACACCGTCGCCCTGACGTAGCGTCAATACGCAAGGTTCGGCATAACCGTCGACCTTAACGGTCACAGTCGACGAACGACCGAGAATACCGTCGTTTGGATCGACCTTGACACGCAGCGACGATAGCCCCTTGGCTCCTTCGGGAGTGAGCACGTGCACCCACTCATCGTCGGCGGCCGTAGCACTCCAATCGGCGGGAGCCTCAAATTCATACACAAGAATCTGACCATTGATGTCTACATCGTTGACATCGGTCCACTGGGCCATCTCAATACCCGTACCTGGAAGCGCCGGATCGTCATCGCTACATGATGAGAAGCCGACCGACAGGCAACCTACGGCAGCGGCCACTATGAAAGCTTTAATTCTATATAGGCTTGTCATTGTTTTTCAGTATTTCTATATGATTATTGGATTATTTCAGTTTTGATGCTATGCCTTCGCGCTGCGACTTCATAAGATTAGTGCCAACCTTACCAGACACTACGCGGGGAGCCACCATAGGAGCGGGGCGTGAAGAAGCCGTAGTAGCCGATTCCTGCTTGGTGAGCACAAGTTCGGAATAGCAGCGGAACAGCTCTACAGCGGGGCTCATCCACCCCGATCCGGGAATCACCATCGTAGGATAGTAGTAAAGAAGTTGAGCTTCAAGATATGATCCTTTGATTGTAATCGTCCGGCCATCGTCAGACACTTCCACCGGGAAGGTCTCGGCGCGGTTGAATTCACGGCCGTTACGAGCACTGATACCATAGCCATACATCATAATGTTTTTACCCTTGTCGGAGTCGTAGCCCATCACCCACTGGTTGGAACCGGATGTCGGGTTGGGTACTCTGATTTCCGTATCGCTGACAAATTCAATAAACCACTTCGGACCATACTTGGCGTATGCATCATCGGAGCTCATACCGCCATTGATCAGGTCGGTGGGTGACACAAATGGGTATTCAGATTCGGGACCGAAGCCGAAGCATACGAGACGGTTCTGATCTTTATACATACCGGTGGAAAGTGCATCGTAGCCCGTGGCGATAGTCACGGGGAAGGTAGCTACCGTACCGTCTTCATCGATCGTTGTGCTGGCTATGTACTTACCGGGCATATTCTTGCGCACTGCACCGCCTACCAGAGGTGTCTCCTCGGTAGTGAATACTTCATATTCGACAGCTGTCACGTATTCATCGTTGCGGGCATACACAGCAAACATATATTCGGTCTGAGGCTGCAGATCGCTGGTCTCAAATATCACACCTTCGTCGCTGAGCATCTGCTGGAGTACCGACGGCGAGCAACCGTTACCATTGGCTCGGACTACATTGGCGAGAGTTGAGCCATTGTAGAGCAACTGATCTATCTGCGACTTGATGAAGAAGCCGTAGCGCACCTCGGTGGTATTGGTAGCCTTCACGTTGAATGCCTTGGTCGACCATGGAGCAGCTACCGATGGCTCGACCTCAGTAATCGTCAGTGTCGGTTTTGGACCGGTAGGTTCGCCGGTTACGAAGTCAAAGCGGATCAACTTTTCGCGACGATCCTTATCGTAACCAACGATACCGACCACATATTCCGAATTCGGGATGAGGCCTAACGATTTGTATTCAATCGTACCGGTATGCACACGCTGAGGAGAGTTCTGCTCGTCATCCCAAAGGCCCACGATGAGATTTCGCATCTGCGCCTCACCTTCGGCAAGAGCATAATCAAACTCCGCACGTTCTGCCACCAGCAGACGGTATTCCACTATTTCCGGATCGGGAATCACCGAAACGATAGCCTGAGTAGAAGTAGTGGTCACAGCTACATCAATATTATAAGGTGCCTCTGCGGGTTTGCGGGTATCGAATTCGATGAGCTCGAACGAATCCGGATCGATCTCGCCATCATCTCCAACTACACCTGCCATCAGATAGTAAGTCGTACCAGTGTGTAAAATAGAGTGTGCATCAAAGTCATATTCCACGATTTTGTCAAACTGGAAATCGCCGGTCTCCTCCGCAGTGAAGCCGAACACCTTGAGATACAACTGTTCGTTGATCTCACCGAGAGAGCCGATGATATTCTTTATAGCGATATAGTCGGCCTTCTTCACTAAGATATGCTTCACCTTAGTAGCACCATCGGGCATCTCTATATGATAAGCCACATCGGTCAGGCCAACCTTATCGAGAGTCACGATATCGGTATAAGGTAGATCGGTAGAGAGATCGGTAGCAACAACATCGCTGTAGACGTAAGGGTTGATACGGCGCACAGCCGAATATACAACATACTCCTTCGCACCCTCGATATCGTGGGTAGTTACCGAAGCTTTACCTTCTTCGAGCAGACCGACGGTACCGGTCTTAAACAGCTCCTCGGCATCGGTTACGGGTGCTTCATCCTTCTCCTGCACCACATAAGCATAATCGGCAGCTTGCGGAGCTTCAATAGTGAAAGTAGCTGCTGTACGCTGCAGCGCATCTACAGTCACTCGGTGGGTAGGCTGCTCGTAAGTCTTCGTCTTTGAATTGTCATCGTCGCTACAAGATAGCAACGTAGCTCCCAGCAGTACTACCGCAGGAAGCAGACGAGTCAGAATTTTTTGCATGATTGATTTAATAATGAATAATAATTAAAATATGATTATGATAGCAAATCAGCATTATTGCTTGCAAATATAACACTTTTTCATCAATTATACGACACTTTGCAGCAATTAATCTCAGTTCTCAATATTCAGCCACAATCTCATAACTAATATAATTTCATACAGCCAGGGTGCCATTTCATACATCGCGAAGTCGAATTGTTGACCGACTCCCCTGCTCCCACTACCTTTGTCGCCGAAATAATAATTCCAACTCAACAATTCATAACGATGAAGAAGGTAATTATGAGTACGTGCGGTGCGGCTTTGCTGACGGCGAGCTTGATGGCAATAATCAGTTGCACTCCCCCCGGCAAAGCCGTCGAAGTTGTCGATAATCACGCGAGCGATACTATTCCTATCGCAGAAGTCCCGTTGGAGCAGGAGCAGCTCGGTGAGCCCGATACGGTTCCTGACTGGTATATGAGCCCCGACACCATATCGGGTATAAAAGGAGCTATATGGCATTTCTGCTATGCTGATTCGGTCAAAGGGTTCTACAAGGCATTTTCCACTCTTGATGGACACCCGTTCTATTACAATTTCCGCCACGGCTTCTATGTGAAACTCCCGCAGAATATGGGCTACCACCAATCGGGTGAATTTGAGATAGGCTGTCACTACAATGAATTCTACAACGCCGATACTTCACTCATAATCAGCACAGGCGCACTTTTCTACGATGTGCTGCTCGTCGATTATCCTCATTATGCCGATAGCGTGATGCAGCGTCATCGTGATTACAATGCCCAATTAGGAAAAGTGGAGACACTCAAGTCACAACGCAAAGAAGATCTCTCGCGCATCACGATAGATCACAGCCGGCCCGAAAGTCCAAGAGCCGATTACTGCCTGAGCAAAATCATTCTAAAAAAGGACATTGAGGATCGCGAATGTGAATTCTCCATCGCCATCTATTACCCCGATAGTCTGGTATCGCGTGAGGCAGAATTTCTCGACATCATCCGTCGATTCCCTAACAAACCGTTCAAATGAACACGATATTCCGCGGAATTTACTTAACTTTGCGACAGGCTCTTGATTCCGAAGCTATAGATGGAAAAACGTCTCGTATTCAACACTACTACTGAAATCGTCCGCATCCCGTTCGATGCAGTGGTCTACATCGTGGCCGGCGGCAACTACTCCACTCTTTATACGATTGATGCTGGTGAATATGTAGTCACGCTGCAACTCGGGCATGTCGAAGACCATCTGGCCGAGTGCCTTTCGGAAGCTGACAATCGTTTTATCCGCATTGGCAAGAGCCTGATCGTAAACCGGGACTTCATTGTATTTATCCATCCGCAGCGCAAGAAACTTGTACTTTCCGACTGCCGCACATTCCACCACGAATTATCGGCTTCGAAGGATGCTCTGAAGGCCCTGAAAGAATTAATCGAAAAGGAGGACGTCAAATGACAATACGACGACACGACATCAACGATGATGAGATACGCATCATTTCCCCATCGGGCATAAAGCCGAAACCCAAATCCCGACAAAGAATCCTGATATATGGTGCGATAGCAGTTATACTCACCTTGGGCGTGATTATAACGTATCTTGCGCTTTCCGACAAAGAAGTAAGCGACACCACACTGCAGATTGAAGAAATTCCGACCGTTCAGGTTGAGGTATATAGGGAAGCAACCGACACAGCGATTATCGTAAATGAGCCGGGGTATGTGTCGGTGACCGATACGGTGGTCAATGGAGTAGGATTGCGAATACTCACACCCGAGCAGGCTACCCCCGCTCTGGTTATAGGTCCCGAAGCCTTGGCCGATACCACAGCCGTGCTGATAGTGCAGGCAGCCGACGTCAGAGGCGACAACGGTCAGATAGCCGGAGCTTGTGTCGTAAGCGGCAATCTCGTTAGCCGCGGCGAAGCCAAAGCAGGATTCTGCGCTATAATCAACGGCGAGATGACCATAGGCACCGCCGATGCAACACCAATGCTCGAACAAGCTATAGAATCAGAAGGCTATTTCTTCCGGCAATACCCGCTCGTGGTAGGCGGACAGATAGTCGAGAACAAGCCTAAAGGTATATCCCTGCGGAAAGCCCTCGCAGAAATCGACGGTCGGATACGTGTGGTGCTGAGTAGCGAGCGACTCACCTTCCACGACTTCTCTCAGGCACTTGTCGATGCCGGTGTGCGCAATGCCATCTATCTCGTAGGCAGTACTGCTGCGGGCACCTACACTGACACTGAGGGTAACCGCTATAAGTTCGGAGTCAACAACGATTCGCCCTACGATCAGATCAATTATTTAGTGTGGAAATAGTCGAGAAATAATTTCATACACCACGGCCGGCATTTCATACATCGCGTTGCAAAGAATTTTGCAGCGCGATTTCTTTCCGCCAATTTTGCAGCGACTATAACCAATCACGATTATGAAGTATCTGATCTCCGCTTGTCTGCTTCTGTTCATCCACTCATGCTGCGACCGCGCTGCCTCGACCGAGGCCCTAAGCCCTGCCCACGAGGAAATGAATTCGGTCTACTATTGGAAGACTGTATTTAGTCCCGACAGTATCGACCTCGCATTTCTCGCCAGTCACAACATCGGACGCATCTATCTGCGGATGTTCGATGTGGCTCAGGAACCCTACGCCTACCACCCCGAAGATGCCACTTACCCTAATGCTTCGGTGCAGATCGACGACGCCACCGTGGCTCTATTCGCTGATACGTTGGCCTCTACCGAGTTTGTACCCGTGGTCTATATCACACTGGAAGCCCTTAAAGCAATGAGCGACAATGAGGGTATGCTGGCCAACAACATAGTGAGCCGTGTAAGCAATATGTGCTCCTACTACCGGATACCCAACGTAGCTGAATTGCAGATTGATTGCGACTGGACTTCGTCGACTCAGCAGTCCTATTTCCGCCTGTGCGATTCGGTAAAATCCGTAATTGCCGGTAAGCAACTCCCCTGGTGCCTAAGTTCCACCATACGCCTGCATCAACTGTCGGGTCAGGTGCCTCCAGTCGATCGCGGAGTACTCATGGTCTACAACACCGGCAGTTTCAATGATCCCGACACCAATAATTCCATTATCGATGTGCGCGATGTGGAGCCGTATCTCAAGCATCTTGCCGACTATCCTATCCACCTCGACGTAGCCTACCCCACTTATAACTGGCAACTGCTTTTCCGCCAGCGGCAGTTCGTCGGCCTGCTCAATGGCCTCGATCTTACCGACACCACCAGATTTTCGTACCGCCACACCAACAGGTATATTGCCACGGATGAAATTCAGTACAACGACATCATAATTTGGCCCGGTGATATGATTCGCTCCGAAGTAGCCGACTACACCGACATCATCCGCGTAAAGGAGATGATCGACCGACGGCTCGCCGACAAGCCTCATTCCAACATACTCTATCACCTCGATACAAGCAATCTTTCAAATTATACGCCCGATGAGATCTCGAATATTCTTTCTGCTGACCATTAGTGTGCTCCTGAGCACCGTAGCTGATCGCGCCGTCGCCTGCGGCCCATACTTCCCTATCATCCCAACACCCGAATTCTTCAATACCAATGTCACTACCGACTTCGATAGAGAGGAAAATCTTCGGCTATGGCAATCCGTCACATACAAGGATATGGACTTGGACGCTATCAATGAAGCCGTGTATTCAAGCACACTCAGTGACTGGAATAATTATGTCAACGGCAGTTACTCATATTGCGAAAATCCATTTTTCGCGTACCTTAATAATAATGGCGACGATGAAATCGCCGATTTTATGTGTGTAGCCAAAGCTATCGAGGAGAAGTGGGCATCAACCAAATCGCCGTGGTACTTTCCACGTAATAGAGACGGTCATAGCACCACCGGCGAATACAACGCAGAGATAGCCTGCTGCAAAGCCTACAGCGGGGAGCGCCTCCGCGACCGCTACGCATTTCAAGCGGTGAGAGCGATGTTTGCCTCTCGCGCATACTCGGAGTGTATCAACTACTACGATTCGGCATTTGCACTCGTTTCCGATTCCAACCTGCTCAAACGTATGGCATCGAAATATGTAGCCGGATGCTGGAGCCGTCTCGGCGAAGTAGGGCGTGCCGATTCACTCTTTGCCAAAGCCGGAGCCATCGGGTCGATCAAAGCAGACAATCCGGTAGCTCTGACGGCAACACTCAATCCCGACGCGCCTCAGATTATGGAATATATACGCCACAACTGCACTGACTCGGCCAAACTCATCGAAATCGTTCCGATTGCACAAAAGATGGTTCGGCGAAAGAAAACCACGGGCCGTGGCGACTGGCTCTATCTGCTTGCCTACTATTACAATGAATACGGCCACAACACCCGGCTTGCCGACCGCTATATGCAGCGGGCATTGAAGCAAAGATTTTCATGTGAGGAGCTCGCCGACCTCGCCCACGCCTACAAGATGAAACTTGACGCTCACTCCGGACGAATCGGGTCGCTGGTCTGTGATCTACAATGGATCGAGGATAAATGCACCGCCGACCCTGATACTCCTCATGCCCAAGAATGGACACGCCGGTTACGCAACATAATCTACGCGGATTGGGTACCGGAGTTGTGGAAAAAAGGTGACTACGCCGCAGCTATTGCACTCTGCGCCTATGCCGATAACATGGCTCCAGAACCTTTGGCTATGGAAGGAGATATCTGCTGTAACTGGAATATAATGGACTTTCTGCGTCTGCTATTACCAAGCGACTGGCTTAAGGCCATCGAGCACAAACGCAACACCACGGATTATGGCGGTCTGGCATTTCAACTTATGGGCAGCCTCAACTCCTCGCAACTTGCCGCCGCCCACAGCAGCATGATGAAATCGACTCCGCTCAACGACTTCCTGCACAATACTATCCGTACTGACTCCGACTATTACTATGAATTAATCGGCACGTTAGCACTGCGCGAAGGCAACTACGCTCGCGCAGTGCTATACCTCTCCGATGTCAGCCCGGAATACCTGCGTACTATGAATATATACAGATATTTACAATATGAGCCATTCGTCATTTATCCGAGCCGCTGGAGGGTAGATGACGAATGGGAGTATGAATTTGCCGCCGGCGCAAAACCAACTCTATCGTCGGAGAATGCCAAACTCACATTCGCACGCCGGATGCTGGATTATCAGAAAGATATGCGAAGCGGCAAAACGGCCGACGATCGCGGTATGGCACGCTTGATGTACGCCATCGGCCGCTTCAACTCATTTGAGGAGTGCTGGGCACTCACACAGTATTGGAGAGGAGTGATACCCGGCAAATTCTCGCCTAACCTCCGTTACGACTGGGACGACGATTTTGCCAAGCGCAAATATGCATTTCTTTATGATTATAACACATCGACGGGTCATAAGCATACCGAAGCGATATACAATCAGGAAGTGGAGGCAGCACTGGCAATGCTGACTACCGATGAAGCTCGTGCAAAAGCCCAGTACATCCTCGGCAATCTGAAGACTATAACCAAACGCTACCCCCACACCGCCATCGGCCACATGGTCCGCTCGCTGTGCGACCACTGGAACGACTGGATCTAACCCATCCCTCCACCTAAAGGCTGCGGAGGATGAGGGAATTGGCGCGGTCGATGGCGGAGGCATCGAGGCTGGCGAGATAGATCTGTGTGGTGGCTTCACTATCGTGTCCCATACCTTCGCTTATCACGCTCAACGGTATTCCTTTGGCTCGGGCTACTGATGCCCAGCTATGTCGGGCTACATAGAGAGTGAAGGGCACACTGAGACCTATTGCATAGGCTATCTTTCGGAGATTGTGATTGATGTTGTAGCCTATATTACGGTATACGGTATGGAGGTTTTCAGCCGGCTTTCGTATGATCGGCAGCAGATACTCCATCGCGTTTTGTGGATACCGGTCAACGATGCATTGCATTTCCGGGGTCCACGCCACGACAAGTGTCTGCCCGGTCTTGCGCCGGCGATAGGTCAGGCGGCCGCCTCTTAGATCTGACTTTCGCAGAAAGGCCATATCGATGAAGCTCATCCCACGCAGCATGAAACTGAGCATAAACATATCGCGGGCATACGCCATGGCGGGTACTCCCGACAGATCAAGGTTGTTGATTTTCCTTATTATCGAGAGCGGGAGCGCGCGTTTCACCGTCTTGTCGACACCCGTATATACATGACGGAATGGATATCGGTTTTCGATAACCTCCTCCTCGACGGCCCGATTATAGACGGCCCGCAGGATCCGGTTGTAGAATGATATGGTATTGGGCTGTATGCCACGCCGGGTGTGCCACGCCTCATATTCTTCCATTATGGCGGTGCTGAGGCGGTCGAGCATTATATCCCTCCCCTGCCTGAAATGCCGGAAACTTCTTAGAGCAGCAGTATAGGTCTCGGATGTGCGTATTTTGCCGTTGGCACGTAGCTTATCGATAACCCGCTCCATAAAGTTGAAGAGCGAATATTCCTCACGAAAACGCTTGAACTCCTCGGCGACATCTTCTATGGAATAAATCCTGCCACTCCTGTCGAACTTGCGGATTATGACAGTCAGCCGCTCCACATCGCAATGTATCCCTTCGCGGATCGAACGCAAATGCTGTTCGCGCTCGGGTGTAGTAGCACCGGCAATGACCGTCGCTCGCCTATCGCACCACTCCGACGGGAGTACGCGATAACGCGACGCGATGTGTCGCACACATCTCTCATGGATAATTTGATAATAGATTGAGCCTTCGCGATCCGTAATCTTCGAAGGTCTGAACTTAACTTTAATGGATGCCATAAACTTTAGAATTTGAATTACAACCGTAAAACAAATCTAAAAGCTCAAGCATAAGACTTACTAAAGTTCAAATGGGATTATGTGCTAAATCTGTCGGAACTTGCTATTTTTTCCTTTTCGACTTAAACTTTACCGTTTTACGAGTGAAGCATTTTGTCGGATTGATTTTCAAGGTGATAGGTTTTGCGTAGCCCTCGGCATAGATTCGTAAAACTTCTCTTTTCAGCGGATTTCCATCCGCGCCAACGCCCTTGCGAGTATCAATGAGCACATCATCACCACGTATCGCCCACAGTCTAGGCCTTACAGTTTTGGTCTCGCCATTTGCGTAGGTGTACACGTACTCCAACGTAAGGTTCTCGTTCGGAATCAGATTACCGCCAGCATCAATAATCCGCAACGCAAGCGTATTCTCTTCGCGCGGATCCTGGATAGCACCCAACATGACAATCTCATCGCTCAACATGCTTGCATCTTCATTTAAGATTATATCCAATGGTGTATTGTCAGAAACAACTATTACCTCTGTAATAGCACCATGACACGAAATTTCCAAATAATCTCCTATATTGGCCTCTATCATAAATTCCCCGTCGGCATCTGTCCATACATTATTACCCGTACGAAGGTTCAAAACATTAGCGCCGGGCATTCTGTCGCAGTCGGTTGACCCATTAAAAGTATAGCTATACGAGACTACTCCTTTTATAGTATCTGCGTTGATCACCGACTGTACTGCAATATCATCCGTTGGGATATCAGCCGGAGTCTGCGATTGTATGGCAAAAGGCGACAGCATTGCAACCGCACCGGCCGAAATACCGGCCAGATTAACGAATTTTCCGGCAAGTTGTCGTTCAAGTAACTGCTGCTCCAGATATTCTAACTCGGCTTCGCATTTAGGACACGTGCCCATGCAATCACCTTTGAAGCGACATTCGGAAGTTATTAAGTCGATATCATTAGCCTCGGCTATCTGCCTACGTATCTCCTTAAGGATCTTACAGACACGTTTACCTCGTTTCATAATGCGTTATGGTGTAGTTGATAATTAAACATATCAAAATTATTGAATCCCAATTCTGAAAGCTTATCCCGGCTCTTTTCACAATCCGAACCGGAGTTAAATTTAGGAATCCGAGGCAGACGCATAAGGCAATCTTTCGTGCGTCCACTCGTTGCAAGCAATTGTAGATTGCTTTCCACAAGCGAATTATCATTACCGGTATAACGTCGGTAAATATCCGGATTCATGTCTTTAATGTCGATAATCCATGAATCCACTACAGGCAACAGAGCCTTAATATTCTCTGTCGGGACATTGAGCGACGTTTCTATTGTAAGATGCCATGATCCACCGCACAAATCACGAAACTGACATATGAAATCGGGATGCATCGCCGGCTCTCCACCGCCAAAGGTCACCCCGCCATTTGTTGCTAAAAAATAGAGTTCGTCTACTTTTACGAAATCGTACAGGGTCTGAGGTGTGAAGTCTCTAAAACGTCGTCCGGGACCTATCGATTGTGGATTCAGGCAGTAAAGACAACGCAACTGGCACCCATGAAAAGCCACAAGCGTAGTGACACCATCGCCATCCGTCACTATACGGTGGCGTGATATACCTATTATCTTTGCGTGAGGTTGAATCATGATGCCGTCGGATGTATAATACGCAAATATAGCAAATTATATCCGATAAATCACAATATATGATACCATCGCATTAGTGTACGACGATTTTCCTCCCGTTCGGATGTTATAAAGTATGGAATTTTGGGAATTGGGATTTTTTTATTAACTTTGTGGTCGAATAAGGGGAAGCAGTATTGCTGATTTTTGGTTATATACCTGAAATTTAGGCCTGCTTCACGGTTTTTTCACTTATTCATTCCGTATCAATTCTATAATTTTTTTCGAATACTTCGGTAGCCAGAATTCAGTTTGTTTTGCTTGAACTGCGTCTAAATATGTCCGCGACAGATATTACTTAGCGGCCAACGCACAAAATTCCAGACATCACATACGACACTGATGCTCCGCCATCGGAGGCTATACGGCCAAACAGCTGAACTGAAGCCACCTACATCTGCAAAAGATATATACAGTATAATTAATAAATATGTATAAGTACGATGAACTATCGTCGATGAACGATAGCGAACTCAAAAACATCGCCGACTCGCTCGGCCTTAAGAAAATCGACAGTTCCGACAAGGAGGATGTGATCTATGGTATTCTTGACCAGCAGGCCATAAATGCATCTACATCTGTGGCTGAAAAGAAAGCCAAGCAACCTAAGGAACCGAAGCAGCGCAAACCGCGTGCAAAAAAGACGGCTGATCAGCCGGCAGAAACGTCTGCCGAGGCTACCGCGCCGACGGAAGCGAAGCCGGCGGCTGAGGCTGCCGAGCAGAAGCAGCCCAAAAAGCGTGGCCGCAAGCCTAAGAATGCTGGGGCAGAAGCGCCTGCCGTCGAAGCACAGACAGAATCCGAGTCAATGCCGGCCGAACCGACAGCCGAGGCTGCTGCACAACAGCCTGCGGCCGATGCCGAAGAACAGCCGAAGCGTCGCCGAGGCCGTCGCCGCAAGTCGGAGATAGAAGCAGAAGCTGCAGCCGACGCACCCATAGAGGAGGTGCCCGCACATGAAGCAGCCACACCCGAGCAGCCTCATACCAAGCCTGAAGTTCCGGCTGTGCCCGAACAGCCTACTGAGCCTGCAACGGAAGAGCAACAGGGTGAGCAGCAGAATCAGCAGCAGCGCCGCAACAATCAGCGCGATTTCCGCCCCGGAGGCGGGGATTCATCGTTCGGCTCATTCTTCCCCCGCGGCGAGGGTCGTAAATTCGTGCCTCGCTCGCAGCGCGAGAAGGAAGAGGCAGCAGCAGCTGCTGCCGTAGCGCCCATCACCCTGAATGAGCCGTGGCAGAATCCGCGTCAGCAGCAGAACCAGAATCAGAAAAACCGCAATAAGAAGAACCGCAACAACAACGGTAATCAGCAGCAGCCTCAGCAGCAGGAACAGGCTTATAGCTTCGACAACCGCCTGCGTGCGACGGGTGTGCTTGAGATTGTGCCCGAGGGTCACGGCTTCCTCCGCTCAAGTGACTACAATTATCTCGCTTCGCCCGATGATGTGTATCTCACTCAGCAGCAGATCCGCCAGAATGCGCTGAAGGCCGGCGACGTGGTGGAGGCGATAATCCGTCCGCCACGTGAAAACGACAAGTACTATCCTCTGGTGGAGGTGCTGAGCGTCAACGGCCGTTCGCCCCAATATATCCGCGACCGAATACCTTTCGAGCACCTCACTCCCCTCTTTCCTGACGAGAAGTTTGATCTCACAAGTGGCCGCTCGGATAATATATCAACCCGCGTGGTGGATATGTTCTCGCCGATAGGTAAGGGTCAGCGCGGTCTGATCGTGGCTCCTCCAAAGACCGGTAAGACCATACTTCTGAAGGATATCGCGAACGCTATCGCCGCCAATCATCCCGAAACCTACATCATGATCCTTCTGATCGACGAACGTCCGGAGGAGGTGACCGACATGAGCCGCAGTGTGAACGCCGAGGTGATAGCCTCAACATTTGACGAGCCTGCCGACCGCCACGTGAAGATTGCCGGCATAGTGCTTGAGAAGGCTAAACGCCTTGTCGAGTGCGGTCACGACGTAGTGATACTGCTCGACTCGATCACCCGTTTGGCCCGCGCATACAATACCTGCGCTCCTGCATCGGGCAAGATCCTCTCGGGCGGCGTGGACGCAAACGCCCTCCAGAAGCCCAAACGATTCTTCGGCGCAGCCCGAAATATCGAGAACGGCGGTTCGCTCACCATCATCGCCACCGCTCTGACAGAGACGAGCTCGAAGATGGACGAGGTGATCTTCGAGGAGTTCAAGGGCACCGGCAATATGGAGCTTCAGCTCGACCGCAAACTATCCAACAAGCGCATCTTCCCGGCTGTAGACATTATGGCTTCGAGCACCCGCCGCGACGATCTCCTGCTCCGCGACGAGACTCTCAACCGCATGTGGATCCTGCGCCGCTTCCTCTCCGACCGCAACTCGATCGAAGCGATGGAATTTATCAAAGACCGTATGGAGCGCACATCATCGAACGACGAACTGCTCCGCACTATGGGCGACTGATTCCCACACACTCCCAACTATACACAGAAGAGGCTCTTCACCACTATGGCGGAGAGCCTCTTCCGTGAGGTATCTAAGGATAGATTAGAATGCTGCTATCGCAAGGTCGGTAAGCCATATCCAGAGCGGACAGAATCCGATGAAGAGGATTACCGAAAGTGTAAGCGATGATGTACCGGTAGCCACGTAGGTATCGTATTCGTCGGCGATGATGATACCGGAGAAGGCCGGCGGAAGGGCTGCTGCCACTACAAGCATCTTCAGATTGAAGGGATCCATACCGAAGAGCAGACCGAGAATCAGGACTACGGCAGGCATTACGATCATCTTCATGATGGAACCGAGGACGGCCTGCCAGTTGATGGTGACCTTAATAGCCGACAGGGTGATACCGGCTGAGAATACGGCCATCGAAGCGTTGGCCTTGGCGATAAGATCGAAGGAGGGGCTGAGCTCTTTCGGCCAAGGAATACCGGCGAGTACCCATACGACAGCGAGGATAGGAGCCCATGCCACAGGCTGTGCGAGTGCGTGAAGTACCGGCTTCCAAGCCGACTGCGACTTGTGGTTGGGGTTCTGCTTGGCAAGTGAGGCATTCATCAGGGATAGACCGACCGGAATACCGATGGCGTTGACAACGATGCCCACGATAGCAACCACGAGGGCTACGGAAGCATTGGTGCCGAAGATAGGCTCAAGTACGGCAAATCCGAGGAAGCCGATAGTAGGTGAGCCACTGATCAGTGCCGACACTGCGGCGTCGGCGCCGGTATTTTTCTTAAACATGCGGAATACGAAGTAGACCAGCATGAAACAGGCCATGATACCAATGGTAGACACTAATGTCAGTGTGGCATCTTTAACGAGGTCCTCTCGGGTAGCCTGTACGATTGATACAAACAAGGCTGCAGGCAATGCGAAGTCGAGCACGACCTTATTA
>JAIDTT010000080.1 GCA_029060545.1 Paramuribaculum sp. | reverse complement strand
CCCTCTACATCGACCGCGGTACCGCCAACGAACGTATGTTCGGCTACTACGTACAGGTATCCGGTGAGAAAGTAGGTGCAGTACCCGAAATCTACACCGTCACCCGCGACGGCGAGACCATAACCGAAACCTCGGCCGACGTACAGATCACCCTCGACGATAATCCCCGCCTCGCCTTCACCGGCCGCAAAGCCGATGGCAACGCATCACGCGCCGTAGCACTTGCCAGCAACTACTGTGGCGCAAAGATCGGCGACCTCGGTATCAATGCCCGTCAGTCGTTCTCTGTAGCCGGTTGGGTAAAATTCAATGAGATTCCCGCTTTGGCATGGCACTTCCTGAATATCTCCGACCGCACTACCTCATGGCCCAACAACGAATGGGGCTGGGGCTGGACATGGGGTACTCCCGAAGGCCACTACGAGGCCACTTTCCGCGGCGACTCGCGTCCCACACCCGATAAAGTGCAGTACAACTTCCCCGACGCCCTGTTCCAGGCCGGTATCTGGACACACATTGCTTGGATCTGCGAGTATGTCGAACAGCCGCAAGCCGGTTTCCGTCACCAGCTCTACATCAATGGCGTGAAGCAGACCGGTACAGTGACCGCTACTTACGCCAGTGGAGCCTACCGTGTAGCCAATGGTGTGACCTACAACGCTATCGATGCCGATACCTATGTATGGGGTCACAACTATGCAATAGGCAGCGACGAATATATCTACTTCGGTGGCCCGAAGCATAATGGCGCCGCTGTCGATGGTGTAGTCGATGACTTCCAGGTATGGAACAAAGCCATGACTCAGGGCGACGTCGATGCATCGATGGCCGGTTTTCCCGACGGCTATCCTGAAGGTATGCTCGCCCTATGGGACTTTGAAGATGACTATGGCACAGATTTCACATTCAAGTCCAAAGGCGCCAAGACCGGTGTGCGTTGCGGTACATTCTCCACTGCCACTGACCCCGACAACACCAGCAAATCGGTGATCGTATATCAGGTAGGTGGATTTGCCGGCGGATGTCCCTTCCTCGAAGGCACCGCGATGCCCGTTGAGACAAAAGCCACATGGAGCGACAACTTCCGTCAGACCAACTTCAACACCAGCTTCGTAGGCGAGACTGAAGGCGAAGGCGGTACAGCCCTCGTGGAATTCAACGACGAAGGCGACCACACCGTCAAGCTCGAAGTGGAGAACCTCTACGGCAAAGATGAATTCCAGTTCCCCATCTTCACCGTATCCGCTCTCGCAGCTATAGGCGAGGTCGATGCTGACAGCGAAGGCTTCGACGCCTACACAGAAGGCAACGTACTCTTCCTCGAATTTGCAGCCGACGGCGTATACGACGTGCAGGTTTACAATGTAGGCGGTATGCTCGTAGCCTCCAAGCAGCTCTCCGCCCTCGCAGGCCAGAGCGCCCACGTCACCCTCGGCACAGCCGGTGTATATCTGGTGAAGGCAGTGAAGGACGGTCAGGTACTCCGCACCGTGAAAGTTCTCAGCAAGTAATATCCCCCGCACACGCAATCTCATACTCCGGGGGGGGCGGCGCACATCAGCGTCGCCCCCTCCTGTTTTATAGGTAGATATAAAAAAACGAGATGCACTTCTTCACAGAAGCGCACCTCCCTCATAACCAAAATTCAAGTATATATAATTAGTCTATCAATCATCGAACATTAGTGGTACTTAATGTCCTGGCATTATGTCGTTTTCATGGTTATCTGTTAACTTTCTTACTATTCTGCGATCCACACATACGCCCCATCCACCCTCCGGGCAGCTTTGCTTCCGTGGGGGGCGGCGATGGCATACAGCCGGCATCCGAATGGCGTCGGAGCTGCGGCTTGCGGGTCGGAAATGTTGTAGTGGATAATTAATCCCGTCTTATTCTTTTTCCCGGATGCCCCCAAGGTTTACAAAGGGCGACTTGTGTTTTTCGCAATGCAAAGTTACTACATAATACTTTGTGCCACAACCCTATAAACGCAAAAAGATTTTAAAAATTCTAAATGCGCCAATTATTTGCTACCTTTGAAGCCCGTTACCCAAACACCGGAATACTATGGCTGAGACCCTTTTACCACTTATAGGAATGACCAAAGCCGACCTCGCTGAGGTGGCGCAGGAGTGTGGCCTGCCGCGTTTTGCGGCCGGACAGATGGCACGTTGGCTCTACGTGAAGCGTGTCACCGATATCGATTCTATGACCGATCTGTCGCTGCGTGGTCGCGAAGAGCTCAAGAAGCGCTACTGCGTAGGGCGTCAGGAGCCCGTGCTCCGCACCGTGTCAGCCGACGGCACCGCCAAGTATCTCTTCCCCGGTGTCGGTGGCCGCGACATCGAGTCGGTCATGATTCCCGACGCCGACCGCGCCACGCTCTGCGTCAGTTCGCAGGCCGGATGTCGCATGAACTGCCGCTTCTGTATGACCGGGCGGCAGGGATTCCATGGCAATCTCACCACTGCGGCGATCATCAATCAGGTGCTGAGCGTCGAGGAGTCGGAGCGCCTTACCAACATCGTGTATATGGGCATGGGCGAACCGACCGACAATGCCGACGCCGTCATGAAATCTATCGAGATACTCACCGCACCTTGGGGACTGGCGTGGAGCCCCCGACGCATCACCTTGTCGAGTATCGGCCGCATCGACATCCTCAGGCGCATCATCGAGCAGACCAACGTCCATATCGCCATAAGCGTGCACTCACCCTTCAGCGCCGAGCGCGAGGAGATCATGCCCGTGGAGCGTGCTTATCCGCTCACGGCAGTGGTGGATATGCTCCGTGGATACGACTGGGCTCACCAGCGCCGCCTTTCAGTGGAGTATATCATGTGGCGCGGTAAAAACGACAGCCTGCGCCATGCCGACGCTCTGGCCCGCCTCCTGCGCGGCCTTCATTGCCGTGTCAATCTCATCCGCTTCCACTCCATCGAGGGATTCGACCGCGAGTCGTCTACCACCCCCGTGATGGAGGCCTTCCGCGATCGGTTGAACGCCGCCGGAATCACGGCCACCATACGTGCATCGCGCGGCGAGGACATCATGGCCGCTTGCGGTCAGCTTGCCGGCAAGGCTAACGCGAAAGATTGACCAGCGCGCGCTCCAGAGTATTCACCACTTCCGATGTCGGGTACCAGGGATTGAGAGCGCCGGTGCGGATCGGGAGCAGCGCATTGTCGAGCTGCTGCAGACGGTCTGCGTCGCCGTTGCCCGCGAATTCATCGCGCAGTATCGCTATCTTCTCGCTCTGCTGGATGCCTTCGAGCAGGCGCTCGTAGCGCACCGAGGAGCGCCCGTCAGGATACACGAAATACGTATCGCCGGGGGCAAACATGTGGAAGCGCGAATCTTCGAGAGGATTGTCCGTCCAGTTGATATACGACCAGTGCAGATAGCCGTCGTGGCCGGTGGCCGTCGAGTAGAGCGGGATATATGCGCCGTCGGCAGGATCGCTGTTGATAAACTGCGACGGAGCCGGTGTGGCGCAGCAGGTATACATCAGCGTGACTTGGTCAGCATTGTTGCGGCGCTTGATCACATCGGCCGGGAAGAAGTCGCCCTTGATGAGCGAATAGATATAGAGCGAGTCTATAAGCTCCGGGTGATAGCTGCCGGCCAGACCCATGCGTAATTCAGGAGCCGCCTCGCGGGCCACTGCGTAGGCTGCCAGCATATCGTCTATGCCCCGCTCGTCCATAAAGATTACGGTCTTTTCAGTAAGGCCGCGTGCCTTCTGGTGGGCCGCGAAGTCGCGCAGGAATGTCCCCCACAGGTCATTGTAAGCCTCTGAGCCGGGTTTTGCATTCAGAGTGGCATATTTCCCCGTCGAAGCGTCGATGTAGCGGTATTCGGGCTGCCAGGGCACCATAGTGAAGCAGCTGATGTGAGTGTCGATGCCGCGGGTCATCATGAAGTCGATCCAGCGGTCGAGTATATCGTAGTCGAAGTGCCATGATCCGTCAGCCTGGCGGGTGGTCACCACCATCGGTTCAAACTTGTCATTCGACTGCTCACCCCACGGCTCGTAGAAGAGTATGGCCGATATGGTCTTCTGACCGAGGCGCGCGAGCATGTCGGCGTATGGTTCGAGCAGGCGGAAATGTTCGTCGCTCCAGGGCTCCACGCCATAGTAGCGCGACACGCTGTAGGGCTGCTGCCAGAGGTCGAGATAGAAGGAATAGTCGGCCGGAGCGGGTAGCTGACGGTCGAGCACCTCGATAGTTGCTTCGAGCTCACCGAGCTTACGTGCTTTCTTACCCTCCTCTACGGCGAGCGAGAGCGTATATCGTCCCGGTGCGAAATCGCGGGGCACCTCCACGCTTACCCATACCGGGCGCACGGTGTTGGCTGCCATAGCGTCGATAGTCTCTCCCGGCAGATCGATCATATCGGGGAGCGTATGAGTAGGAAGCGTATCGGAGGGGTAGCCACACGCCTTCCAGTCGCTCGACAGCACGTAGCGCATGAATGAGGCCGATACCGCATCTTTGGCCACCTCCTTGCCGTCGCGGCGCAGACCGCTCACCTTGAGCCGAAGATTCGTGAGATCGCGTGGCGACGCTATCAGAGCCTCCATCCCTATGCGCTCTCCGCGCCATGCGGTCAGCGTAGTGTCAGCAGTGGTCATTGCCGGGGGAGTAGCCTGTTGGCGGTAAGGGATGTCTTTCGATACCCAGCTCACGGCCGGAGCTGTGATGACTGTCCATCCCGATCGGTCTACTGCCGATGTGTCAGTCGGTTCGGTATAGGCGCTCGCCGGGAGGGGAGCCAGAGCCGTGAGGGAGAGGTACACGCACGTCAGTAAGGAGGTAAGATGATTCATAATGGATAAGATTAATTTTTTTACAAAAATAGGATTTTTTGGGGATTTTAGCTAAGTTTGTGGCATAATGCGTATAGTAATCCAACGAGTGAGCCGCGCCTCGGTCACGATCGAGGGTGAGTGCCGCGGGCGTATAGGCCGCGGGCTTATGATATTGGTTGGCGTCGAGGAGGGCGACACGGAGCCTGAAGCCGTGTGGCTCGCCGACAAGACGGCCGCCCTGCGTATCTTCGACGACGAGCAGGGAGTGATGAACCGCTCTATTGTCGATGCCGGGGGCGATGTCCTTGCCATAAGCCAGTTTACCCTCACGGCTTCGACACGCAAGGGCAACCGGCCGAGCTACATACGCGCCGCGCGACCACCTCAGAGCAAGCCCCTCTATGAGTTCTATTGCCGCCTCTTGGAGGAGCGCCTCGGCCGCCCGGTAGCCACAGGCGTGTTCGGCGCCGATATGAAAGTGGAGTTGGTCAACGACGGCCCCGTGACCATAATCATCGACTCACGCCTCAAAGAGTAAGCCCATGGATTCCGATCTCACCATAGCAGCTGTGCAGCAGATGGTCGACGGGTGGATACGCACCCACGGCGTCCGCTACTTCTCGCCCCTAACCAATATGGCCATTCTGGCGGAGGAGACAGGCGAGGTAGCCCGCGTGATAGCGCGCCTCGACGGCGACCAGTCGGCAAAGCCCGGCGAGACACTCGACCTGGCCGACGAGCTTGCCGATGTGCTTTGGGTCGTCGCAGCCATAGCCAATCAGCACGGCATATCGCTTCAGGAAGCGATGATGAACAATCTGCGCAAGAAAACCATTAGAGATAAGGATCGCCACATCAGTAATCCCAAACTTCAGAAATAGAAATACCTAACACTCATAAATCTACAATCATGGCAGATAAATATCACGACACAGTAGCCAAAAGCAAAGTGACCACCGACGACGCTCTGGTCAAAGAGCGCGTAGCTAAGATTCTGGCCGACGAACTGGAGGCTAACCGCACTCCCGAAGTCCTCAAGCAGCTCTTCAACTCCATCGATCTCACCACCCTCAAGTCCACCGACTCTCCCGTCTCAGTGGCCGCCTTCACCGAGCGTGTCAACGAATTTGAGTCCGAGCATCCCGATATGCCCAACGTAGCAGCCATCTGCGTCTATCCCAATTTCGCCCCCGTCGTTCGCACCGTGCTCGACGTCAGCGAAGTCAATATAGCCTGTGTTGCCGGCTCATTCCCCTCGTCGCAGACCTTCCCCGAAGTGAAGGTAGCCGAAGTCGCTCTCGCAGTCGACGGCGGTGCCGATGAAATCGACATCGTGCTCAACCTCGGCAACTTCCTCGACGGCGACTGGGAAGAGGTATGCGACGAAATTGCCGAACTCAAAGCTGCCTGCCGCGAATCTCACCTCAAGGTGATCCTCGAGACTGGCGCGCTCAAGACTGCCGAGAATATCCGTGCAGCCTCGATACTCGCCATGTACTCCGGCGCCGACTTCATCAAGACATCCACCGGCAAGGAATATCCCGGCGCATCCCTCGAAGCCGCCTACATCATGGCCGAGTGCATCAAGGAATACCACGAAGCCACCGGCAAGAAAATCGGCATCAAGCCCTCCGGTGGCGTGTCCACCACCGATGAGGCTCTCGCCTATTACACCATCGTGAAGCACGTACTCGGCGAAGAGTGGCTCGACAACGAATACTTCCGTATCGGTGCCAGTCGCTTGGCCAACAATCTGCTTACCGACATCTTCGGCACCGAGACCAAATTCTTCTGATGGAAAGAATCCAATATTGGCTTGCGACAGCCCAACAGGAAAAGATAGGCCCCCTGACGCTCGAAGAGCTCATGGCCTCCCCGCATTTCAGCCCCGACGTCAGAGTATGGCGTCAGGGGCTGACAAGTTGGGTCAAGGCATCCCGGCTGCCCGAATTGGCCGGCAGCTTCGGTAGCGTGCCGACTGAAATAATAGAGGACGTCGTCGAAGCTACACCCGTAGCCGCGCCCCTCTATGCCGACCCTACAGCTGAGTGCGAGTCCCGTCCCGAACGTCCGCGTTCATATCTCGGTTGGGGCATCGCCGCCATAATACTCTGTTGCATGGTGCCCGCCATAGTCTCCGTCATCTATTCCACCTACGTATCCTCGCGCTACGCCGATGGCGACTACGAAGGAGCGCGTCGCGCATCGCAGACGGCCGAAATCTGGCTCCTTGTATCGATCGTGGCAGGCATCGTGGAGCTCCCATTCATCATCGCCATCAACCTCTTTGGATGAATCAGGCGCAGCGACGCCGACTGATACTCACAGCCGCGGGGCTAATAGTCCTCGCGGTTGTAGTCATATATCTCCTTTTGCCCGTGCAGTCATCCTGGCTGCCGCGCTGTCCCATCCATTGGCTCACAGGCTACGACTGCCCCGGTTGCGGAAGTCAGACAGCCCTCCAGCAGCTGCTACGCGGCCACATAGCCGACGCCTGGAGCGCCAACCCCTTCCTCTTCATCGCGCTCCCCATACTATTACTCACCATCTACGCCGACCATACCTCCGGGCGCCATCCCCGTCTTGCCCGATACCTCCTGAGCCGCACCGCAGTAGCCGCCTGGCTCATCGCCATCCTCCTCTGGACCCTCCTCCGCAACCTATAGATATATACCATATAATCTTGCTGAAATTTTTTTTTAAAAATATGTGTTAGGCCGGCCAAAACCGGCCTTAACTTTGCACCACCAAAGCAAAGGAATCACTGCGTTAGCCGGGAACGGAAGCTTCAGCGCCGCAGGCGCCTGCTTCCGTCTACCCTCAAAATCAAGCGCCGCATTGCGTCAGCCAGGATCGGAGCCTACAGCGCGTAGCGCCTGCCTCCGTCCCCCTCAAAATTTTTGTCTTGGTGCTTCGCTTCAGCGAAGCAAATAATCTTAATCTACAGGAATGCCCCATTCTTTTTATTTTAGACAATTCCTCGGCGAGCCCCTGCCTCCCGAACTCCGACGCCTCTTCTCCAACCTCGAGCTGTGGCGCCAGAGAGGCGGAGCACGCCCAATGATAATACT
>JAIDTT010000008.1 GCA_029060545.1 Paramuribaculum sp. | reverse complement strand
TTTGCGGAAGTAGCTCAGTTGATAGAGCATCAGCCTTCCAAGCTGAGGGTCGCGAGTTTGAGCCTCGTCTTCCGCTCTAAAAACCGATAATTGCCTATGTAGCTCAGGGGTAGAGCACTTCCTTGGTAAGGAAGAGGTCGCGGGTTCAAATCCCGCCATCGGCTCAAATTTTTGTAATATCCGACAGCCCCGATTGTGCCTATGCCTTTCGTGGCGTCGTGATTAGAAAACCAAACAATTCGCTTACAACACTAACAATATATAATAGCAAAAAGTTATGGCTAAAGAGAAATTTGAAAGAACGAAACCGCATGTTAACATCGGTACTATCGGTCACGTTGACCACGGTAAAACCACTCTTACCGCAGCTATCACCACCGTACTTGCTAAGGCAGGTCTTTCTGAGGTGAAGTCCTTCGACCAGATTGACAACGCTCCCGAGGAAAAGGAACGTGGTATTACCATCAACACCGCTCACGTAGAATACGAAACCGCTAACCGTCACTACGCTCACGTTGACTGCCCCGGCCACGCTGACTACGTTAAGAACATGGTAACCGGTGCTGCTCAGATGGACGGTGCTATCATTGTAGTTGCTGCTACCGACGGTCCTATGCCCCAGACCCGCGAGCACATCCTTCTCGCCCGTCAGGTAAACGTACCCCGTATCGTTGTGTTCCTCAACAAGTGCGACATGGTAGACGACGAAGAAATGTTCGAACTCGTTGAAATGGAAATGCGTGACCTCCTCTCCAGCTACGAATATGATGGCGACGAAACTCCCATCATCCGTGGTTCCGCTCTCGGCGCCCTCAATGGCGAACCCGAATGGGAAGCTAAGGTTATGGAGCTCATGGAAGCAGTTGACAACTGGATTCCCCTGCCTCCCCGCGATATCGATAAGCCCTTCCTTATGCCTGTTGAAGACGTGTTCTCGATCACCGGTCGTGGTACCGTAGCTACCGGCCGTATCGAAACCGGTATCGTAAAGGTAGGCGACGAAGTTCAGATCATGGGTCTCGGTGCAGACATGAAGTCGGTTGTAACCGGTGTTGAAATGTTCCGCAAGCTCCTCGATCAGGGTGAAGCAGGTGACAACGTGGGTCTCCTCCTCCGCGGTATCGACAAGAAAGATATCAAGCGTGGTATGGTAATCTGCCATCCCGGTGTTGTGAAGCCCCACAGCAAGTTCAAAGCTTCTGTATATATCCTCAAGAAAGAAGAGGGTGGTCGTCACACTCCTTTCCACAACCACTATCGTCCCCAGTTCTACATCCGTACACTTGACGTAACCGGTGAAATCACCCTTCCCGAAGGCGTTGAAATGGTTATGCCTGGCGACCACGTAGAAATCATCGTTGAGCTCATCAACCCCGTAGCTTGCGATCAGGGTCTTCGCTTCGCTATCCGTGAAGGTGGCCGCACCGTAGGTTCCGGTCAGATCACCGAAATCCTCGACTAATATTCATTCCCTCCGGCTCCCGTGCCGGACGATGATTCAATAACAAAAGCAATCGGCCTTAAGTGCCAGCATAGATAGCCTCAGGGCCGATTGCTTTACCAATACGGGACTAGCTCAGTTGGTAGAGCACTGGTCTCCAAAACCAGGTGTCGGGAGTTCGAGCCTCTCGTCCCGTGCTAAAGAAAATTCAAATGAAAAAGCTAAAACTATTTACGAATATCGAGGAGTCTTACACCGAACTGCGGTATAAGACCTCCTGGCCGACAAAAGCCCAGGTCGTAAAAAGTGCCCTTATCGTGATGATAGCTTCCATTATAATCGCTGCGATAATCTGGGTAATGGACTGGGTAGTCGAGAAAGTAATGTCACTTATTTACGCTTTGCCCTCGTTTTTCTAAGGCATTGCCCGAGTAACCACTTTGAAAATCAAGTAATCAATGGCCGAAGAAAAGAAAGCGTGGTACGTGTTGCGTGCCATCTCCGGAAAAGAAGCCAAGGTGAAGGAAGTGTTGGATGCACAAATCCGCAATACCGACCTTGGCCGCTACGTTTTCCAAGTGTTGATTCCAACTGAAAAAGTGCTTACCGTGCGTGGTGGTAAGAAAGTCGTGAAGGAGAAAAACCTTTACAGCGGTTACGTATTCGTTGAAGCCATCCTGCATGGTGAAGTGATGTACGAGCTCCGCAATACCACCAACGTAATTGACTTCCTCCGCGGAAAAGGCAAAGGCGCCCAGCCCGAGGCTCTCCGTCAGAGCGAAGTACAGCGTATGCTTGGTATGGCCGATCAGATGGCCGATATCACCGTTGACTCTATCAACGATTATCTCGTAGGTGAGTCGGTAAAGGTGATTTCCGGTCCGTTCAGTGGCTTTACCGGTGAGATCGAGGAGGTGGATCGTGAGAAGAAAAAACTTAAGGTTTTGGTCAAGATCTTTGGCCGTAAGACCCCTCTCGAGTTGGAAAATTCGCAAGTAGAAAGAGTGTGATGCCGGATCGATTGTCGCGGCTATAGAGCTATGGTTACGAATAGCTCTTTGCTGTGTGTCGGCCCGAATTCCTCTCGCGCTATAAACACCAATATCTAAAATTCAGATTAAAATGGCTAAAGAAATTGCTGGACAAATCAAATTGCAGATTAAGGGTGGAGCAGCCAATCCCTCACCCCCCGTCGGCCCTGCTTTGGGTTCGAAGGGTATCAACATCATGGAATTTTGCAAGCAGTTCAATGCCCGTACTCAGGACAAAGCCGGCAAAGTTCTCCCGGTAGTAATCACTTACTACACCGATAAGAGCTTCGACTTTGTAGTAAAGACCCCTCCTGTGGCTATTCAGCTTCTCGAAGCTACCAAGCTCAAGAGCGGTTCCGCACAGCCCAACCGTAAGAAGGTAGGTAAGGTGACCTGGGAGCAGGTAAAGGCAATTGCAGAAGACAAAATGCCTGACCTCAACTGCTTCACAGTCGAATCTGCTATGCGTATGGTTGCCGGTACAGCCAGAAGTATGGGTATCACCGTAGAAGGCACATTCCCTGCAAATAACTAATAAACTTCAATCCTGAAAAAATGAGTAAACTGACAAAAAATCAAAAGTTGGCCCAAGAGAAGATTGAAGCTGGGAAATCGTACACGCTTGCTGAAGCCTGCGAGAAAGTAAAGGAAGTGACCTTTACTAAGTTCGATGCTTCGCTTGATATCGATGTGCGTCTTGGTGTGGATCCCCGTAAGGCTAACCAGATGGTACGTGGCGTAGTGACTCTGCCCCACGGAACCGGCAAGACTGTAAGAGTACTCGTACTCTGCAACCCCGACGCAGAAGCTGCCGCCAAAGCCGCCGGTGCCGACTATGTAGGCCTCGACGAATATATTGAGAAGATCAAAGGTGGCTGGACTGACGTAGACGTTATCATCACCCAACCCGCTATCATGGGTAAGATCGGTGCTCTCGGCCGTATCCTCGGTCCCCGTGGCCTGATGCCTAACCCCAAGAGCGGTACCGTCACTATGGATGTAGCCAAGGCGGTGGAAGAAGTGAAGAAGGGTAAGATCGACTTCAAGGTCGATAAAAACGGTATCGTACACTCTTCGATCGGTAAGGTGAGCTTCACCCCCGAGCAGATGCGCGACAATGCCCGTGAATTTATCAACACCCTTATCAAACTTAAGCCCGCTACCGCAAAGGGTACATATCTCAAGAGCATTTATCTTTCGTCAACGATGAGCCCCGGTGTCAAAGTTGATGCCAAGTCCGTCGGTGAATAATCCTATAAAAGATTAAGCAAAATGAGAAAGGAAGATAAAGGAATAATTATCGAAAAAATCGCTGAGATCCTACGCGAGTACCCCAATTTCTACCTCGTACAGACCGCAGGCCTCGACGCTGAAAAGACCAGCGAGCTCCGCCGCGCCTGCGCTAAGGCCGACGTTAAACTCGTAGTAGTGAAGAATACTCTTCTCCACAAGGCTCTCGAACAGCTCGAAGGTGACTACAGCGAACTGTATCCTGCACTGGCCGGTCCTACCTCTCTGATGTGTACTCAGGTGGCAAATGCCCCTGCCAAGCTCATCAAGGACTTTGTTAAGAAGGACGACGTACTCCCCGCACTCAAGGCTGCATATGTAGAAGAAACAGTATACTTCGGCCCCGAACAGCTCGATGTTCTCGCTACTATCAAGAGCAAGAACGAACTCATCGCCGACGTTGTGGCTCTCCTGCAGTCGCCCGCCAAGAATGTGGTTTCTGCTCTTACCTCGGGTGGCACCAAGCTTCATGGCATCCTTGAGACCCTCTCTAAAAAAGAAGCATAAATTTTACTCCAATACTTTAGTAAACAACAAATAAAATCATACAAAAATGGCAGATTTAAAAGCTTTTGCAGAACAACTTGTTAACCTCTCCGTAAAAGAAGTAAACGAACTTGCTCAGATCCTCAAAGAGGAATACGGTATCGAACCCGCAGCTGCTGCTGTAGCTGTTGCCGCTGGTCCCGCTGCTGCCGGTGAGGCTGTTGAAGAGAAGACCTCTTTCGACGTAGTACTCAAGAACGCTGGCGCAAGCAAGCTTAACGTAGTGAAAGTAGTGAAGGCTCAGACCGGTCTTGGCCTCAAGGAAGCTAAGGAACTCGTTGACGGTGCTCCCTCTGTAGTTAAGGAAGGCCTTCCCAAAGCCGAAGCTGAGGGTCTCAAGAAAGAGCTCGAAGAAGCTGGCGCTGAAGTTGAACTTAAATAATAACGCCTGTTATTCAGGTATATAGGTTAAGTAACGGCGATCCGCCCGTTACTTAACCTTATTGTGTTAATATTTAATTTCAGTTCCCGTAACCTTACCCTTTTTAATAAATGTCAGTTTCCAATACCAAGCCACGTGTTAACTTTGCGTCGGTAAAGAACCCACTGCCTTATCCGGACTTTCTGGAGGTGCAGCTTAAGTCGTTCAGAGACTTTCTGCAGCTCGATACCCCGCCGGAAAAACGCAATAATGAAGGCCTTTATAAAGTTTTCGCCGAGAATTTCCCTATCGCCGACACGCGCAATAATTTCGTACTCGAATTTCTCGACTATTATATCGATCCGCCTCGCTACACCATCGAGGAGTGTCTCGAGCGGGGTATGACCTACAGTGTGCCTCTCAAGGCTAAGCTGAAGCTCTATTGTACTGACCCCGATCACGAGGATTTCGCCACCGTGATACAGGATGTGTACCTTGGTCTTATTCCTTATATGACCGAGAAGGGTACTTTCGTGATCAACGGCGCCGAACGCGTCGTCGTATCGCAGCTTCACCGTTCGCCCGGTGTGTTCTTCGGTCAGAGCACTCACGCCAACGGCACCAAGCTTTACTCGGCACGTATCATTCCCTTCCGCGGTTCGTGGATCGAGTTTGCTACCGACATCAATAATGTGATGTATGCGTACATCGACCGTAAGAAGAAACTTCCGGTCACCACTCTGCTGCGTGGTATTGGTCTCGAAACCGACAAAGAAATCATCGAGATATTCGGTCTGGCCGAGGAGGTGAAAGTCAATAAGACCAACCTCAAGAAATGCATCGGCCGTAAGTTCGCTGCCCGTCTGCTCAAGACCTGGGTGGAAGACTTCGTCGACGAAGATACCGGCGAGGTTGTATCGATCGACCGCAACGAGGTGCTCATCGACCGCGAGACTGTCATCGAAGAGCAGCACATACCTCTGATTCTCGAATCCGGCGCTTCTACCATCCTTCTTCACAAAGAGGATGCCAACGCCACCGACTACTCAATTATCTTCAATACACTGCAGAAAGATACCTCCAACTCTGAGAAGGAGGCTATCCAGTATATCTACCGACAGCTGCGCAACGCCGAGCCGCCGGATGATGCATCCGCACGTGAGGTGATCAACAACCTCTTCTTCTCCGAGAAGCGCTACGACCTCGGCGAAGTAGGCCGCTACCGTATCAATAAGAAGCTCGGCCTCACTACCTCTATGGATGTGAAGGTACTCACAAAGGAGGATATCATCGCCATTATCAAATATCTGATTGAGCTTATCAACTCAAAGGCTGATGTCGATGATATCGACCACCTCTCCAACCGTCGTGTACGTACCGTTGGCGAACAGCTCTACAACCAGTTCGGTGTAGGTCTTGCTCGTATGTCGCGCACCATCCGCGAGCGTATGAATGTTCGCGACAACGAAGTGTTTACACCCATCGACCTGATCAATGCCAAGACTATCTCGTCGGTGATCAACACCTTCTTTGGTACCAATGCTCTGTCGCAGTTTATGGACCAGACCAATCCTTTGGCCGAAATCACCCACAAGCGCCGTATGTCGGCTCTCGGCCCCGGCGGTCTGTCGCGTGAGCGCGCAGGCTTCGAGGTTCGCGACGTGCACTATACTCACTATGGTCGTCTCTGCCCGATCGAGACTCCAGAAGGCCCCAACATCGGTCTGATCTCCTCGCTTTGCGTATATGCCAAGATTAACGACCTCGGCTTCATCGAGACTCCTTACCGCGAGGTGAAGGATAGCAAGGTCAACCTCAACAACGACGAGGTGATCTATCTCGCCGCCGAGATCGAAGAGGGTAAGGTGATCGCTCAGGGCAACGCCCCCGTCAACGACGACGGCTCCTTCGTACGCGACCGCGTAAAAGCCCGTCTTGATGCCGACTTCCCTATCGTGGCTCCCGACCAGGTAGAGCTTATGGACGTGTCACCCACTCAGATCGCATCTATCGCAGCATCGCTCATCCCCTTCCTCGAGCACGATGACGCCAACCGCGCACTCATGGGATCGAACATGATGCGTCAGGCCGTACCTCTGTTGCGTAGCGAGTCGCCTATCGTGGGCACCGGCCTCGAAGGCCAGCTCATCCGCGACAGCCGCACTCAGATCATGGCTGAAGGCGAAGGCACAGTAGAGTATGTCGATGCTACCACCATCCGTATCCGCTACGACCGCACTCCTGACCAGGAATTCGTAGCATTCGAGGATGCTGTGAAGCAGTACAATATTCCTAAGTTCCGCAAGACTAACCAGAGCACCACTATCGACCTCCGTCCTATTTGTGAAGTAGGTCAGCGTGTCACCAACGGCACTATCCTTACCGAAGGTTATTCGACCGAAAACGGCGAGCTCGCCCTCGGACGCAACCTTAAGGTAGCGTTCATGCCTTGGAAGGGTTACAACTATGAGGACGCTATCGTGCTCAACGAGCGTATGGTGCGTGAAGATATCCTCACCTCCGTCCATGTCGACGAATACTCGCTCGAAGTACGCGAGACCAAGCGTGGTATGGAGGAACTCACAAGCGATATCCCCAACGTGAGCGAAGAGGCTACCAAAGACCTCGACGAGCGCGGTATTATCCGTGTCGGCGCCCACGTGGTACCCGGTGATATCATGATCGGTAAGATCACACCTAAGGGAGAAAGCGATCCTACCCCCGAGGAGAAGCTGCTCCGCGCTATCTTCGGCGACAAGGCCGGCGACGTGAAAGATGCTTCTCTCAAGGCATCTCCCTCACTCAAGGGTGTAGTGATCGGTACCAACCTCTTCAGCCGCGCAGCCAAGATGAAGAAGGGTCGCGCAGCAGACGCCGTGCTTCCCAAGCTCGACGAAGAATATGAAGAGCGTCTCGATGCACTCAAGGATCTTCTGGTAGAGAAGCTCATGACTCTCACCCAGGGCAAGACTTCGCAGGGTGTGAAGGACTTCCTCGGCACCGACATCGTGGCCAAAGGTCAGAAGTTCTCCGCAGCAGTGCTACGCGAGATCGACTACGACACTATCAACCTCAGTAAGTGGGTAGCCGACGCTCATAAGAATGAAATGATCCGCGAATGTATCGTCAACTATCTCCGCAAGAAGAAGGAGATTGAGACCGAGCTCCGCCGCAAGAAAAACGATATCTCCATCGGCGACGACCTCCCCTCGGGCATCATGAAGATGGCCAAGGTATATGTAGCCAAGAAGCGTAAGATCAGCGTGGGCGACAAGATGGCAGGCCGTCACGGTAACAAGGGTATCGTGAGTCGTATCGTGCGTCAGGAAGATATGCCCTTCCTCGCCGACGGTACTCCGGTCGACATCGTGCTCAACCCCCTCGGTGTGCCTTCGCGTATGAACCTCGGTCAGATATTCGAGACCGTGCTTGGCTGGGCAGGCCGCGAGCTTGGCGAGAAGTTTGCCACCCCGATCTTCGACGGAGCCACTCTCGACGACCTCAATGCATGGACCGACAAGGCCGGCCTCCCGCGCTACGGCAAGACATATCTCTACGACGGCGGTACCGGCGAACGCTTCGACCAGCCCGCTACCGTAGGTGTGATCTACATGCTTAAGCTCGGCCACATGGTAGAGGATAAGATGCACGCCCGCTCCATCGGTCCGTACTCCCTCATCACCCAGCAGCCTCTGGGCGGTAAGGCACAGTTCGGTGGTCAGCGTTTCGGTGAGATGGAAGTATGGGCGCTCGAAGCATTCGGCGCCGCCCACATCCTTCAGGAGATCCTCACCATCAAGTCCGACGACGTCAACGGCCGCAGCAAGGCTTACGAAGCTATCGTCAAGGGCGACGCAATGCCGGTTGCCGGCATCCCCGAATCGCTCAACGTATTGCTCCATGAGCTCCGCGGTCTGGGTCTGAGCATCAACCTCGAGCAGTAATCAGGTCTGCCAATCGATTTACACATCTCTCACATATATCAGTCAATCAGCTAATCATTATATATGGCTTTTAGAAAAGACAATAAAGCAAAGACCGGTTTCACCAAAATCACCATCGGCCTGGCTTCGCCCGAGGAAATCCTCGAGAAGTCGTCGGGCGAGGTGCTTAAGCCTGAAACCATCAACTACCGTACTTACAAGCCTGAGCGCGACGGTCTGTTTTGCGAAAGAATCTTCGGCCCGGTAAAGGACTATGAATGCCATTGCGGCAAGTACAAGCGTATCCGCTACAAGGGTATCGTGTGCGACCGCTGCGGTGTGGAAGTCACAGAGAAGAAGGTGCGTCGCGAACGTATGGGCCACATCAAGCTCGTGGTACCCGTAGCCCACATCTGGTATTTCCGCTCTCTCCCCAATAAGATTGGCTATCTGCTCGGCCTGCCGTCGAAGAAACTCGACGCCGTAATCTACTACGAGCGCTATGTCGTGATCCAGCCCGGAGAAGTGGAAGGAGTGGAAGCTCTCGACCTCCTCACCGAGGAAGAATATTTCGATATCATCGAGAAGCTGCCCAAGGGCAATCAGAGCCTCGACGACAGCGATCCCAATAAGTTTATAGCCAAGATGGGTGCTGAGGCCATCTACGATCTGCTGCAGCGCATCGATCTCGACGACCTCTCCTATCAGTTGCGTCATCAGGCCGACACTGACGGCTCGCAGCAGCGCAAGACCGAGGCTCTGAAGCGCCTTCAGGTAGTGGAGTCGTTCCGAGCATCGCGCGGCCGCAACAAGCCCGAATGGATGATCCTTCAGGCAGTGCCCGTGATTCCGCCCGAACTCCGTCCTCTCGTGCCCCTCGATGGCGGCCGCTTCGCCACCTCCGACCTCAACGATCTCTACCGTCGTGTGATCATACGCAACAATCGTCTCAAACGCCTTATCGAAATCAAGGCTCCCGAGGTGATTCTCCGCAACGAGAAGCGTATGCTCCAGGAAGCCGTAGACTCGCTGCTCGACAACTCCCGCAAGTCGTCGGCTGTGAAGACCGAAGCCAACCGTCCTCTCAAGTCGCTCTCCGACTCGCTCAAGGGTAAGCAGGGTCGCTTCCGTCAGAACCTCCTCGGTAAGCGTGTCGACTATTCCGCCCGTTCGGTAATCGTCGTAGGCCCCGAATTGAAGATGCACGAGTGCGGTCTGCCCAAGAATATGGCAGCCGAGCTCTACAAGCCCTTCGTGATCCGTAAGCTCATCGAGCGCGGCATTGTCAAGACCGTTAAGTCGGCCAAGAAGATCGTAGACCGCAAGGAGCCCGTGGTATGGGATATCCTCGAATATGTGATGAAAGGTCATCCCGTATTGCTAAACCGTGCCCCTACACTTCACCGTCTCGGTATCCAGGCATTCCAGCCCAAGCTCATCGAAGGTAAGGCTATCCAGCTCCACCCGCTCGCATGTACGGCGTTCAACGCCGACTTCGACGGCGACCAGATGGCTGTGCACCTTCCCCTCGGCAACGAGGCTGTGCTCGAAGCACAGATGCTCATGCTCGGTGCCCACAATATTCTCAATCCCGCCAACGGTGCGCCTATCACCGTGCCCTCGCAGGACATGGTGCTCGGTCTCTACTATATCACCAAGCTCCGTAAGGGCGACAAAGGCGAGGGCCTGAAATTCTATGGCCCCGAAGAAGCCGAAATCGCCTACAACGAAGGTCGTGTCACTCTCCACGCTCCCGTGTCGATCGTAGTTGACGACGTTGATGCCGACGGCAACCCCATCAAGCATCTCGTAGAGAATACATCCGTAGGCCGCGTGCTCGTCAATCAGTACGTGCCGAAAGAGATAGGTTATGTCAATGAGATTCTGTCGAAGAAGTCGCTCCGTACCATTATCTCCAAGGTGATCAAGAAATGCGGTATCCCCCGTTCGGCTCAGTTCCTCGACGACATCAAGAACCTCGGCTACTATATGGCATTCCGCGGCGGTCTGTCGTTCAACCTTGGCGACGTGATCATCCCCGCAGAGAAGGAGCAGTACGTACAGGAAGGCTACGATCAGGTGCAGGAAGTGATGAACAACTATGCAATGGGCTTCATCACCAACAACGAACGCTACAATCAGATCATCGATATCTGGACGCACGTCAACGCACGTCTGGCCGACACTCTCATGAAGCAGATTTCTGCCGACCAGCAGGGCTTCAACCCTGTATATATGATGCTCGACTCCGGTGCCCGTGGTTCGAAAGACCAGATCCGTCAGCTCTCAGGTATGCGTGGTCTTATGGCCAAGCCTCAGAAGAGTGGTGCCGAAGGTGGTCAGATCATCGAGAACCCGATTCTTGCCAACTTCAAGGAGGGTCTCTCCGTGCTCGAATACTTCATCTCCACCCACGGTGCCCGTAAGGGTCTTGCCGATACCGCTCTTAAGACCGCCGACGCCGGTTATCTTACCCGTCGTCTGGTCGACGTAGCCCACGACGTTATCATCAACGAAGAGGACTGCGGTACTCTGCGCGGTCTCGTATGCCGTGAGATCAAGAACAACGACGAAGTGGTAGCCTCACTCGGCGAGCGCATCCTTGGCCGTGTGTCCGTACACGACATTGTGGACCCCATCTCCGGCGAGATCATCGTGGCTGCCGGCGAAGAGATCAACGACGCCGCTGCCGACCGCATCAACGCTTCGCCTATCGAATCCGTAGAGATCCGCTCGGTGCTCACCTGCGAAAGCAAGAAGGGTGTATGCGCCAAGTGCTACGGCCGCAACCTGGCCAACAACCGACTCGTACAGAAGGGCGAAGCCGTGGGCGTTATCGCTGCACAGAGTATCGGTGAGCCCGGTACACAGCTTACCCTCCGTACATTCCACGTCGGTGGTGTTGCATCCAATATCGCTGCCGTATCCTCCGTGACCTCGCGCTACGAAGGTACTCTCGAAATCGACGAGCTCCGTACCGTCACCACTGACGAAGTCGACGCTCGCGGCCGCAAGGTTGAGGTAGTGATCGGCCGTATGGCTGAAATGCGTATCGTCGATCCCAACACCAAGATGATGCTCACCACCGCCAATATCCCCTATGGCTCGAAGCTCTACTTCTCCAATGGCGATACCGTGACCAAGGGCGACGTGATCTGCGAATGGGACCCCTTCAATGCCGTAATCGTCAGCGAGGCCGGCGGTACAGTAAGCTACTCCAATATGGTCGAGAACGTCACCTACCGCGTTGATTCCGACGAACAGACCGGTCTGCGTGAGAAGGTGATCATCGAATCGAAGGACCGCAGCAAGGTTCCCGAAGCCAATATCCTTGACGCCAACGGTCAGATCATAAAGACCTACGCCCTCCCTGTGGGCGCTCACCTTATGGTCGACGAGAATGCTCAGCTCAAGCCCGGCGAAATCTTCGTGAAGATACCTCGCGCTTCCGGTTCGGCAGGTGACATCACCGGTGGTCTGCCCCGTGTCACCGAGCTCTTCGAAGCACGTAACCCCTCGAATCCCGCCGTCGTGGCCGAGATCGACGGTGAAGTCAACTTCGGTAAGGTTAAGCGTGGCAACCGTGAGATCACCGTCACCTCGCGTATCGGCGAAGTCAAGAAATATCTCGTGCCTCTGTCTAAGCAGATCCTCGTGCAGGAAAACGACTACGTGCGTGCCGGTACACCCCTCTCCGACGGTGCTATCACCCCGGCCGACATCCTCAACATCATGGGCCCGACAGCCGTTCAGGAATACATCGTCAATGAGGTACAGGATGTGTACCGTATGCAGGGTGTGAAGATCAACGACAAGCACTTCGAAGTGATCGTACGCCAGATGATGCGCAAGGTCAATATCCTCGATCCGGGCGATACCTGTTTCCTCGAGCAGCAGGTTGTCGACAAGCGCGCCTTTATGGACGAGAACGACCGCATCTGGGGTAAGAAGGTAGTGACCGACGCTGGCGACAGCGAGAACGTGAAGCCCGGTCAGATCATCACTGCCCGCAAGCTCCGCGACGAGAATTCCGCTCTCAAGCGTCGCGACCTCCGTCTGGTGCAGGTACGCGATGCCGTACCCGCCACATCCGAGCAGATCCTTCAGGGTATCACCCGCGCCGCTCTGCAGACCAGCAGTTTCATGTCTGCCGCTTCCTTCCAGGAGACCACCAAGGTGCTCAACGAGGCTGCAATCAACGGCAAGACCGATCCGCTGGAAGGTATGAAGGAGAACGTGATCTGCGGTCACCTCATCCCTGCCGGTACCGGTCTGCGCGAATACGAACGCCTTATCGTGGCTTCCAAGGACGACATCGAAGACATCATCGATGCCGGCTACGAACCCTTTGAAAGCCCCGAAGAGGTTACCGACGAAGTGACAGTCAGCGCCGGCGAATAATCAGCGCCGGATGTCTGCCGACAAATAATTCCCGAAGGCCGCTTCTCCGATATCAGGAGGCGGCCTTCGATTATTTGAGGGAGCGCCGGATTGTGAAAATTAATCAATTTTAACGATTAGGCGAATAAACCTTTCTTCTCCGTGCGTGTCATAATAAGGTACATAGTATTGTCCAAAATTCAACTATCTAAAATGAGAATATCAACCCTTGTAGCCCTGCTGCTGTGCGTATGCACAAGTGTGGCGAGTGCATCAGCCGCCGTGGTGCGTGGCGTGATCGTTGATCCCGACGGTGAGTCGCTGCCGGGTGCGCGCGTCACCCTCCGCAATGAGCGCGATACGGCCAAGATCGTAGCCGACGGCGTCACCAACATCAACGGTCGCTTCTCTCTCCGCGACGTACCTGCAGGCACCTATGCCCTGCGTGTAGCCTTCATGGGCTACGCCAATCTGCAGAAGCAAGTGAAAGTATCCGGATCTACCGTTGAACTCGACACGCTGCGGCTCTTGCAGTCGTCGATCGAGTTGGCGGGAGTCACCGTGCGCGGCGTCGCCACTCAGATAAAGGTCAAGGAGGATACCATCGAATTCAATGCCGACTCTTACCGCACGCAGCCCAATGCCGTGGTAGAGGATCTGCTCAAGCGTCTGCCGGGTGTCGAAGTCGGTTCCGACGGCTCAATCACGGCCAACGGGCAGACCGTAACCAAGATCCTCGTCGACGGTAAGGAATTCTTCTCCGACGATCCCAAGGTAGCCTCGAAGAATCTGCCCGTTGATATGGTCGACCGCCTACAGGTAGTGAATCGCAAGAGCGATCTGGCGCGCATGACCGGTGTCGACGACGGCGAGGAGGAGACCGTGATCAACCTCACCGTGAAGAAGAATATGAAAAACGGCTATTTCGGCACCCTCGAAGGGGGCTACGGCACCCAGGGCCGATACATGGGTTCGTTTAACCTCAACCGCTTCTGGAACGACAATCAGATCACCTTCCTCGGCAATTTCAACAACATCAATCAGGAAGGCTTCACCGACTCCAGCGGCAACCGCTTCCGCCGCTTCGGAGGCTCCAACGGCATCACTACCTCCAATGCTTTAGGTGTCAATTTCAACGTCGGCAACCAGGAGATATTCCGCGTGGGCGGGGACGTGATGTTCAGTCACACCGACCGCGAGTCCATCACCCGTCAGGAGCGTGAATACATCTTTACCGATTCGGCATCCTACGCCACCATCGGCAAGTATGCCCGCGACCGTGGCTACAACGTGCGCGCCGACTTCCGTATGCTATGGAAGCCCGACTCGCTCAATACCCTCGAACTGCGTCCCAACTTCTCATACAATCACAACCGCTCTACCTCCATCGATTCCACGCTCTACCGCGCCGGAGATCCGCTGCGCACACTCGTGAGCCGTGCATTCAACGATGTAGGCTCGCGTGGCCACGCCATCGAGTTCGGTCTCAACGCCATCTATAATCACAACTTCGCTTCCCGCCCCGGCCGGTCCTTCTCCATCCAGGCACGCTACCAGTATTCCAATACCCGCGAGAGCGAGGAGAGCTACGCACTCAACCGCTTCTTCAATTTCGGCGACTCGCTCGATCTCTATGACCAGTACACCGGCAATCATACATGGAGCAATATGGCGCAGGGCCGACTCACATGGACCGAGCCCCTCGGCGACGCCTCCAACGGCCATTTCATCACCCTCGCTTACCGCGCACAGTATCGCTGGAACAATGCCGACAAGATGGTCTACGACCATCCTCTGCTTCCTGAATTCGGTCCCGACGGTATCCCCATGGTCGACTACACTCAGTTGGTGCTCAACGATACGCTCAGCAACCAGTTCCGCAACAACTTCTTCAGTCAGGACATCCGCCTCGGCTACCGCTATGTGTCGCGCATGCACAATCTCAATATTGGCGTGTCGCTCGTCCCTTCAAGTTCTAAGAGCATCAACCTCACCAATCCCGACCGCACGGTGCCCATACGCCATGTGCTTAACGTTGCCCCCTTCCTGCGCTACCGCCTCAAGCTCTCCCAGAGCCGTTCGCTCAATATGCACTACCGCGGCCAATCGTCGCAGCCGTCGATGACGCAGCTCCAGCCCGTAGCCGACTACTCCGATCCTATGCGCGTGGTGATCGGTAACCCATCGCTCGATCCCTCCTTCACCCACTACTTCCGTCTGCGTTTCCAGGACTTCGATGCCGATGCACAGCGCTCCGTGATGGTGATGTCGGACTTCGACATGACGCAAAACTCCATCGTGTCCTACACGCAGTTCGATCCCGGTACAGGCGCGCAGACCATCCGCTACCGCAACGTCAACGGTGTATGGTCCGGCCGACTTATGGGAATGTTCTCCCAGCCACTGCGCAATAAGGCCTGGCAGGTCACCGTACACTCCTTTATGATGTACAATCAGCGCATCGGCTTCAACAATGCCCAGCGCAACCGCTCCGGCTCCTTCATGTGGCATCTGCGCCCCTCCCTCGCCTTCCGTCCCGACAATCTCGAATTCGAGCTCCGTCCGCTCTACGGCCTGCAGTACACCCACAATACCCTCGGCTCGTCGTCTACCACCATCCACAACTTCGGTGGCACATTCTCAGCCTACTACCGTACCCCCATCGGTATGATCCTATCCTCCGATCTCACCTATACAGCTACGCGTGGCTACGCACAGGGCTACGACAAAAACGAGTGGATGTGGAATGCCCAGATCGCCTATGAACTCCTGTCGAGCCGTTCGCTCACGCTCGCCGTTAAGGCCTACGACCTGCTGCAGCAGCGCTCCAACGTACAGCGCACCGTCACTGCCAACTACATTGACGATATCTCGTACAACGACCTGACGCGCTACTTCATGTTCACCGTCACATGGAAGTTCAACACCTTCGGCAAAGGCAACCAGCCCGTCGACCGCAACGCATGGGGAGGCCCAGGCGGACATCCCGGTCCTCCTCCCGGCCGTGGTCCCGGCGGTCCTCGATAACAGCCCCCCCGAAAGGGTTCCCTTGTTGACGACGCACGATGCATAGTTAGGGACGGAAGCAGGCGCTTTGCGCCGAAGCTTTCGTTCCGGGCTAACGCGGTGACTTCTTTACTCTTGAGCCGATGCTGGTGTGACGGATCGATCGATCCGCACTACAATCAGTTGGTCATCTGCTACATCGCAAAGCGATGTCTCTACGACGCTGTAGAAACCTGAGAAAGTTTATGGTAAAAATGTCATTGTACGCTTTTCGTGCGAGGATTCCCGCCAATGCACGATGCATAATTCACGATGCACGATTGATTGACAGGGGTTGAGGGGCGGAGCACGATACCGCTATGGTCGTCGTCGCTTGTGGCGGGTGTCGGTGATGATCTTTGGATCGAGGATCTGATCTTCGTGGTCTCTGATCAGGATGAGCATCATCGGGCTGTCGGGGTAAGGATCGAGGTAGGGATCCGCGTAGTCGCGGTCGGGATCCGGCGGATGGTTGATCGGCCGCGGGGGAGGTGGCTCGGGTAGGGTGAGGTTCTCGATAAGGTGCATCATGCGGCACATGTTGGTGGAGCCTCCGAGTACGTGCATGGGCATGCTGCGGTCGATGCGCAGGTGGATGATGAAGAAGCCCATCGGCGAGGTGAGGGGCCACAGGGCCTGATAGAATCGGGTGAAGCGGTTGGCGCGGCGCGACAGGGGGTTGGCGTAGGATACGTTGTCCTGTGTGTCGAGCATCATGACCATTGGATAGGTGAAGCCGCGGAAGTGGTCGGGCGGCATGGTGGAGGGTGTGCGCCGGTGGTTGAGATGGGGAACGAGTGGGCGCGGTGTGTAGCCTCCGTCGACGACAAGGGATCCGAAGTTGGATATGGTGTGTCGGTAGAGGAGGTATTTCTCGAGATAGTAGCGGACGTTGTGGTCGCCCTGCTCGAGTATTATCATTGGGCGCGCTCCGCCTCTCTGGCGCCACAGCTCGAGGTTGGAGAAGAGGCGTCGGAGTTCGGGTGGCAGTGGCTCGCCGAGAAATTGTCTAAAATGGAACGTATGTGGCATTTCTGTAGATTAAGATTATTTGCTTCGCTGAAGCGAAGCACTAAGACAAAAATTTGAGGGTAGACGGAGCCAGGCGCTACGCGCTGTAGCCTCCGATCCCGGGCTGACGCTATACGTCGGTTGGATTTTTGGTTTGTGGGGACAAAGTTAAGGCCGG
>JAIDTT010000079.1 GCA_029060545.1 Paramuribaculum sp. | reverse complement strand
CGACACCCGCCACAAGCGACGACGACCATAGCGGTATCGTGCTCCGCCCCTCACCCCCTGTCAATCAATCGTGCATCATGAATTGTGCATCGTGCATTGGCGGGAATCCCCGCACGAAAAGCGTACAATGACATTTTTACCATAATTTTTATATCCACTGATTTCCTACCGATCCGATAAAAGCCGGAGGGATTTGGGCGATTGGAGTGGTTTTGCTATTTTTGCGGTGAGTAGCTACCATCGATCATGAAACCGATTTTCCTAATTGGATATATGGGCTGCGGCAAGTCGACGCTCGGCAAAGCGCTCGACCGTAGCACTGAGTTGCAGTTTATTGACCTCGATAATTATATCGAGCGCCGATTCCATGCCAATATCCGCGACATATTCGCGTCACGCGGCGAGGAGGCTTTCCGCGACATGGAGCGCCGTATGCTCGAAGAGGTCAGCCAGTTTGAAGATACCGTGGTCGGTTGCGGAGGCGGTACTCCCTGCTTTTTCGACAATATGGAACGCATGAACGCATCAGGCACTACGGTATGGCTAAATGCTTCGACCGACCGTCTGTGGGAACGCCTGCGGGTAGGCCGACGACGCCGACCCCTGATCGCCGCGCTCAGCGACGACGAACTGCGCGCGTTTATCGATGAGCAACTCGCTATCCGCCACCCCTACTACACCCGGGCTCAGTATGAGTTCGATGCCGACTGGCTCGACAATGCCGAAATGATCGATCAGAGCCTGATCCGCTTTACCGATATGCTCCGGATCCCCCTTACCCATCCAAATATCAAGCCATGAATCCATCCGTATCAGATCCCGTTATCACTCCACTGCCCAAAGAGGCGCCTGTGGCGGCATCGCGCAAACTGTTCACTATCGGTCTGCCGGCCGCGTCAGATCCTGCCGACCATAGATTCGCGCTCACACCCGAAGGTGCGCAGCAACTTATCGAAAATGGCTTCGAGATAGTGATGCAACGCGGAGCGGCGGCTCCGATCCACTACCCCGACAGCCGCTATGCGGAGTGTGGGGTGAAGATCGTGGAACGCGCGCAGGCGTGGTCGGCCGACATCGTGATACAGCTCTCGCGAGTGAACCGCACCGATGTGGCGATGATGCGCCGCGGGGCTATGCTTCTGACCCTGCTCAAACCGCTTCAGGCTACGCGCGACGACATCAAGGCTCTGCTCGAAGCCCACATCATCACCGTGGCGCTCGACATGGTGGAGGATATGGACGGTAACCGGCCGTTTGCCGACATTCTGGCCGAAATCACAGGCCGCGCAGCAATCGTAGGTGCGGTGAGCCTACTTGCCGACTCGTTTGGCGGAAAGGGCATTCTGCTCGGCGGAGTGACGGGGGTGGTGCCGTGTGAGGTTACCGTGATCGGCTCGGGACGGGCGGCACGAGCTGCCGCCGGTTCGGCTTTCGGCAATGGGGCGCTGGTGCGAATGTTTGACAACGACATCTACTCGCTTCGCCGTGCCGAACGCGACCTCAATTGCCGCGTGGTGACGTCGGCTCTCCACCGCCGGGTGCTCCTCAACGCTCTGCGCACGGCCGATGTGGTGATCAATACGCCTGTGGAACCGGCTATGGTATTCGACACCGAGGCAATCGCCACGATGAAGAAGGGTGTGATAATATTCGACCTCACCGAGCGCGCCGGCGCCGACTTCCCCGGAGTGACCAAGTGTTGCGTCGGCCCCGACATGGCCATACCCACCATCAAGGGCACCCAGCGCCGGGTATGCTATACCAATGTGGTCAATGCTGTGGCACGCACTACGGCCATGGCTCTCAGCAACTCACTGCTGACGATGCTCACGCGCCTTGTGGACTGCGACGGTATGACCAATGCTTTGCGCCTGCTTCCGGGTGTGCGCTCGGCCGTAGTGACATTTTTCGGCAAGCCGGTCAATGCCGAGGTTGCCAAAAAGGCCGGTGTGCGACAAGCTGATATCAACATTTTCCTTACACTATCCTGATGGCTTCAAAAAAATACTATGTGGTCTGGGCCGGTCATTCCACCGGAGTATTCGACTCCTGGGAGGAGTGTCAGCTACAGATCAAGAACTTCCCGGGGGCACGCTACAAAAGTTTTCCCAACCAGACGCAGGCCATCGAGGCCTATCGCGGCAACCCCGACGAATACCTCAATCTCTTCCGTGGCATTGCCTCTCACCAGTCGGCTACGGAAAAGGCCAACTACGATGCCAACCCCGAGATCCTTTCCGGCTCGATAGCCGTAGACGCCGCCTGCAGCGGCAATCCCGGCCCGGTGGAATACCGCGGCGTCGACATCTCGACCGGTGCCGAACTATTCCATGTGGGTCCGCTACAGGGCGGTTCAAACAATATGGGCGAATTTCTCGCGCTGGTCCACGCTCTTGCATGGCTGAAGCAACGAGGACTACACACCACACCGATCTATTCCGATTCGCGTACCGCGCTGGCATGGCTGCGCAACCGTCGCATCAAGACCACTATCGCCCCCACGCAGGCCAACGCGCCTATCCGCGACCTGCTCGACCGCGCCCTCCGCTGGCTGTCGGCCAACACCTACACCAATCCTATTCTGAAATGGGATACGGAGAAGTGGGGCGAGATCCCGGCCGACTTCGGCCGCAAATAGGCGCGGGAAAAAAGACTACGCGGCAGGGAATCACTTCCCCGCCGCGTATTGTATCAGTAATATATTACTGCCGGATTATTTCTTCTCCTTGAGCAGATCGCGGATCTCGGTGAGGAGCACCTCTTCCTTGGTTGGTTCGGGTACGGGAGCGGGAGCCTCTGCCTCTTTTTTCTTAAACTTCATGATCACGCGCAGAGCCACGAAGATACTCAGAGCGATGATGAAGAAGTCGACAATGTTTTGGATAAACATACCATAGTTGATGGCAACTTCCTCCACTGCGGCCATACCCTCGGCAGTAGCCTCTTTGGCCGGAGTGATGATATACTTCATGTTGGTGAAGCCGTCGCCACCTGTGGCTACAGTCACCACGGGCATGATGATGTCGTTGACGAGCGAGCTCACGATCTTGCCGAAAGCACCGCCTACGATTACGCCGACCGCCATATCGATTACGTTGCCCTTCATGGCGAATTCCTTAAAGTCTTTGATGAATGACATGGGAAATAAACAGTTGAAAATGATTAAATATTGATTGAATTAAGAATAATCTACGGGTATTAAACGCTTAAAGCGGCCATAATGATTAGCAAATCTATAAAAAATATGCAATAATTCAAAAAATCGCCTCATTTTGCCGTAATTGCGGGAGGCGTGTGATAATATATCCTTCGGATATCTGAGATCTTCGATCCAATTCGTCCGATGTCATCGGACGAATTTATCGCTCCTGCATCAACACTGCGCCCAGGCTCTCATCATCTCATATCTATTTGTCTATCCGGCAAGATGCAACTCGAAACTTTCTTGGTGGATACCATTTAGAGGAGGCGCTAAATGACAAAAAGGGGCTGCCCACAATAATGAGCTGCCCCCAAAGATGTTTTGAAAAAATATTTACTCGTCAGATTCTTTAACAAGGTTGAATTTGGCCGAAATCTCTTTCTGATCAATTGCCTGACGCAGATTAAAGCGCTTCTTTTGAGGTAGATACCCTGCGCGCTCGCAAGTCACTTCTATCTGCACATTGCCAGCATTTTCCGCAGTCAGCCCTTTGATGTCAAATGATTCAGTCGACTCATAAGGCGTCGTACCTACGAAGTTGGCATTGGTATTGCGTACATCGGGGGTAGATGATACTACACGCCACGACACATCCGCGCCCGACGGATTAGAGAGGATATACCAGCGGATGATCGTATGCTCAAGTTCAGTATTACCCGTCCCCGTCACCTGGGTCTGTTCCTGCTTCTTCCTTGCATCAGTGCTTAAATTTCTAGATATCCCTTCCCAATCTATCGCGGCAAGAGCCTTCGAATATGCTTTGTCAAGAGAATCATCCGAGAAGGATTTATCAAGGAATTTGGCTATTACGTTCACGACTTTAGTACCATATACGATCGGTTGGCGACCTCTGCTTGTGCCATCCAAAACCAGTTTCCCTTCAGGATTATACAAGCTCCATTCCAATACAGCTGAGCTATATCCCTCATCTTCACCCAGAACAAACTTTAATTCTTTAAGATTCACTTTCAGAGTAAAATCCGAGAGTCTATCATATCCTAAATCAATACCCGACGAACGCGCATATCGCTTCACCGTTTCTTCAACGAATTCTTCAGCAGATGGTGTGTATGTAATCCTTATCCGATCTTCAAAAAGTTTCTGGAATTTCTTATGAAGTTGCGATGCGTCGAAGATTTTATCATTCGCCACCGACGAACTTGCGGTCACGACCAATGCCTGCGGCAAATCCCTAAAAAATAGATCCGGCTTAGCCGAACACGTCAGTTCGAAATTATACTCTTTTGGCTTGGCGAACGAATCGGTGACACAGCATAAGAGGCATACGACCGACATAATCCGATAAAGATTGTTTTTTCTCATTGATAAAAAATATTAAGGCCTCGGTCACCCTCTCGTCGGCAGTTGGGAATAAGAAAAGCGTAGGGATCCGTACTTGCCACCCACTCCACGCTACGAGGCCTTCGCAATGCCCTTCAAAGCAGAATGAGCAACTAAGCAGAGGCCTACGCCGTGATATGTAGACTTTCCGGCCACATCAGCTCACTCGCAGACGCGACCGAAATCTCCCCATCAGGGGGAGCCGTTCACACACAGATAGTAGCCATCTACCGTTGCCGATCCTTGACTTTGAATGGAGTTTGCGAAGTTCCGTAGCGTCAAGAATAAGCGCGAGTAAACGCTCTAAAAAATACAAGCAAGCCGCTCCCGGCTTGTATCGGCAAATTTAGGAAAAATATTTTATTGATTATGGAAAAATTTCCGAAAATAATTATTACTTTTGTGTCGCTGAAAAGTGTAATGTTCCCGATGGAGCATCACCACTTTTAATGAGACACTTATAACCCAAATTTTATTTAATAGAATTATGACAAAAATCGGTATTAATGGCTTCGGCCGCATCGGACGTTTCGTGTTCCGTGCCTCTACCAAACGTGACGACATCGAAGTAGTTGCTATCAACGACCTTCTCCCGGTTGACTACATGGCTTACATGCTCAAGTACGACACCATGCACGGTCGCTTCGACGGCACCGTTGACTACGATATGGAGAAGAGCCTCCTGATCGTAAACGGCAAAGAAATCCGTGTTACCGCTTGCAAGAATCCCGCTGAAATCGGCTGGGGTGCTGTAGGTGCAGAATACGTAGTAGAGTCGACCGGTCTCTTCCTCACCAAGGAGAAGGCTCAGGCCCACATCGAAGCCGGCGCTAAATATGTAGTGATGTCCGCACCCTCGAAGGACGACACCCCCATGTTTGTATGCGGTGTTAACCAGGACAAGTACGTTAAGGGTACTCAGTTCGTATCCAACGCTTCCTGCACCACCAACTGTCTCGCTCCCATCACCAAGGTGCTCAACGACAAGTTCGGCGTAGTAGAAGGCCTCATGACCACCGTACACTCCACTACCGCTACCCAGAAGACCGTTGACGGTCCCTCGATGAAGGACTGGCGCGGTGGCCGTGCTGCTTCCGGCAACATCATCCCCTCCTCCACCGGCGCTGCCAAGGCTGTAGGTAAAGTGATCCCCGAACTCAACGGCAAGCTCACCGGTATGTCGATGCGCGTTCCCACCCTCGACGTTTCCGTAGTTGACCTCACCGTTAACCTCGCCAAGCCCACCACTTACGAAGAAATCTGCGCCGCTATGAAGGAAGCTTCCGAAGGCGAACTCAAGGGTGTACTCGGCTACACCGAAGATGCTGTAGTATCCAGCGACTTCCTCGGCTGCCCCCTCACCTCTATCTTCGACGCCAAGGCAGGTATCCAGCTCACCCCCACCTTCGTTAAGGTTGTAAGCTGGTACGACAATGAGATCGGCTACTCCAACAAGGTGCTCGACCTCATCGCCCACATGAAGAAGGTAAACGGCTAATCCGATCCCGATTCATAATATAAAGCGCCCTGCGACTGATCAAGTCGCGGGGCGCTTCACTTCGTCCGGAAGGGTTGTGTGTATTATCTCATAATCTTGAGTGCTGTTCCGTCGGCGTAGACGGCTATATAGATACCGGACTGTGGTGCTTGCGACAGGGCTATACCATCTACCGTGTAGTAGGCCGTGGGCTCGCCGTGGTCGCTGTCGGCGGTCACATCGTCGATACCTGCGGTCGATGCCACGAAGTAAGATGGTGTGCCGATATACTGCTGCTTCTGCTCGGCGAGGGTCTTCATATTATATACTACATCGTGAGAGAGGATGTGCTGGTCGAATACGAGGGGTATCTCGGCTGATTCTCCGGCCTTGAGACCTACGAATCCGCCGGGGATCTCATACACGCCCGTAGTGCCGCGGAAGATGCATCCGGAGAGGATGTCGGAGAAGTAGCCCGAGGTGCAGGTGATGTGTATGGTGGTAGTGAAGGGATCGATAGTGGCCTGTGCGGGATCATTTTCGGTAGCCGACTGCCGAGCGTTGTCGCCGTACGTATAGTAGATCTCATACTCCGTTTCCTCGGTAGGGGTAGCCTCTACAGTTACTGCCAGTGCGTTGCTCACTACGTCGCCTCCGCTTTCCACAAGTTCGATCAGATACTGTCCCGGGGTGAATGTCTTGTTGAATGTGCCTACCCACTCCACGGTCTCGCTCATTCCGTCGTCGAGCTGCACGGATACTACAGGACCCTGCGCCACGGCGATACCGTTGTGGTAGAGCACCACATACACTTCGCGATAGTATTCGCCGTCGTAAGCCGTCATAGTGCCCTTCACGCCAAACTGCTTGCCGGAGTAGATGGGCGACATGAGCGAAAGATCGTTGCACCGCACCTGTGCTTCCTCACCCTTGGTGAATACCAGCTGATCGGGGGTGGCGGCGAGGGTAGCATAGCGCACGTGGTTCATACGCACGAGGCCGTCGTCGTACCAGTTGCCGAGCGAATCCTGCACTGCGGGTTCCACGAGCCAATTACCCTCGGTGGGGAAGTCGGCGGCGGAGAGATTATAGTGATTGAACGCTTGGCCGCGGATGTAGTGCTTCTGCTCCGAAGCCACATACTTCACTTCGCCGTCGTCGGCCGATGTAAGCTTCACTCCCATAGTGGCGCGGAGCGGCAGCAGCGATTGTGAGAATATGTAACTCGGATCTTTCACTACCACCTGAGCATTGGCGGCGGTGCGGTCGACGGTGTTGCTCTCGAATGCGAAGTCGGAGGAGAACTCCATCACCGGAAGAGGCTCGGAGCCTGCCACGGCCGGTTTGATACCGATAACCATGTTTTGCGACTCGTTGTAGCCCGACGATGTGCCACCGGTACCCTGCACGGTAGGCTCGAGTTCGGTGATCTGGAAATAGCCGTCGGACCATCCGTGCCAACCCCAGTTGATGTGGAAATAATCCACATTATCGGTGGAGCGGTAGCCGTCGACAATAAATGCGTGACCGCCTCGATGGCTGCTGCCGCAGTAGAGCACGGGGCGCTTGGCCGCCAGCTCGCCGTAGAGAAGCTCGATCCACGATTCGATATCATAGTACTCACGCGATATGTAGCGCATTCCCCTGTCGTAGCCGAAATAATTGATCAGGGCTTCGGAGGCGGAGTAGTAGTTACCGCCCGACAGGGTGGGTGAGAAGTTCATATTCACAGCCACACCGCAGGCATACATCAACTCGGCCACGGCCGCCTTCGATGCTGAATCGGATTGCTCGGTATAGGTCGGCAACATCTTATCCCACTGAAATTCCACTTGAGAGAAGTCAACCGAAAGGGTCTGCTGATGCCATGTGTAGTGGTGGGATCCGGTACCGCGGAGAGGCCACTTGTGGTAGTTCATCACCTGAGCCATCGCTGTGGCTACGCAACCGGTGACCGAGCGCTCTCCTCCAAGTTCAGGGCTGAGTGCATTGTAGGGAGAGGTCTGGGCCCATTTGGTAGTGATGAGCGGAGCGATATTATCGCGTACCATAGCATCCGCGGGACGGATATGGCCGTTGATGCTCTGACGGACGGCATCACTGTAGCTGTCGAGGAGCCAGCACAGGCCGGGTGCCATATCTGCTGTATCGGCGGGCAGACTGCCGGAATCGCTGAAGCCGAAGAGGGATATATCCGACGCATCATCGGCCGACACGATGACGAAGCCTCCACCGGGGCGGTTGAATGCATATATCGTATTAAGATCGCCGTCGGTAGCGGTGTGTACGAGCTCGGGGCGAGCGGATACGGACTGTATGGATAGGGTAGCTCCGGCAGGGAGATCGGCTCGGAGAAGAGCCTCTTCAGGCGTAAGCTGGCGTGCGGTGGCGGAGAGGGCGAAGGCAGAGACTAAGACCGCTGAGATGGCGAGGTGTTTCATAGTGTTGGAGTGAGATAAACGATAAATAGTTGACTGTACGACTATATAACGCTTACCCCACCCCAAATTGTTCCGGCAGGATGTGATTCTATATATCTTCGCTGAGGGCGAAGTCGTCGGCCAGATCGTCGAAATCGTCTTCGAGCGGAGCCTCTGAATCGGCCTCTTCTGCATCATTAATCGGCTTCTCTTTCTCCTTTTTCGGAGCAGAAACTCCGTCGGCACAAAGCGCCTCCATGATCCTGGCTTCGAGTTCGTCGGCAAGCTCCGGATTGTCGGCAAGCACTGCCTTGGCGGCCTCGCGACCCTGAGCGAGTTTG
>JAIDTT010000078.1 GCA_029060545.1 Paramuribaculum sp. | reverse complement strand
AATTCATTCAGGTCACGATTATTCGAATGATATATTTCGTGATTGTCTCCGGCCCAATCCAGTTCACCCTTATTTATGAATATGATATGTTCGCCGATGCCGAGCACCGAGTTCATATCGTGGGTGTTGATGATAGTAGTAATATTATATTCGTGAGTGATATCGGACAGCAGTTCGTCGATCACTATCGATGTGCGGGGATCGAGGCCGGAGTTTGGCTCGTCGCAAAAGAGGTATTTGGGATTGAGAGCGATGGCACGTGCGATAGCGACACGCTTCTGCATACCGCCTGATATCTCCGAGGGATATTTGTTGTCGCTGCCGGTCAGATTCACGCGGTCAATACAGAAATGAGCACGTTCGAGCATTTCGGCCTTCGACATATCAGAGAACATAATCAGCGGAAACATCACGTTGCCGAGCACGGTCTCGGAGTCGAATAGCGCGGATCCTTGAAAGAGCATACCGATTTCCTGTCGAAGTTTCTTTACCTGGCTATTGTCCATCGAAAGCAGGTTGCGGCCATCATATAGGATTTCACCACTGTCGGGTGTGATAAGACCTACAATGCTTTTCATCAGTACCGTCTTTCCCGAACCGCTTTGACCGATGATCAGATTAGTCTTTCCGGAATAGAAAGTGGCACTGATTCCGCGCAGGACTTCTTTTCCATCGAACGACTTATATATGTCTTTTACCTCAATCATCAGAGAAGCAGTTTGGTGAGTATTACATCGAATAGGAGTATGAGGATGCTGCTTGTCACCACAGCCGTTGTACTCGCTTTGCCTACCTCGAGGGCTCCCCCCTTCACGTAATAGCCAAAATAAGATGATACTGAGGCTATGATGTAAGCGAAGAACAGGGATTTAATGAAGCCATACCATACGTACCACTCCGTAAACATGGATTGAATACCATAGATATATTGTGATACGGATATGATATCAGTGAAGAGCGCTACAAGGTATCCGCCAAGAAGCGATGTGGTAATACAGAAAGCCACTAACACCGGCATAAAGAAGATAAATGCCACTAACTTGGGCAGTACAAGGAAGTTGGCGGAGTTGACGCCCATTATATCCAGCGCGTCTATCTGCTCCGTGACGCGCATCGTGCCGATTTCGGAAGCTACGTTAGATCCGACTTTTCCCGCGAGAATCAGGCAGAGAATGGAGTTGGAAAACTCAAGCAGAATGATCTCTCGTGCAGTAAGGCCAACAGTATAAGCCGGTAGCAGTGGCGAAGTGGCGTTATACTGCATCTGGATTGTAATTACAGAGCCGATAAAGAGCGATATGATAATTACCAACGGAATCGAATCGACTCCGAGTTTGCTGATCTCGAATACGGTACGGTTCCAAAATACATTCCATCGATTGGGTATCGAGCACACTTTTGACATAAAAAGCGTGTACCGACCTAATGATGTTATGGATTTCTGAAACAACATTGAATTAATTTTTACCCGACAAAATTAATGAAAAAATCCGATACTGAACAGTATATGCTTAATTGATGTTATCATTGTATCGACAGTAATTAATCAATAAAAATTCAAATATATATTTATGAGATACTTATTTTCAATCCTCGCATCGGCGCTTGTAGTGGCTTCCTCTGCAATCGGTATCGAGTCGAAAGCATGTACACGAGTTCTTTATACCGGAAATGATAATCTCCGGATCGTAGGACGGTCGCTCGACTGGAAAACTCCCATTCCCACGAATCTGTATGTATATCCCCGTGGTATTACCAAAGCGAGCCACGACCTTCCGGGAGCCTTTACCTGGACTTCGAAATATGGTGCTGTGTATGCAGTGGGCTACGATGGCGGGGTTACCGAAGGTATGAATGAAAAAGGATTGGTGATAAACGGCCTTTTCTGTAAAGGGTCTGTTTACGAGAGCCAGCCGGATTCAATAGTTAAAAAGCCCCCATTGTCGCTTGCCGTTTTCGTGGCATGGCTGCTTGATATGAATGAGACTACGGACGAAGTCGTAAAGGTGCTTCGCGAACGTAATTTCTATATTTCGGGTGCTACCTTCGATGGCGGAACGGTATCCGCACTGCATTGGGGTGTGACCGATGCATCCGGCAAATGTGCTGTATTTGAATTTGTAGATGGTAACATCAATATATACGAAGGTGACGATATGCCCGTACTCACCAACGATCCGACTTTCCCTGCAATGAACGCTATCAATGATTATTGGGTGAATGTTGGGGGCCAGAATATGTTGCCCGGTACGGTAAAGAGTCCCGATAGATTCGTCCGCGGATATTTTTTCGACAACAATGTGGAAAAGACCGGAGACACTGACGAGGGATTCGCTATCATCAGGAGCATTATGGCTAATGTGTCGGTTCCTTACCATTATACGGTAAATGGAGAACCTAATGTGTCGTCGACCCAATGGCGTTCGTATGCCAATATTCGTGATCTGCGATATTATTTCGATATGGCTCCTGCTATGGGCGTATACTATGTGGATCTGAATAAATGCGATCTGCGAAAGGGCGCCTCGGTGATGAAGTTTGATACCGGATCGCACATGTGTACGGTAGGTGATATCACTTCAAAAATGGTAAAGACCCAGCCGTTCAAACCAATGTATTAAAAAATATGCTTACCTTTGCATATCTGTTGTTTTGATGATATGCGAGAGAATACACTTAGGATACTTCTGACGATATTTTTGTTGTGCTCGGCAAAGCATTATGCCTTGGCCGAGCACGACATTTGTCAATCGGAGGCCTATGGCGTATCCGACAGCTTGATGACAGAGCTACAACGCGATTCTATACAGGAGCGCATCGATTCGATTGAATTCAGTAAATTGCCGTGGTACAAACAGGTAGTCAAGAGCGGATTCCATATACATGATCCGCAGATCAACTATCCGCGTTTTCCTCGCTTCCTGCTGAATGTTTACGATTGGGGAGATCGCATTTTCAATAGTTATGATACAGACTATGTGGTGGGATCCGGCAAAAACTGGAAGGTGCGGCTCGAAAGTTATAACTGGATGGAATCCTATATGCTTATCTTTGCTCCCCATAATCGCGATATGCTTCATATCCGATCCGAGATTTACTCCGACCTGGGCGCTTACTTGAGTTTTATGGCCGTAAGTGTGGGATATACTGCTAAAGTAAACAATTGGGTGAGGGGGAGTACTCCTACTTCACGTACCAACTTTAATTTTGATTTTACCTGTTCACGTTTCTCGGCCAGAATCGGCTGGCAGTCGACGGAAGGTAATACGCGTATTACCCACTTCGGGGCTTATGATGGCGGTAAATCCATCTCATACGACTTCAATGATATCAAGCACAACAGCAAAGCCGGAGAGATATATTATTTCTTCAACCACCGGCGATATTCACAGGCCGCGGCATACAGTTTCTCCAAATATCAGTTGAAGAGTGCCGGTACTCCGATACTTGGATTTGCTTTCACTCATCAGCGTATCACCATGGATTTTAGTAACCTGCCTGATGCTATGAAGGCATATCTGCCTACTCTCGACAATAACTATAAGTTCCGGTTTACCGATTATGCTCTTGTGGCCGGATACGCATATAATTGGGCTATACGTCCGCGCCGGTGGCTGTTTAATGTCACAGCTATCCCTTCGGTCGGGTATCGCCATTCCTATTCGGATTCATCGGAAGGTAAGAAGTCAATGATGGCCACTAATCTGCGGATGCGTTTTTCTCTGGTTTACAATCATAAGGCGCTATTCGCTTCTTTGATGGGAAAATTCGATGGAAATCTCTACTATAATAGTAAATACGTATTTTTTAACTCTACGGAATCGTTGTCGCTTATTGTCGGAGCGCGCTTTTAATTATGAATAAGGTGAAACGAATACTCGCACTTTCTCTGTTATGTCTTGTCGGGGCCGTACTAAACGCTTCGGCCGAAGTATATTATGCCAATCTGTCGGATTATGGACTGCGTCCTAACAAATCGATTAATTCGCGTGATCATATAGGGAAACGATTCCGTAAGGCGCTCGATGCAGCCCTTAAATTGCGTCCCTCATCGGCTGATACCTTGATAGTGCAGCTCGCTCCCGGCGACTATTATTTTGCTTCCGAAACACCACATCCTGCGCCATTATATATATCCAATCACGATCATTCACCGGTGAGATATGTGGGGATGAGCCTGGACTCTCTTACCAATGTTGTGGTCGACGGGCAGGGATCGACTCTGTTTTTTGAAGCGCCCGCGGCTCTGCCTATTGCCATTACTCATTCTGACGGATGTAAACTTTCCAATTTGTCGATAGATTATCCCAAGCCGCATATACTTCAGGCTGTAGTTGAAGCTAACGATACTGTCGAAGGTGAAATTACTCTTCTGCTGCCCGACTATGCAGATATCAGTATCAAGGGCGGAAAGATGACGTTGAAGGTCGATGGCGTGGATGTAACTCCCCGGGTATGCATTGCATTTGAAGAAAATACCGGTAGAGTCGTGTATCGTACGTCTGATGTAGGCGTGAGTCTTGATAACCCGCGTAAGATTGGAAAACATTCAGTAAAAGTGAAGTGGCATAATCCGGCGCTTATGGTGGGTACACGTCTGGCTATGCGTACTTATGCTCGCCTATGTCCGGCTATCTTTGTTGACGAATGTGCGGATATCGCTCTCTCCGATGTCAACGTGCATTATGCAGAAGGTATGGGATTGCTTGCACAGAACAGTTCGGATATATCCCTCCGGTGCTTCAAGGTCATGAGGAGTACCCGATATCCGGAGCGTATGCATACCACCCAGGCCGACGCAACCCACTTTTCCGGTTGTAGAGGAAAGATTAAATCTGTCGACGGCTTCTATGAGGGTATGATGGATGACGCCATCAATATCCATGGTACTTATCTGAAGATTACCGATATATTCGCAGATCGCCGTTCGATCTCGGGAGCTTTCATGCACGATCAGTCGTTCGGTTTTAAATGGGCGGAAATCGGCGATTCAGTAGCTGTAGTGCGATCCAAGGTGATGGATTATGTGGGTCAGCCTGTTGTAATAGAGACTGTTGACCCCCTACATGATGCCGAAGGAGTAATCAGGGGTTATAATCTCACTCTTGCCGAACCGCTATCGCCGGATATCGATATAGAGAATGAGATGTATGGAATCGAAAATCTATCCGCTACTCCGGAAATATATTTCGCCGGTAATAAAGTGAGAAACAACCGCGCCAGAGGTGCCTTGTTCAGTTCACCACGCCGTACCATAGTAGAAAACAACCTGTTTGATCACACCTCCGGTACGGCAATACTGCTTTGCGGTGATTGTAACGGATGGTTCGAGTCCGGCGCCTGCCATGATATACTGATACGTAACAATCGGTTTATCAATGCTCTTACAAGCCTGTACCAGTTCACCAATGCCGTTATCTCCATCTATCCCGAAATCCCCGATCTTAACGGCCAGCAAGGCTATTTCCACTCAGGTATTGAGATCCGTGACAATCTGTTCGAGACGTTTGATATGCCGATTTTGTATGCCAAATCGGTAAACGGACTCAAGTTCATCGGTAATAAGATAGAACATAATGAAGATTATGCACCGTATCATCCCAACGACGTAATGATACGGTTGGAACGCGTGACGAATGTGTCTATAGAGTGAACATTCGTTCCATAAGCTGCCACTTTTCCGTGGCTTCTTTGCCAGGCTCAGCCTGCTGGAACACGCTCATGTAATCTTCCCACTCCTGTTGGCGGGGGAGTGTGGCCAGTTTGCTCATAGCCTCATCCCAATTAAAGTCAAGAGGCGTCTCCATAATCATGAACAATCTGTTGCCCACGATATAGATTTCCATTTCCAGAATTCCGACTGATTTAATACCCTCTACGATTTCAGGCCAGATGCAGCCGGGGGTGTGGCGACGACGATACTCAGCGATAAGTGCTGCATCATTACGTAAATCAAGCGTACGGCAGTAGCGTTTCGTTGCCACTTCATATCTTTTTGATGGATATCCTTCTATTTTCATATCTAATTTTTTAATTGATTAGCAAGAGCTTCCGCGCAGCGTTGGCCATCAACTGCTGCCGAGACTATACCACCGGCATAGCCGGCTCCTTCACCGCAAGGATATAATCCTTTGACCTCAATATGGTTGAGGAGCTCTTTGTCGCGCGGTATCCTTACGGGTGACGAGGTACGGGTTTCATCACCGATGAGTATTGCGTCCGGCGTAACGAATCCTTTGTGCTTGCGACCGAATTCTTTATATCCTTCTTGAAGCCTATGGGCTATAGGCGGAGGCAGAAGCTGGTCGATACGCGAACTATATACACCGGGAGGGTAAGATGAAGCGGGAAGCGATTTGGATTGGCGTCCATCTATGAAGTCGGTCATACGCTGAGCCGGCGCTTTCTGGGAGCCGTCGGGAATATCCTCATAGAAGCGACGTTCAATACCTTTTTGAAATTCGAGCATACGAAGCGGATCGTCACCCTCAACATCTTCCGGCAATACTTCCACCACCATACCCGAATTGGCCCACCGGCCTCCGCGTGATGATGCCGACATACCATTTACTACAAGCTCGCCGGGAGCACTTGACGCCGGTATCACTACTCCGCCAGGACACATACAGAAGGAATACACCGCACGTCCGTCGACTCGCGTGAGCATGGTATATTCAGCCGGTGGCAGGTAGGGGCCACGGCCTTGAGGGTTATGATAACGGATCTGATCGATCAATTGCTGAGGATGTTCCAATCGGACTCCCACCGCAATGCCTTTTGGCTCCATACTTACTCCTGCCCGCTGAAGGAAGTAGAATACATCGCGGGCCGAATGACCGGTTGCCAGGATTACAGGACCAAGATATTGCTCTCCGCCGGCTGTGACCACGCCTATCACTTCATCGTGGCGATCGTTGAAGAGGAGGTCGGTGACGCGGGTATTGAAGTGAATCTCACCACCGCATCGCTCGATCGTATGGCGGATGGCTTTGATCACTTCCGGTAATCGGTCGGTGCCTATGTGGGGATGAGCATCGATAAGGATTCTGTCTTGTGCACCATGCCGGTGCAGAATTGCCAGCACACTATCAGTGTTGCCGCGTTTCTTGCTGCGGGTAAAAAGCTTTCCATCGGAAAATGCTCCGGCACCACCTTCTCCGAAGCAATAGTTGGAGTCGGGATTCACGATGCCTTCGCGCGATATGGCGGCCATATCCTTCCGCCTTGAATCCACGTCCTTACCGCGCTCAAGCAGGATGGGTTTGATTCCTGATTCAATAAGTTTCAGAGAGGCGAAAAGTCCTGCCGGTCCGGCTCCGACTACTACCGCATGAGGAGCGTCTGCTTTCAGGGTTTGGAAATCGGGAGATTTATAACGCGCCGGAATATCGTTGTCCTCACCTGAATACAGGCGTACTTCCATGTCGATCCATATTCTACGCTGACGAGCGTCGATATTGCGGCGGATAACATTGCATCGGGTTACGTCCGACTCTTTGAATCCGGCTGAACTACAAGCTGCCTTTTTAACCTTTTCAGGATCGTGAGCAGTAGCGGGATCAAGACGGAGGCGTATATCTTTTATCATCTTACAAGGGTCTTTTTGATTGATTTTTGTTGGCGACGCATCACTATGATTAATGTTACCACAGCAAATAGGAATGCAATGAGATCTGATGCGGCCATCGATGCCCACACGCCGTTTATACCGAAATGCCGGGGCAGAATGATGAGGAAGGGAATCAGGAATATCAACTGACGGGTGAGCGACAGGAATATTGATACCTTGGGCTTGCCAATGGATTGGAAGAAGTTTTGGATCACTACCTGACATCCAACAAGCGGATAGAAGATGAAGAAGATACGAGATCCGTCGTCGGCCATCTGAATAAGAATAGGATCGACAGTAAACAAACCGCTGATAACAGATGGGAATAACTCTGTTATTACCCAGCCGAAGGTGGTGATAGCTACTCCGAGCCAGATGCCAATTTTTAGAGTCTTCTGTACGCGATCCCATTTGCCGGCCCCGTAATTGAAGCCTAAGATCGGCTGCATACCCTGCGTTACACCGAACACGATCATGATGAAAAACATCGTAGTGCGATTGAGGATACCATAGGCACCTACCGCGAGATCGCCGGCACTTCCACCATAGTCGAGCAATGCTTTATTTATGAATATCACCACAAGACAAGCGCACACATTCATTAAGAATGGAGACAGACCGATAGCATATACACGGCGAAGTATCACGTTAAGGAGCCAGGGGCGGTTCCATTGAAGATGTACAAAGCTCTTTTTCGACAGGAAATGGCAACATACCCATACGAAAGCCGTGGCCTGACCAATTACCGTGGCCCACGCCGCGCCTTTAATACCCCAGTCGAGTACAAATATGAAAATCGGTGCCAGACCGATATTGACTACCACCGACAGCAGCGCCGATACCATGGCTTTAGCCGGATATCCGGTAGCACGCATCACATTGTTAAGGCCAATGAATATGTAGGATATAGGAGTGGCATAGAGTATCACCTCCATAAATTCCTTTGCGTAGGGGAGTGTCTGCGGTGTTGCGCCGAAGAAAAGAAGGATGGGCTCGAGGAATATAAGAGTAAGGCCACCGAATATGAGTGAATGGATAAGGCAGAGCAGTGCGACGTTGTTGACCACATCCCCTGCTTTCTGATAATTCTTCTGTCCTAAAAATATCGATGAGATTGTAGCACCGCCGACAGCCACCAACGTACAGAAGGCTACGAGCAGATTCATCAGCGGGAATGTAATAGCGAGGCCGGCGATAGCCATTGTACCTACACCGCGGCCAATGAATATGGAGTCGACGATATTGTAGAGCGAGGTTGCCACACTGGCTATAATAGCCGGTACGGAATATTGTACGAGAAGCTTGGCAATCGACATTTTGCCAAGGTCGACAGGGGTGGTGGTTTTATCGGGAGCGCTCAATAGAGTGTGTACTTAATAGGTGTGAAACGAATCTTGCTACAAAAATAACGCTTTAGATGCAAAAAATTTCTACCTTAGCTGTAATTTTGTATACCAATCCAAATATTGATAGATATGAAAGGAGCATTGTTTGATCTCGATGGAGTATTGATCGACAGCGAAACGCTATACACCGGCTTTTGGGAAAATATTGATAAGCTTTATCCTACCGGGATTCCCAACTTCGCAATCAAGATCAAGGGTACTACTCTTGATATGATTTTCCGTCATTTTCCTGATGCAGATGTGCAGGCTGATATTTTACGGCGCTTGAACAGGTTTCAACAGGAAATGCGTTTCGAGATGTATCCCTACGCCGAAGACTTCCTTCGCAGATTACGCGCTGCAGGTATACCTATTGCTTTGGTTACGAGTAGCGATGAGAAGAAAATGGATTCGCTGTTTGCCCAACTCCCGACACTGCGCGATTACTTCGATGCGATCATCCATGCCGGATTGATCACTCATTCGAAGCCACATCCCGAGCCATACCTCAAGGGGGCGCAGGCTATCGGTATATCTCCGGATGAGTGCTGTGTATTCGAGGATTCACTGCAAGGACTTGCAGCAGGCAGGGCGTCAGGCGCCAAGGTGGTAGCTTTGGCCACAACCTATCCGGCCGACCGATTGGCCGACCTGGCGGATATGGTAGTCAGCGATTTTAAGGATTTGGATATCAGCAGGCTTTAAAGCTCATATCAAGACCCTTTACCGAATGGGTAAGGGCACCGACAGATATGAAGTCGACTCCACACTCCGCGTAGCTGCGTAGAGTATCGAGAGTGATACCGCCCGAAGATTCGATCTCGCACTGACCGTTGATCAGTTTCACGGCTTCGCGTGTACGCTCGGGAGTGAAATTATCGAGCATGATGCGATCCACATTCATCTCAAGTGCCTGACGGATCTCATCCGTGTTGCGCACTTCTACTTCGATCTTGAGATCGCGGCCAGTAGCTTTGCAATATTCTTTGGCTTTCGTGACGGCTTGGGGAATGCCTCCAGCAAAGTCGACGTGATTGTCTTTAATCAGTATCATATCAAACAGGCCGATGCGGTGGTTTGCTCCGCCGCCGATTCTCACTGCTTCTTTTTCGAGGATACGCATACCGGGAGTGGTCTTGCGAGTGTCGAGCACCTTGGTCTTGAGTCCTTCAAGCTCGCGCTGATAGCGTGCGGTGGTAGTGGCGATACCGCTCATACGCTGCATGATGTTGAGCATCGTACGTTCGGTCTGGAGCAGAGACCTAACACTACCTTCGACTACAAAAGCCACATCACCGGGCTTGACGTGCGCACCATCTTCGATGAATACGGTGACCTTCAGTTCCGGATCGAATTTCTCAAACACTTTCCGGGCGATCTCCACGCCGGCCAATATACCCTCTTCCTTAACGATTAATTGCTGTCGGCCACGCTCTTCAGCGGGTATTGTGGATAGGGTGGTGTGATCACCGTCGCCGATGTCTTCGGCAAAAGCAAGGGTGAGAAGATCGTCGATGAGTTGGTCCTTTGATTTCATAATATTGAACTGAAATGTTACTTTTGTACAAAGTTAATGATTTAAAATGAAAATTGAGATTCTCGTAATCGGAAAAACCAAATCCGAATATCTTCGCCGCGGTATCGATGAATATCTGAAGCGACTTAATCATTATGTGCAGTGCCGGATCGTCGAACTGCCGGAGACCAAAACGTCAGTGGCTACTACCGAGAGTATGCAGAAGGTCAACGAAGGCAAACTGATGTTGTCGTACTTTGAGCCGTCGGATATGGTCGTTCTGCTTGATGAGCGGGGTACTCAACCCACGTCAAGAGAATTTTCGCAATATATCCAGAAGCAGATGTCGTCGGGTATCAAGCGTCTTCTCTTTGTAGTCGGTGGCCCCTATGGTTTTTCTGATGAGGTATATGCAAGAGCGCAAGGCAAGATCTCGCTGTCGCGTATGACTTTTCCTCACGATATGGTGAGGCTGATATTCGTGGAACAGCTTTATCGCTCAATGACAATCCTACGCAACGAGCCCTACCATCACGACTGAATCGAGCTATTTCGACATTCGTTTAAGCAGACGGTATGAGGGCGCTATGCCGAGCTGTCCGGCAGTCGACAGATCGGAGGCTCCGGCGGGGTGGTTGCCAAGGTGGAAATACACGTATCCGCGATTGAAGTATGCCTCACCGAAGTCATTCTTGATATCAATGGCATGGCTGAATGCGCTGATCGCCGACGTGTAGTCGTGGAGTTCGATGTAGATCACACCCATATTAAAATATGCCAATGCCATGGATGGCGACAGCTCTACGGCCTTTTGGAATTGCTGCAAGGCTGATGTGAGCATTATGCGTCTTTGTTCGGGATGCTCAGCGGTGGTCTGTTCACCGGCTATCCTGTATCGGGTCACACCGAGCATAAAGTAGCCGAGCGCAAAATCGGGGGCGAGAGCTATAGCCCGCTCAAAGTCGGCTGCGGCCTGATTATATTGTCGGAGAGTGGAGCGCGACATACCCAGTGCAAAGTAGTCGATGGCGCGAGGCGCGTGATTCGACAGATATGAGATATAATATTCGATGGCCTGGAAATGGCGCGAGATGTCGACCGTATCATTAAGGGCTACGTCGCGGTTGGTGACCTGAAGCCAATAATCGAGCGCGTGAGTGGCATTGATCTCGGAGGCTTCGCGAAGATATTCCCCCGTGGGTCTTAACTCTGTAGGCGCGGTATAATACGTGACGGTATATATGGGCTCGGGTTCAATACTTACATTGCGATCCTGAACTCGGCCCCGGATATTTCCGGTAGCGTATTGTTGCTCGATTTCGTCATCATTATCAATTGTGAGAAGTTGAGAGAACCGAGCCGCTACAGCTTCCTGCGATTCTTCGGTACCGGTGGCTTTGTCAGAATTGCCAAACAGTTGATCAATCGAAGGATTCGAGCCATCGCGCTTTATCATCTTCCGGGCAAGCGAAATAGACCGGTCGTAGTCGTTTTGGGCGCCTCGTTGCCCCATGGCATTACGTATGTCGGATCGGATCAGGTAAGCTGCGGCCAGATCCGGAATCGCTTCTATCAGAGCGTCGATATCCGATAGGGCTTGCGGCAGGCGGTTGAGCTCACGATTCATAATAGCCCGGTTGTAGCGAGCCAGATAGTAATTTGGCTGGAGGTTCAGCACGGTGGTGAGGTCGGCTACGGCAGCTTCATAATCCCGCACTTCGGCACGCAGCAGTGAGCGATTGTAAAGAGCAGTAAGATTCAGAGGGTCAAGCCGGAGAGCGTAGTCGTAGTCAGACATTGCTCCGAAATAGTCGTCGGTCTTATATCTCAGAAAAGCGCGATTGATGAAGAGCGACGTGGATCGAGGCTGAAGCTTGATGGCCATATCCATGTCGGAGAGAGCCTGAGTGTAGTCACTATCGGCGGCAATAGCTATATCGGCTCTAAATATATAGGCATTAGCGGCATTGGGGTTAAGCTCCAATGCGCGATCAATATCAGTGCGGGCAGCTACAGTATCGGCCATCTCAAGTCGCAGACGCGCACGGCCTACGTATGCATTATCGAAGTTGGGGTGCCTTTCGAGAAGCGTACGGTACGTAGTGAGCGCATCATCATATTTCTTCATCTCTTCCTGTGCCAGAGCCTTGTTGAATAAGATTCCTCGATTGAGCGGCAGGTTCTCAAGCACACGGTCGTAGTCGGCGATGGCCTTCTCCGTATCACCGAGCGACTGATACGCAATACCGCGGAGTTCGTATGCATCGGTGATAAATGGATTGCGCTCGATCGCATCCGTTGCGTCGGATATTGCGCCCGTGAAGTCATCGAGATTATATTTAGCCAAAGCACGGTAGAAATAGGGCTGAGCGAGATAGGGCTTAGCCGCTATGATTTGATTGAAGTACTGTATGGAGAGTACGTAGTCCTCAAAATACAGCGCATTCCGGCCGATCTGAAGCATCTGATCCGTATTGATCTGAGCTTTCACTGATGAACCGATAATGGCGACGAGCGTTATTAACGTAGATATAAGTGCGCGCATGGACTGAGCATTATGCTTTTTTCAATACAAAAGTAGTTGATTTAGGCTGGATAGCACCAAGTCCTAACGTGAATAAAATTTAAAATAACATCCGGAGTTGTAAAGTTATGAAGCAAAAGAAACAAATAGTAGTAATCGGTGGCGGATTCGCAGGAATGAATTTTGCCAAGCGTATTGATAAGCGCCAATACGATGTAGTGTTGGTCGACCGTAACAACTTCCATAGTTTTCCACCTCTGTTTTACCAGATTGCATCATCCGGTCTTCAGCCTGACAGCATCTGTTTCCCATTTCGCCGGGAGTTCAGCCAGGGTAAAGCGAAAGGTGTACGATTCCATATAGGAGAAGTGGAGCGGATAGATACCGCTAAGCGGACGGTTGTGACTCAATATGAGGAAATTCCCTACGATATTCTCGTGATTGCAGCCGGTACTACCAACAATTTCTTTGGCAACCCGTCGCTTGTCGATTCGGTGTACACTCTCAAATCTGCTGCGCAGGCTATGAGATGCCGTGATGAGATTCTTGACCGGCTCGAACGCGCAAGCCTTGAACCCGATGCTACCAAAAGGCGTGAGATGCTTACATTCACCGTAGTAGGTGGAGGCCCCGCAGGTGTGGAGATAGCCGGATCGTTGGGCGAGATGAAGAGCTATATACTCAACCGAAACTATCCAGACATTAACAAAGATGATGTATCGATCACCCTTATGGAAGGATCGGGAGCACTCCTCGGGGCTATGAGCGAAAAGGCTCAGCAATGCGCATTGCAGTATCTTGAAGAACTGAATGTCAAGGTAGAGCTGCATACCATACTGAAAGGGCTTGATGGCTATATGGCTACGTTGGGTGATGACTCGACCCGCTTTGCCGGTATGGTGATATGGACAGCCGGCGTAATGGCACCCGATATCACCTTCGATGGTATGAGTGTGGAGCGCGGTCATGGTAACCGAATACTTGTAGATGAATACAACCGCGTACGCAATCAGTCTCAGCCCATATATGTATTGGGCGACATGGCTCTTATGACGACGGAGGAATATCCTCACGGTCATCCGCAGTTGGCTCAGGTAGCGATACAGCAGGGGCAACTGTTGGCCCGGAATCTTAACAACTCAGATAAACAGACTGCTTTCAAGTACCATGATAAGGGCACGATGGCGACTGTGGGGCGCGGACGAGCCGTGGCAGACATCGGCCGATTCCATTATTCAGGATTTATGGCCTGGATAGTGTGGATGGGTGTGCACCTATTGTCGTTGCTTGGTATGCGCAATAAGATCAATGTGTTTATCGACTGGATATGGGGCTATTTCACCTACGGCACATCTCTCCGATTACTTCTGTATCCTGCACGTCATCCATTACTTTGGAAATGGGGTGAAAAATAACTACCTTTGCAGACGTGCAGTCGGGCATTTCGTCGCGCATCGACTTCGAGAGCGGTGTGAGGAAAGTCCGGTCAACGTAGAGCACCATATTTCCTAACGGGAAGCTATCGGCGACGGTAGGTATGCATGACAGAAAACGACCGCCTTCCCAGCTCGGGAAGGTAAGGGTGAAAAGGTGAGGTAAGAGCTCACCGGACGCCGTAGTGATACGGTGTGCCGCATGCACTATGGGTTGTAAGGCCAAGTATACCGGCATTTAAGGGCTGCTCGTCCATTGCCGGGGGGTAGGCTGCTAAAGCTGTGTGGCGACACTCAGCGTAGATAAATGACGAAACGCTGATCCTCTTGGATCGGTCGACATAACCCGGCTTATCGTCCGACTGCACATTTTTTCTATATCAGCGATGATTGATGCATGATTGATGGAGCATGCCAAAAAAGGTAGATGCGGAAAAGAGGATGCACCAGGGTGCATCCCTACAATCTGCTGGTAGTCTGCTGCATATCGAAGCGATGTTTCCTACGAAGCTGTAGAAACAGGAGAAAGTTTATGGTAAAAATGTCATTGTACGCTTTTCGTGCGGGGATTCCCGCCAATGCACGATGCATAATTCACGATGCACGATTGATTGACAGGGGCTGAGGGGCGGAGCACGATACCGCTATGGTCGTCGTCGCTTGTGGCGGGTGTCGGTGATGATCTTAGGGTCGAGGATCTGATCTTCGTGGTCTCGAATCAATATGAGCATCATCGGGCTGTCGGGGTAGGGATCGAGGTAGGGATCCGCGTAGTCGCGGTCGGGATCCGGTGGATGGT
>JAIDTT010000077.1 GCA_029060545.1 Paramuribaculum sp. | reverse complement strand
GCGGGATAGCTCAGTTGGTTAGAGCGTCGGATTCATAACCCGGAGGTCCCGAGTTCAATTCTCGGTCCCGCTACAAAGCACGAAAGGCATTGATCAAGCATCAATGCCTTTTTTATGTTAACCAATAGATTACATCGGTGCAAGCTATAGGGCGTCTATACCGGATGATCAAGGTTTATACGTGTAATGACATAAATTTATTGGAATAAACATAAACACCTGACCGTTAACTATTGGACTTATTTCCCAGACAAATCTTAACGAGATATGGAGAATGTTCTTACGTAATGAATCGTCTCCCAGAACAAAAAATTATCCTAATTGCCATAAAAGCATGGGCATAGGAAAACGATCAAAAATAAATTGACGTAAAAATTTAACAAGATCGTGCATAGGAAATTATTTGTTTTTGATCAACAAAATAAAATATCTGATCACAAAAAAGAGGAGTACAAGAAATACGATAATACCAATGTTTATCATAACCTGAAGAATTATTCAAAATAAATCAAAGATTGGACACAACAAAGTTAAGGATTTATTTCGAAATACTTCTTTTTTTCGTTGGGAGACCAAGAGGTATTTATTGAATCTTTGACTCGGTCTGCTAATAATTGATCTGCTAATAATTAATGCAAGATATTCAGGATGGTAGTAGTCCACCACTAATTTCTCATATCATCTATTTAACATAATATATATTATGGGCAAATTATGCCGGTAAAAGGGGATTTATGAATCTGCGGCTAATATAATAATAAGGCTCCGGAATCGATTGATTCCGGAGCCTCCTATTTAGAATCTGAAATATCGAATTAGATCTTAGAAGCTATTTCTTTAAACTCGTCGAGCGAAACTTCCTTATTGTCTACGGTAATGGCATTGGCTATTGCCTGGAAGAGAATGTTGTCGCCAACCTGCTCAATAAGTCTTGCGCGGCTGTTCTTATCCTCGAGGATATTCTTAGCGTACTTCTCAATAACTTCTTCAGCCAGATTGGTCATACCATACTGAGCAAACTGGCGTGCTGCCATAGATTTGGCATATGCGAGCAAAGCTTCCTCCGTAATTTTAACTTCAAGCTTTTCAGCTACCTTATCACGAATGAGTTGCCACTTAAGATCCTCGGAAATAGCGGGATAACGCTCATTGATATTTTCATCGGTGAGTTCTTCATTGCGGCTTACAAGCCACTTCTTCAGCAATTCATCGGGAAGCTGCATCTTACCATACTTGTCCATGAGATCATTCTTGACAGTGTAGCGGAAAATTACCTGACTGTTGCCTGCGAGCTCACCGGCGATCATATCTTTTACTGCAGCGCGGTATTCAGCCTCGTCGTGTACCTTATCCTTACCGAATACGCTGGTATAGAATTCTTCACCGAGTTCAGCGAGACGGACTACGATGATTTCTGAAATGGTGATTTCAAAATCACCCTCTACCTTGGCTGCACGCTCCTTATCAATATTGAGCATGGACGACAATTCGGTAAGATTGTCGCCGGCTGCTTTCTTGGGATTGAAAACTACTTTGTCACCAACCTTTGCACCCTTGAACTTTTCGGCCTGCTCCTTATCAACGAAATACATAGGAGCGACGATGCCGTTCTCAACCCGAATAGCATCATCACCTTCTTTTACAGTGCCGTCAGCATTAAGTTCCGTTATGGCACCCTTAACCAGAGCATCTTCCTCAAATTCGGAACCGGGCTCCTGCTTGCCGAAGCGCTTACGGAGATTCTTATCCTGCTCGTCGATCATTTCGTCGGATACCTCTATATTATAATAAGGTAATGTCACATTCTTATCAAGTTCAATGTCGAGCTGAGGCGCGAGGGCGAGATCGTACTCAAATGTAAAATCTTTCTGATTCTTGAGATCCAGCTCTTTTACTTCAACGGGCATAGGCTGACCCAGCACGTTGAGTTTGTTCTCGTCGATATACTTAACTACAGCTTCATAAACTTCATTGTTGATAACATCGCTGGTCACCTGACGACCGAAACGGCGCTGAAGGTCCTGGATGCTGATGTGGCCTTTGCGGAAGCCGGGTATCGTGTGGGTGCGACCGATTCTCTTGAGTTCGTCGGTTACTTTGGTTTTGTAGTCCGATTCCTCTACATTGACTGTAAGGCGCATGCTTACATCGTCAAGTTTCGTAGTAGTAATGTTCATACTTCTTTATTATTGTACTTTATATAAATTTCGGACTACAAAATTA
>JAIDTT010000076.1 GCA_029060545.1 Paramuribaculum sp. | reverse complement strand
GCATCGTGAATTGTGCATCGTGCATTGGCGGGAATCCCCGCACGAAAAGCGTACAATGACATTTTTACCATAAATTTCCGGAGCCGTTTATTCTTAAATAAACTGAATATTACGGGTTGCAGCTGTTGATAATCCATTTTTTTGCTAACTTTGCAAGAAAGCGCAATCAACGGCTTTCATAAGAGTAACTTGCAATATTTATAGCCTTTATGCCCATTATTAAGTCAATCTATTGGACCCAGACAGGCGATAGCGACTTGGTGTATCTCTTTCCATTTAAGGATATCACCACCGGAAGCGTCTTGACCGTCAACGACAGTCAGGAAGCCTACTTCTATCAAAACGGGTCGCTATGCGATAAGTTCGGTCCCGGTCGTCACGTATTGTCATCGGCCAACATCCCCATTCTCAACCGCATCATCAATATCCCTTCGGGCGGTGAATCGACCTTTAAGGCAAGCTTGTGGTTTGTAAGCAAGCTCGAGAAGCGTAATCTGTTGTGGGGAGCCGGTGGTCTGCGCATTATCGATCCCTATTTTCAGGTGCCGATCAAGATGTCGGCGCGAGGTCAGTATGGTGTGCGCATCAAGGATGGCGGACTCTTTCTGCTCAAGTTCGTGGGCACACAGTCGTTAATCACGATGGATCTCATTCGTGATCAGTTCAGAGTAGATATAGTCGAGGCCGTGAAGATCACCCTCGCACGCTATATGAAAGACAATAATGTCAACGTCAACGAACTCGGCTCGGAGTATCGTATGCTTGCCAAAGTGATAGCCAATGAGGTGCAGAGCACCTTCGACAGCTATGGTGTGGAACTCCTCAACTTCAATATCGAAGACATTTCCTTCGACGAAAACGACCGCGGCTATCAGACCGTGATGGAAGGCATAGCAGAGCAGGCCAAGTTGCAGAAGCTCGGTATCGACTATGTGCAGCAGAAGCAGATTGACATAGCTCAGACCCTTGCCGGCAATCAGGGCGCCGGTACCTTTATGGGCGCCGGAGTGGGATTGGGTATCGGTCAGCAGATGGGTCAGGCTTTCGGGCAGGTGATGAATGGCAATCCCATTTCACAGCAACCTGCAGCTCCGCCTATGGCATCGTTCTATGTGGCCAGAGATGGTCAGACCACCGGCCCCTTCCGCCTCGATGTGATCCGCAATATGATACTAAGCGGAGAAGTAGTGCAGAGCACCTACGTATACCGTCTCGGTGGAAGCGCATGGGTAAGTGCAGTGCAGGAGCCTGAGATCGCTCAGATATTCTCATCGCTCACCCCTCCTCCGCCACCTCCGCCCGAACACTGCTGACAATAATCCATTAAGGTCACAAATCTCAATCTATCACTCATGCGAAATAATGTAATCTTCATAGTCGTACTGGTCGCCGTATGTGTGGCCATCTTCGGCATCTTCAGTCTGATCTTCCCTGCGGCAACGGCCATGATGGGATGGTGTGTCGCCACCGGCGTATTCCTTGCGGTGGCCTTAGCCTGCATAGTATATATGGTCTCGACCCATGGCGGTCTTACCGTGAAGAACGCGGCTGCCACCTGGGCCGTCAATATTTCAGCCACATTACTCTTTTTGTGGACTATCACCTATGTATTCCTATGCGGATCTTATCTTGATGCCGACCGCAGCCTCAACGGCCTGTATATCGGCTACCTCGTAATCTTCATTCTCGGCATTACCATCTGGTTCATGGCCGATAGAGGTGGCTCCGTAGCGCAGGCCCATAGCGACGTGGTGCAGGGTAATATTCAGGGTAAAGAGTGCTATCTTTCGCAGCTCCGCCAGCTCAAGCTCAATCTCGAAGCCCTCGATACTGATCCTCGCTCGGCAGCTCGCTTAGCGCTCGACCGCAACATCGATCTTCTACGCAATGTACCATCCTCTAAGTTCTCCTCGCCGGCTATATGTCAGCAGCTTTCAGATGCCATCATGCAGTTCGACAATGCGGTTGATACCAATGATATGGCCGGTGTCGAAAAATACGCCCAGAAACTTTCGCTTTTGATAAATTCAATCCGATTATGAACGAATCGCTAAAGTGTTCGGAATGTGGTGGTAATAGATGCACTCCAGTCGGGGTCAACACCTACCGCTGCCAATATTGTGGAGCCACCTTCACGGTGAAGTCGGCCGGTTCGGCATATCCCGCACCTCCCAAACCGGCGCCTCCTGTGATGCCTCAGCCGGTCTACGATCCATATAGCCAGCCTAACCCCTACGCCAATCCACAGCGCGTATATCGCTCCCACAAGGATAAGACCACAGCATTGCTCCTCACCTTCTTCCTCGGTGGACTTGGCGTGCAGTGGTTCTACCTCGGCCGCACCGGTATGGGGGTATTGTCGGTGCTCTTCTTTTGGACATGGATTCCGGCCATAATCGCCTTCGTGCAGTTTATCATACTCCTTTGTATGAGCACCGACGAGTTTGACCGCAAATACAATATGTAAGACATGGGTGAGCATCGCGACCGCGCGTGGCGGCTTTTTCAGGAAGGAGACTACGAAGAAGCCTTCAGTGAGGCGACCGCCTCTACGGCATTTAGCCCCGAAGAGCGCAGACAATTTATCGGGCAATGCCGCGCGCTTATTGCCGAGCAATATAAGTTTCTCATAGCCGATGCTATCTCACAAAGCGATTATGCCAAGGCGTCATCGCTTCGCGTACAATATCGGGAGAAATATGGCGCTAACCCGATGATCGATGAAATCTCTATCCCATCGTTGCCATCTAAGTCGGCTTCGTCGTCAAGCACGTCATCCGGCAAGTCGAGCGCCCTTATTCTCATAGGCATCATTGTGGCATTCGTACTGATTGCAGTAATCATCGCAGTCTCCACCTCACACGATAAGGATGATGAGGTTTCCATTTTCGAAGAAGACTCAGTTGAGTCGTCGGAGTATTATTCCGATTACGCTGATTCATACTCGGCCACGTCTGTGACCACCTATGAAGATACCGGGCGAGAGCGCTTTCAGGAAAAATTGCACGAACTCTCAGGCGTAGCCGATATCCCGGTGATTTATTCCGATGGCGAGCGCTATATATGGCGAATATCTACTACCCCTTATGGTAAGTATGAAAAGTCATTGATGGTATATGATACTAAGACAGATAGAGAAGACACAATCAATATCAATAAGACCGACTTCCCCGACGACGAGATGGAAATTTCGGAAATCACCGAAAACGATGGGGAGATATCCATCATTATGATGGAATACCGCAATAGCAACGGATGGATCGAAGGTACCCACGTGTGGACCATCAATTGTTCCACGCGCCGTTGGCACTGCGTGGCCAAAGCCGTAGCGGGTGCCGAATTTGTCAATGGTGGCAGAGCCGTTGAAATCTCCGAAGCGGAGATACTTAACCCCGACGAACCGACAGCCTTTCAGGAATATGATATCACCAAGTACACCATCAATCTGTAAAATCGAGTACCCCCCTTATGAAAAAACTCCTAACACTGCTCCTTCTCGGCTTAATCTCCATCTCCGTGTCGGCACGCTCGATCTCCAACGTAGAGCAGCGCGGAAGCTGGTACTATATCTACGATGAGGCCGGTAAGAAAGTTAAGACCTTGAGCGCATCTACCCTCGGTGACGTCAAAGGGTGGTGCTCCACGTTTATCGTATCGCAAAACGGCTCATGGATCAACCTCTACGATATTGATGGGCGCCGACTGAAGACCCTCAGCGCAAGCTCAGTCGGAGAAGTCATAGCAGTGTCGGGCAACACCTTCACCACTCGCAAAGGCAACTGGATATACACCTACGACGCTACGGGCAAGCGCATCCATACCCGCTCCCGCTGACTCTGTCAGTCTTTGCGGCGAGGATTCTTGGGAAACCAGCCACGGGCCACGCGTTTGCGCTGCTCGAAAATCTCCCCGATCGACCATAGCGATGAGAAAGCCAATACCCCCAGGATGCTCGACCAGAATGTATCAGCTACTAATATTGAACCGATGATGCCCGCGATGCCGCCTAACAGAAACACCCACCAGCAGCGCACACCGAAATAGTATTCACCTTTTATCACGATAGGATGAAATATACCTATCACGAGAAAAGTAGCCAGTCCGAGCACAAGCCCAAACAGATGATTTGAGCAAAGCCAATCCGTCATCTTTCTATGATTATTTGGTCAATCGTGCGTTTCGGCACGCACTGCGCGTCGTCATCGTCGCGGTAATACTTATAGTCGCCATCCGCGCCCATATCCACTATCTTAGCATTTTCGGCCGGGTAGCCGATAGCAAGCACGTAGCGTGGATCAAGATTTTCGGGAAGCTCAAAAGATTCTTTGAGCCGTGGCGCATTAAACGCCTTTATGATGCAGCATCCCAATCCCATAGCACGTGCGCCGAGAGTGATAGCCTGAAGTTGCAGCCCCTCGTCGCACATTGGATTCTGAGTCAGATTAGTGTCAAGACACTGCACGAGATACGCTCGTGGCCGTTCGTCTACGTCCGGGCCCGCCCAGTCTGCGTAATAGCCGGCCCATGCGAGTAGCGGGAAAAGCTTGTCGCAATCATCGGCTTTGTGAATAGGCAGATAGCGCAATGGCTGGAGATTGCGCCCCGACGCGCAGTAGCGCGTCAGTCCTACAAGTTCCATAATACATTCCTTTGATACAGGGCGCGAGGCATCGAATCGTCGTATCGAGCGATCAGCCAGCAGCAGAGCTTCAAAATCCTTAAACGAGATATTTTCCATAACGCAAATGTCGCAAAAAATCCGCGTAATGTCAAACATAAATTTGCGGGATTAAAAAATTACACTTACCTTTGCACCGATTTAAGCGTGTTGCGCTGAAACAGTCAGTTAAGGAGCGGTGCTCGAGTGGCTGAAGAGGCACGCCTGGAAAGCGTGTATACCCCAAAAGGGTATCCCGAGTTCGAATCTCGGTCGCTCCGCAAAAATTCCTCAGAGAAGGGATGTCGATGATCGGCATCCCTTTTATACTTTTGGATTATAATCCGGTGTGTGTACATCTAAAGAGTGTATAAGCCTTCTTAAACAGAATCTGCCTCATATTCAGGCAGAATTCGGCGTTACGAGATTGTGTTTGTTCGGGTCTGTAGCCCGGGGAGATAATAGATCCGATAGCGATGTGGATATTTTGGTAGATATGCCGCCTCGTATACTTATAGTCAGTGCGCTACATCGATATTTGGAGGAGCTTCTTCACTCATCGGTAGATTTGATACGGTATCACTCGCATTTATCATCCGGATTTTTGAAGCAGATTTCGCGCGAAGGAATAAAATTATTATAAAATATGGAGATTGAAGAGCGAGTGCTTCTTACGCTTAAATCTATAGAAGAAACAATACTCTCTGTATTGTTGGCGTTGTGATTGGGGCAGTTGTTTATCGAATATTACCATTAAAAGGTTAGTTTCTATCTAATTGTACAAGAGCTCCGCTTTTGCCAGCTCGGTGTAGTGTCGGACGAAATTGGTCTTGGACTGAGTATAGGCATCGCGGTCGTGGCGGTAAGTAGCACTTAGCGACAATTTCAGCATCTCGTACCGCTTGGCCACATCCGCGTGCTTTATCAAATAATCCCGAAAGAAAATCTCATCCGTATCGCCATCCGATCGCAGATGGATGTGAAATACCCTCTCGGCATATCCCAGCGGTGTGTAGCCCTTGTTGAAACTAATATGCGTATCAGCCTCCGACATACAGATATACCCTGCCTCCGTCAACTTCCGTTTCACATCAGGAAATTCAATCCGGTCGCTTACCACTACCAGCAGGTCGACAATCGGCTTGGCCATTATCCCTTCGATGGCCGTACTCCCTATATGATGATATGCCGCGCATACCGGATGGAGAATACCTCGTAGCATATCTATCTCTTCAGAAGCCCAATCCTTCCAGTGTGGGTTGTGCTCACTTAAGACGATTGGAAAGAGTTGCCACAACTCCTCCATACTCATATCCGATAGCTCTTTCATAGTGGCAAAATTAAGCATTCCGCCGATTATTCGTATATTTGTGCCGCACTAATCACACTATATCAATGTCAAACGCCCTCCCAACTCCGCCACGCCGCCGCTCATCTGCCTTCTCATGGCTCGGATTCACGCTCGCCCTTATCCTATTTCTGTTGGTTGTCTTTGTCGATTTTCTTGCAATCGGCGCTATGACCAATGATGCTATAGCCGATCATTCATTGTTCATATTGTATGTACTTATGATTGTGGGAGGCGGCGTATTCTGGTTTCTCGCGCTCATCTTCTCCGTGATCGGTCTGGTTGTAGCCATTAAAAATTTCACCCCGAAATGGATCTCGATCACCGGTATCATACTCTGCTGCGTAAGCCTGCCTGCCGCATTCATCCCGCCATTTATCGGATGGGTGGTTCAGTCGGAGCCAATGATAGTGTCAACTCCGCTACCACAACCAACTACCACCGACAAGACCGACATACGTATCGTAATCAACGAGCGTGGCGTGCTTGAGTGCTACGACCTTACTTCAGATGGCAACTCGCCTTCGATGACCATTGATTCCGGTTGTGCCGAGCTCGCCGCTCATATCTCCGATTGGATGCAGTCGCGCGGACTTACCAAAGATGCCTCCGTAAGCATTGAAGTTGATCCCGACGCCGGCTACCAATGCGTGGTCGATGTGATCGACGTTATGCAGACCCTTGACATTTCAAGTTATCGTATTTGTGATTGATGCGGCCGGTAGTGGATTTGTTAATACTATATTCGCAGCGATACGACTGCGTAAATTGGTATGCCCTGTGGAGTATCGGCCCGTGAAGCTTTCCGGAATACGGGCGTAGTCATCACTTGCGCTCGCGGGTGAAGCCCGAGTAGATAAAGCGTGCCAGCCCGAAGATGTAGCGGCGGAAGCCGGGACGATAGTCGAGCAGGCGGTCAAACCATCCTAAATGTTTGCCTACTAGCCTTACACAAAAGCCTACATATAGCATTGCAAACAGAGTGCCGGGGCCGATAATGTTCCACTGCCACGCACCCCAAAAGCAATAACACGACACCACAGCCAGCGCCACAAGCACAGTATCTATTATTATCTTCATCTTCGGGAAGGGGAGTCCCGTTACCCGCGACATCGCCACCTGAATGCCTTCGCCGGGCATCGTCACCGAGCCACAGCGTATCTCCATCGCTATGCCCACACCCATCACAGTGCAGCCGGCAAGCTGAGCCGTCACTTGCTGCCATGGGAGTGAATAGTCAAGATACGAGGTGAGGATCATATTCAGGTCGATCAGCGCGCCAAACAGGAAGCCGATGATAAGTTGGAGCAACTGCACCGGCTCAAACCTCCGGCGAAGAACAGCTATTTGCAGAAGCACCAGGATGATATTCATCACATTAGTATATCCACCGATTGTGAGCGAAGACGCCGATCCATCCTCACCCGCCAGCGCGAAGGCCATCGGAATCGACGAAATCACACTACTGCCTAAATTGGAGCGGACGCACAGCGCGACTCCAAGAGTCATGATATACAGAGATATAAGTAGCCACAGATGCTGCCAGCAGAATTGAATCAGCCGGGAGCGCTTGATTGAAAACAGAGTCATTATTTACCTTAAAATTTGCAACTGCAAAGTTACAAAAATCCCGCGACAATCCTTGCCACTTCCGCTATCAGAGCGGAGGTCTCATCCATATCGTAGCCCGAGTCGGCCACGAATACCGCTATATAGTAGCGTCGGCCATTGGCGAGATGTACATAGCCCACATCATTTACGGCTATGATCTTGCCTTCGGCGTTGCGGTCGCCAGTGCCCGTCTTGTGTCCGAATACCATAGCATCGTCACCAATTCCGCGAGCTAATCGGTCGGTGCCGGTAGTGCAAGTCTCCATAAGAGTGGCGATATACTCGTATTCGGGTGCCGAGTTGCGCAGCGTAGTATCGAAGTATCTCAACAGCCGGGCCATTGCGGTGGCAGTAGAGGAGTTGGCATAGCAGAGGCCGGTGTCTTTATGCATATCATCTTCGGTAGATACGATATGGATGTCGTCAAATCCGAGTCCGTGGATATAATCATTAGCGTAGCCAGTGCCACCGATCAGGTCAAATAGGATGTCGCAGGCATTGTTGTCGCTCTGCTGCATTGAGTAAGCGAGTAGTTCGGCTATCGGAAGACGCAGCCCCCTCACCCCGTACCGGTCTCGCATAGGACTATATGTGTCAGAGTGCAGTTGCGATGCTGCTATCTCTATAGTGTCGGAAAGCGAAATTCCATTGTCTACGCAATACCTTGCCACCGCCAATGCCTGCGGAAACTTATATACGCTCAGCATTGGTAGGGGCTTGTCACCGTTGACCGTTGCCAAATCGTTGCCGTCAGTCAGTACTGCCACTCCAATTCGTGCATACTTGCCGTCTGTCGCCCTCACAAGTTCAGCCCGAAGCACCTCCGTGTCAAATAGCTGATCCGACTGCCAGTCAGCGGCATGTAGCATAGCCGGCAGGAATATTACGTTAAAAAGTAGTCGTAGTGTCATTTCTTGAAAAATTTGCGACGTTTGAGCGTATGACCGATTGCTACTAATATCATCGCGAAGCCAATTTTGCCGTGCACGCCGCCAATTGGTGAGTGAGTATATGTAGCCGGCCAATGGGTAGCCGCTATTATCCCCGATACGAATGTCAATACATAGAGCCACCAGAGTATGCGGGTGGCCACCTTCATCTTGCCGAACTTCATCAGCCACTTTTTCCAACCGAAGTGGAGGTATATATGCCGGGCGATCAGCGCTATAAACGAGATCGTCACGATAAGGTGGATCACCACCGACATAATGCCTCGGCTTGATGTCACCTCAAGTTGAATGCTTGAAGCCAAAACTGCAGGCAGCAGAACGGCAAGCAGGCAATCACATACGCGAAGTTTCTGTATCTTAGTCATGTTGCAAAATTATTAAAAAAACTTATATACGCTGAGTTCCGGCGAATCCTGATTCTTCACGATTGCTTGCGGTAGGTGAGCGCTGCTATCACAGACAGCAGCATCGCCATACCACCCAATGCCGTATATTGGAGCCATAGGCCGCCGAGCGCAGTACCTTTCAGATATACTGCTCGCATTATCTCTATGAAGTATCGCGGCGGTATGCTGTAGGTGAGATACCGAGCCCAGTCGGGCATCGAACTGATGGGGGTGAATAGCCCGCCCATCAGTTGAAACACCATCACCACGGCAAACATTATGAAGATGCTCTGCAGCATTGTGGACGACACGTTGGCTACAATCACTCCGAGGCTCGACATCACGAGGCTGAATAGAATCGCCGCCAGATATATCTGCCCGATGCTGCCTTCGGGTGCAAGCCCGTAGACGAGCTGTCCGATCACCATTCCTACGGTTACCACTATCAGTCCTGCCACCCAATAGGGGATGAGTTTCGACAATACGAATATGAACCGGTTCACCGGTGTCACGTTCATCGCCTCGATCGTACCTGTCTCCTTCTCCTCAGCGATATTCAGAGCCGGCAGAAAACCGCAGATTATTATGATAAGCATTACCATTAGTGCCGGTATCATATAGTTGCGGAAGTTGAGGGTAGGATTGAAGCGGTTTATCACGCTGCTCTCCGTTGTTTCCGCTGCGAGCCCGCTTTCCTGCCGAATTTCCTTAAGAGTGCCGGCTACCGATTGCGCCACATAGCGGGCTCCGAGCATACCTTTGTTGGCATTTACACCATTGGCTAATATGTCGAGAGGCTCAGGGAATGTGAGCATATCGGCTGCATACCGGTATGGTATGCATAGTATCACGTCGGCGGTTCCGTCTTCCATTGTGCGGAGTGCGGTACCGTATGATGTGCAGTTGTCGCTCACGACGATATTGTCTGCCGCCCGGAGGTTGGCCACTATGCGGCGTGATATGTCGCTGCGATCATTGTCCACCACGGTCACGTTGACCTGTTTCACGTCGAGATTGGCCACCAGCGGCATCACGAGCATCACCATCAGCGGCATCATCACGATAATCTTCGGTATTATCGGATTGCGTCGCATCAGCTTGATCTCTTTTCTCAGGAGCGCTTTAAGAATCCTCAGTTTCATCTTACGGCGGATTTGAATTTTACAATAGCCAGAGTAAGCAGTACGGCAGTTGTCGAAGCAAGTATCGTAAGCTCCCGGACAAGAAATTCGATACTGATCTCCTGCACCATAATCTTACGCATCGCCGCGATATACCATCGGGCTGGAATCACAGCAGATACCCATTGGAGCACCACTGGAAGATTATCGATCGGAAAAATCATGCCTGAGAGCATTACCACAGGTAGCATAAACGCTACCGCCGATACTATGAGCGCCGCCATCTGCGTACGTACCAGTGCCGAGATCAGCAGGCCGATCGAAAGCGACAATAGTATATACATAAGCGAGAACAATACCACATTGACAATGCTTGCCGGTGAATATGGCATCCCAAGCACTCCGTAGGCCAGCAAAAGCACAATAGCGAGTATCACAGCCGACAGTATGAAGTATGGAATCAGCTTGCCCAAAATTATGGTATAGGCTCTGATTGGCGACACGATAAGCAGATTGAGCGTCCCGGTCTCCTTTTCCCGCACTATCGATACCGATGTCATTATAGCGCAGATAAGTATGAATATCATACCCATTATGCCAGGCACGAAGTTGTACGAACTTTTGAGTTGCGGATTGTAGAGTGTGGAAGAGATGATCGGAGAATTGCCCGACTGCCCGCTCACCACACTCTCTATATAGCCAGTCGCAGCCTGAGCCATAGTCGTATTTGATGCATCCACTATGATCTGCGATTCAGTGTTACCAGAAGCGGAGCGAAGTATCAGTATGGCATCCGTCAGCCCTTCCTCAAGCATACGGTTCTGCTCGGTTGATGCCACGAGTCCCTGAAAGTCGAAATACTCATTGCAGCGGAAGCGTTCGAGTATGGCGCGTGTTTCATCGGTATGCCTGTCCACTACGGCACAAATCCGTATGTTGCGAACCTCTGTCGAGATGGCGAAACCGAATAGGAGCAGAAGCACCAGCGGCATCAGCAGCGTGATGAGCAGTGTGCGCGGGTCGCGGATGATGTGGAGCGACTCTTTCTTTATCAATGCGTTGAGTATAGCCATGTCATTCTGTCCTTTTTGCGTCCTGAGCCACCGTGCGAAACACCTCGTCCATCGTGTCGGCATCGTACCTCTTCTTTAGATTTTCAGGGGAGTCGAGCGCTTCGATGCGGCCGTCGACCATTATTGACACACGATTGCAGTATTCGGCCTCGTCGAGGTAGTGTGTGGTCACGAATACCGTCATTCCGTCGGCCGTAGCCCTGTAGATAAGTTCCCAGAACTTGCGCCTCGTAACCGGATCCACACCGCCCGTAGGCTCGTCGAGAAACACTATCTCAGGTGTGTGTATCGTTGCGGCTACGAAGGCGAGTTTCTGCTTCCAACCTACCGGGATATCGCCCACTCGCTTACCGCGCATACTCTCCATATCCAGATCTTGAAAGAGCCGTTGCGATCTGGTCTTGATCTCTCGGTCCGACAGCCCATAGATAGTGCCGAAGAGTCGCAGATTCTCCTCGGCTGTGAGATTCTGATAGAGCGAAAAACTCTGGCTCATATATCCTATACGGCGTTTGATCATCTCGGCCTGACTGACGATATCGAAGCCGGCCACGCAGCCATTGCCTGACGTCGGTACACTCAGGCCGCAGAGCATTCTCATTGCTGTGGTCTTGCCAGCGCCGTTGGCTCCGAGAAATCCGAATATCTCACCCTTCCTCACGTCGAAGGTGATTCTGTCAACAGCCGTGAAGTCGCCGAACTTCTTCGTCAGGTTCTTTACCGTTATGGCGTATTCACTAATGTTCATTGGCGGTAAGTTTTATGAAGAGATCTTCGATTGTACCTTTGGCCGGCGTAATATCCACATCCTTGAGTCCGCAATTCTCCATTATCCGAGCTGCCTGCTGCGGGTCGAAATCATCCGATACTACTACATGGAGGGTGGCGCCGAATGTGTAGCACTCTTTTACCTGCGGTAGTCGGCGTAGTTCTTCCAGCAGACGGAACATATTGTCGGCTCTGGCAGCAAAAAGACGTTCACCGAGACGGTCCACAAGTCGTGCCGGCGTGTCGGTGCCGAGTATGCGGCCCCGGTCGATCATCGCTATGCGTTGGCATAGGTTGGCTTCATCCATGTAAGATGTGGATACCAGGATCGTGATTCCCTGATTCTTGAGCGACCGCAGTATTTCCCAGAATTCGCTGCGTGATACGGCGTCGACTCCAGTAGTAGGTTCGTCGAGCAGCAGTATCTCGGGGCGGTGGATCAGTGCGCAACTCAAAGCCAGCTTCTGTTTCATTCCTCCCGAGAGTGCGCCTGCCTTGCGGTCGGGGAAGCGTTCGAGTTGTCGGAAGATCGGTGCTATCAGATCATAGTTCTTCCTCACCGATGCGCCAAAGAGCGCCGCGAAAAACTTAAGGTTTTCCTGCACCGACAGGTCTTTGTAGAGCGAAAACCGCTCCGGCATATATCCGATGCGCGACCGCACGTCACGATAATCTTTCACGATGTCGAGCCCGCACACAGAGGCGCCTCCCGAAACCGGTGGCATCAGTGTGGCCAGAATCTTGTACAGGGTGCTTTTGCCTGCGCCGTCGGGGCCTATCACGCCGAAAAGTTCACCCTTGTCGATCTGCAGGCTTACGTCGTCAAGCGCCGTGGTGCGTCCATAGCGGGCCGAAAGACGGGATATGTCTACGATGGCGTTCATAGGCGTACTTCGCCGTACTGGCCGAGCTTCAGACGTCCGTCGTTTTTCACGGTTATCTTCACGGCGTAGACTAAGTTGGCGCGCGAGTCGCGTGTCTGTATCGACTTGGGGGTGAATTCGCTCTCCTGAGAGATCCACGCCACGGTGCCGGGATACTCATATTGCTCGTTGCCGCCGAAATCTGCGATTACCGTCACTTCCTGCCCGATGCGGAGATCGGCAAGCTGCGATACGGTGAAGTATGCGCGAAGATAGATGTTGTTGAGGTCGGCGATCTTGCAGAGCGCTCTGCCCGGAGTGGCAAACTCTCCCTGCTCGGCATATTTGGTGAGTATGGTGCCGGAGATCGGTGATGTGATCTTGCTCTTTTCGATTTGCCGGAGTATCTGGTCAGACTGGTAGCCGATAGCAGTGACGTTGTCGGTAGTTGCCGTTCGGCTCTTGTTGAGGGTCGAGAGCAGAGCGTTAAGTTCGTTTTTCAGCGTGGCGAGGGCTGCACCGGCGTCGTCGCTCTGCTTCTGTGTCGCGGCTCCGTCGGCCAATAGACGCGCTATTCGGTCGCATTCCTGCTGCTGATGTGCTATCCGGGTGCGCAGTGCAGCCACTTGTGCCGAGACATCGGGAGTGGTACTTTGAGCTGAATTGCGCTGGCTCAATACCTGATTGAGCTGCAGCTCGAGCATGGTGGTGTCGATCACCGCGATCAGTTCACCGGCCTTCACACTGTCGCCCTCTGTGATCGGAAGCGATAGGATTTTACCGGTCGTTTCAGCTGATACGGTCACTGTGGTAGCCTCGAATATGCCGGTAGCATCGAAGTCAGGGGTATTGTCGCATCCCGACATGGTGGTGCCAAGAGCGATACCTATTGCTATATTGATAGTTCTCATCTGTTTAATACGTATTTGAGTTTGTATATTTCCTGAAGAAGTTGTATCTCGTGGCATTTTGCATTGAGCGCGGCCTCGTTCTCGTCAGCTATTTTGGTGAGGAGAGCCGTGATGTCGATTACGCCGTTGGCGAGCTGCGACTCGGCGGCACGCCTCACATTGGCCTGCAGTTCGACAATCCTGTCATCCTCCTTCATCACCGCTTGCATAGCTTCTATTGCCTGCATTTGGGATGATCTCTGCAGATTGGTGTTGAACAGGAATGTATCTCGGTCGGCGTTGATCTCACGGTTCATGATCCCGGTGCGCCGGTTATTGTTGGTACGTGTATAGAATGAATCGAAATTCCATGTGAATTTCACTCCGGCCAACAGATTAAGCGACGGATTGCGATCGACCATACTCTTGAAGTAATTCATCCCCGGATAGCCGTAATATGCCTGCACGAAGGCTCCGATCTTAGGCCGTAGACCGGTGCGCCAAAGTTGGTCGGCCATATTGTTGGCATCGGTCTGTGCGCTGAAAAGGTTGAGCTCCGGGCGCATCGATTCGCCGGCGGGAATGGCCGGCATATCAGGCTGCATAAGAGTAGCTGACTCCATATCCTCGCCGGTGTAGAGCCCAAGCACCTGCCGATATCCTTTTACGGCATACTGCGCCCGGGCGATGCTTTGGGTCACGGTCAGAGCGCGGGCCTCGAGCATATCGCAGTCGGCTTGCATTGCAGTGCCGTTGCGTAGCATTGCCTGCAATTTTTGCAGATTGTTCAGCATCAGATTATGCGTAATCCGATTGCGCTCTATCTGCGTCTCGGCGAGCAGAATGGCAAAATAGATATTCTCTACCCGTTCGCGTATGGCATACATCTCCACATCGAGAGCAGCCTTGCGTAAGGCGGTCTGCGCTCGTGTCATATCCTTGCGTTTGCGTGACGCGCCACCATCCCAGATGCTCTGCGATACCTCAACTCCTCCCTGATACTGGAATTTGCTCAGCCCCTCGATATTCTGACCCATCTGTGCCACCATATTCGATAGAGCTGAAGGGAACGAGGGTACGGCATTTTGTCCCGTAGCCTGCGCGTAGAGCGTGATGCGCGGATACCATGAGGTAGTGATGTCAGCGAGATCAATCGATTCCGAGATGTCGAGGAGCTGATAGCGCACTATCGCCGGATAATTGGCCATTGCCTTATCCACACACTCCTCGATAGTGATTTGTGCTCGTATCGCCGTATAGCATAGCAGGCAGGCGATCAGTATTATTATCTTTCTCATACTTGGCGGGGTTTGAGTCGTCGGAGTATCAGTTCGAGGTTCTCCTTTCGCCGCATTTCCATGAATTCTTCACGATTGGCCATACAGTCGGCCAAGGCAGCATTGAGGATCGGCGATGCCATATAGGGGAACACGTTGAGCGACACGATGTCGATAATCAGCATACGGATATCTACCGGCTCGCAGATACCATCAGCCACCGCACGGTTGATCTTGTCTCCGAAAACCGACAATAGAGTAGAGGAGAATCCTCTTATCGCATTGAGTATTGTGGAGGCCTGCGCCGAACTGCTGTTGAGTTCGCGGATCAGGAAGCCCGGCAGATGCGGATTCGCGGAGATAAATTTGAGATGGTGTCCGATGATGTTCTTAATGTAGATCACCAATGGACGGTCCACATCATAGAGCGCCGGTATGATAGCCTCCTTCAGCATTTCGATTTTTTCATTGATAATCCGCTCGAACAACTTTTCTTTAGAGCGGAAATGGTAGTGGAGTGCCGATTTTGATACGCCCGCCGCCTCGGCAATATTTGCCGTTCGGGCGCCGGCAAACCCCTTATCCATAAATTCTCGTTCGGCACATTGAAGTATCTTGGCTTCAATGTCTTGATTGTCGGTAGTGACTTCTTTTAGTTCCATATCAGTAGTGTTTGACCAGATGGTTAGACCAAATGATTAGACCGTTTGGTCAGCACAAAAGTAATTAATAATTATATGTTTCCAAAATTTATTGCTGCTTTGCTTAAGCACGCATCGGACTGAAAATAATTATGAATTATGAATTTTGATGGGGCGAGCGCTCGCGATTCCGGCTGACGCAGTGGGATTGTATAGCCTATATAGCCTGGGTAAGCAGGTTGATGGGGGCTTGGCGACGGTGAGAAATGGTTAAAATATAGTTAAATAATGTTAACGGGGGGGGGTAAAATTCTTTTGT
>JAIDTT010000075.1 GCA_029060545.1 Paramuribaculum sp. | reverse complement strand
TGGCTGTTACGTTTGGCCCACTTTTTCGTATTCATATATACAAGGCGCCAACAAAACATTTCTAAATCAAAAAATATGCGACCAATCAGATTATTACATACGTTCATCGCCTGTATCATCGCTTCGATGTTGGCGAACGCGCAGAGCCATTCCTCCCTTCAGTTCAGAATCATCGACGATGCCGACGAGCCCGTGGCGTATGCCGTGGTGGTCGCTGTAAACGAGCAGGATTCTATAACCTCAGCCCCCGCTTTCTCATCCGAGACCGGCGACGTAAGCCTCGCGCTCGATGATGCCGCTGCCTACACCGCACTCAAAGTGCAGTGTATGGGCTACGTCACCGCCACCATACCTCTGCCCTTGGCATCATCCACCATCGTATTGGCCAAAGACCCCAATATGCTCGGCGAAGTAGTGGTCAAGGCCGGCCCGGCAATGACACAGAGAGAAGGGAAGTTTTTGTTCAACCCTGTCGAGCTATACTCACGAACTCCGGATGCATATTCTTTGCTTCGTCTCACTCCACTCCTCGATGTATCGGATAATGGTGTGTTAATTCTTGGCAAATCAGCCAAAATCCATATCAATGGCCGTGACCCTAAGATGGATCCGGAAGCCGTAATGGCAATGCTCCAATCACTCCCCCCGGGAAGAATTAAGAAAATCGAGATAGATCCTGTTGCCGGTGCGGATCAGTCTATGAGCGGCGGTATTGTCAATGTGGTGATAGAAAATCCACAGGAAGGATACTTCGGCAATGCGTCGGCACGGATCAACTACGATAAAAAACGGCTTTCGCCGACCATAACATCCTTCAACGCCTACACCATAGGAAAATTTCGCTCATCGGCGTTGTTGACGTATCAGAATACAAATACCCACACTCTCGGGGTAATGGAATTTGATTTTGGAGAACAAAACCGTAAAATATCGGAAACTTTTGATTCAAAATCACACGCCGAGATATACAGAGCCAATCTAAATTTCGCCTACGATTTTAGTAAATCAAGCGTATTAGGGTTTGCGGTGTCACTGGTAGGGAGCATGGCTCGCGCAAACTCATTGACAGAAAGCACGGAAACTTTCTCAGGAATAAGTCCGAGCTTAAGTTCTACCGCAATCCTGAAAAAAGTGCCGTGGCAGGCTCCCGGTTACCGGATAAACGCATCCTATACCCTGAACATGAACGACGGGGGAATATTTGATGTGGAAGCCGAATACACTAATTCAGAGGAAAAAAGAACGCGCGACAATTATTATGACAGCAATCCGCCGGTGCAACAGTGGACCGATTGGTCATACAGCGGATTCCACCTGAAACCTACGTATAGGCGTAAATTCAACGACGTTCATACAATAAATGTGGGCTATGACGTCACGCGCTATATAACCGACAACGATAATCGTGAGCCTGACGCCGACAACCATTTTATATATACAGAAATGATTAATAGCGCATTCGTCATTTGGTCGGCAACATGGAGTAATGTATTCTTTACACGGCTCGGTGCGAGATTAGAGAATACCGATATTAACACTCATCAGTTAGTCGGTGATATTAGATCGTCAAGCAACTATACCGACGTAAATCCCTCAATAAAGGCCGGCATCAATCTTCCATATAGGGGCAACCAGAGTTTTATGCTTGACATAAGCCGACGTATATTCAGGCCCTACTATAACCGTTTGAACTCATTTAAGTTATGGTCGACACCTTATTCATATTCAGTGGGCAATCCAAATCTCAAACCGACTACGCTATGGCAATTCGGGTTGAATTACTCCTTTTTAGGGGAATTTAATTTCAATATCGCAATGGATATTGAGGAAAATACATCTGATAATTATATATATACCGACGAAGATGACAATGTCGTATCAAGTTACGCCAATTTCGGATCGAGAAAGACATTCCGATCATCGTTAACCTATTATAAAGCTGTCAATGATATATGGTACGTGAATGCCCACGCCAGTATTCACCACATTTCTTATAATGCTACGCTTAACGGTAATGACTTAGGATTCAACGATTGGATGTACTCCTTATCATTAAGCAACAATCTTACACTTTCCCGGAGACATAAATGCTTCCTTAATTTGATGTACAACTATAGTTCTCCTGTAAAATCCATTTCCGGCACATATCATTCTATGCATTGGTGTGTACTCGATATAACCAAACAATTCAACAACGGCCTAAGCCTGTCAGCATCTGCCTCAGCCTTATTGGGCTATCATAATATCAACAGATTAAGCACATCTGAGTTCTCATTTTACAGAAAAGACAACTACTTCCCCATCACGGCTAATATTACCGTAAAATATACTTTCGGCAACAGTAAAGTGAAGCGCGCAGATAATCGCAAGTATGATTCACCACTTAATACTCGCCTACAATAAAACCGGTCTTCACTTTGTCCTCGCAAAGTGAGACCGGTCCTGAGATCTATTCCCTATCGGTAATCGATCAGGCTTCGGTATGGAAGTTGGTGAAGACTCCGCGCTCCTGTTCGGGCAAGCCGTCGGCTTTCTTGGCGGCATCGATGGCCTTGATCATGAAGGCCATATTCTTGCCGAGATTGCGCATCGTCTGCAAGCCTTCGAGATCGGCCTCCACATCCTGAGCCGTAAAGCCGTGTACTTCATTCCAATATGTGCTCGACACTATGGGCATGGCGCTGATGGTGAAATATTTGTTGATCTCATCAAAAGCTGATGTAGAGCCGGCACGGCGCGACGAGACGACTGCGGCACCGACTTTCATTGTCTTGTCGAATACGCCCGAGGTGCTGTAGAAGAGCCGGTCGAGAAAGGCGAGAGCCTGTCCGTTGGCACCGGCATAATAGACCGGAGTACCTACTACAATACCTGCGGCCTCGGCAAATTTGGGCGCTGTCTCATTGACCGGATCATTGAACACGCAGCGGCCATGCTCACGGCAGAAATTACAGCCGATACAACCGCGGATGTCTTTGTTGCCGATATTGACACGCTCGACTTCCACGCCATTAGCTTTAAGCGTGTCCTCAACTTCGCGCAGCCCCCTGTCGGTACATCCGGTAAGATGAGGACTGCCATTGATTACCAATACTTTCATTGCTTTGTTTATAATATTTGTGTATAATTAATCATGCGAAAACGCTTGCTTATTATAACAAATATCGGTTAGTGTTGGATCGTATCGGAGTTCTGATTGTATGCCTTGGCCACGCACTTCCATTCGCCACCAAGCTTGAGCAGAAGCAGATAGTCGGTAAAGTCGATGCGGCCGCCCCATTTCTCTTCGAGTACGCGCACTACGGCCACGGTCTCTTCCACGGCGAGCACGTCGATGCGCGCCTTGAAGTCGTCGCCGGCACCTACGGTATCTACATTGTGATAAAACTGCTCTATCGAGCCGTGCTCGAGGGTGCCGTCGAGGATACCGAACAGCACTGCATCATCGGTGAACAGTGTCCTGGCATACTCACTATTGCCTTCGGCCACACTCTTCACGAATTTCCGGGCGGCTTCGGCCACTGCATCATACTCTTTAATCTGATCTCGCATATTGATTTATGGTTTTGGTTAGTAATTTTTCAGGCGACAAAGTTAGTGCAGTACGACAATCCGGTCAAGTACCGAAAAATTATTCGGTATACCGAATTTTGACCATATTGACTATTTTTGCACAAAAAAAATCGGAATCATGGCCTACGAAAAGAAAATCCCGGTCGATCTCGACTGTCCTCTACGGCTCACGATGAGCCTTATAGAATCGAAATGGAAATCGTGTATGCTCGACGAGCTGCGCGGCGGAGAGGAGATGCGGCCGAGCGAACTCCATAAATGCCTGCCGGAAGCTGCACCGCGAGTGCTCGACATACAGCTTAAGGAGATGGTGGAGGACGGGCTGGTGAGCAAGACGATATATCCCGAGCTGCCTCCACGCTCCTCCTACCGCATCACGGAACTGGGGCGGAGCCTGCTGCCGATCATCGACTCTATGCTCCGGTGGGGCTCGGAGCACATGGAGGTGTTTGAAAAAAAATATGGTCGCCGACAGGCTGAGCAATAGCCATATAGGGCGAAAGGCGAGATTTTTTTTCACGCGGGAGCGAACCTCGCGTGCCGATATGCCGTTATAGAGTTACATAGCAAGATTACTTTTTCCATTGCAAGAAATGTGATAATGATTGGTTTATTATCTAGGCGAGGAGACGTTGTGACAACGACCCCTCGTTTAGCTTTTTTATATACCGGTGAATTGAGTAATTTTGCACTCTGAATGACCAAAGGAAAGACTCAACGGATCGCTCTGGCGATAATCTGCGCCCTCGCCGCCATCATTATGGCCGGGATGGCTACCGTGCTCCACCGCAACACCATAGTGGCGTGGCGGTGGCCGGTGATAATATCCCTGATCGTGGGAGCAGCCGTGGCATTGAATATCAGAGGCTTCATCGGATATCTCACCGGCATGGCCAATGCCGCCGTCAACTACGCCGTAGCCACAGCGTTAGTGTTCGCCTTAAGCATCGGTGCGTTCTACACTATCAACTATTATGGATCCGACCCCGACACCGTAGAGAGCTGCAAGGCGGAAGTGTGCCGCAAATACAAGGAGGAGCACTATCAGGTGCGACGCCTTTCGCGCAACCGCACGGTGCGCGGACAGAAATACTACGTGTATTACATGGATATCCGCCTTCCCGACGGCCGTCGCAAGCCTATGAGTATCTCCGCCGGTGAATACTCGCGGCTGAAGGTGGGCCGGTCGCTCGATCTGGCCGTGGAGAAAGGATTTTTCGGCATACCGGTGATTAAGAATTCAGCATTTCCGGTCGACAGACAGAAAAGATTTTAAACCAAATAATTATCCCCTAAAAACACTTGTAAAAACATGAACAGCAGAATCATCAAGCTCCTTATCGCTTGCGCCTGCATGGCAGGCGCCGGTCAGGCACACGCACAGTTCAACGTAGGCAAGGCCATAGGCGGCGCAGCCAAGGCCGTAAAGGCTTTCACCCTCACCGACGATCAGATGGCAGCCTATGTGAAGGAATCCGTGGATTGGATGGACAAGAACAATCCCGTGCTCCCCGCTGACAATCCCTACACTATCCGCCTCAACAATCTGGTGAAGGGTATCACCGACGCCGACGGCATCCCATTGAACTTCAAGGTATATAATGTAATCGACGTCAACGCCTTCGCCTGCCCCGACGGAAGTGTGAGAGTGTTTACGGCACTGATGGACATGATGACCGACGACGAACTGATGGGCGTGATAGGCCACGAGATAGGCCACGTGCTCAAGCGCCATTCGAAAAATGCTTTCAAGAATCAGCTTCTCACCGGCGCGCTTAAAGATGCCGTATCATCGACAGGTGGTGTGGCCGGCGCACTCACCGACTCTCAGCTCGGCACTCTCGGCGAATCGCTCATCGGCGCCAAATACTCTCAGAAGCAGGAGCTTGAGGCCGACGATTGCGGCTACGACTTCCTCGTGCAGCACGGACGCAACCCCTGGGGCATGATTTCTGCTTTCGAGAAGCTGCAGGCTCTCGAAGGCAACAGCAGCGTGAAGGCCAGCACCGTCACCAAAATGTTCTCCTCTCACCCTGAGACGAAGAAGCGTATCGAGAAACTCACCAAGCGCTGCAACAAGGACGGCTACACACGTCCGGCAGCCGAATAACCAACGCCTCACATACCCTATTCCACAGCGGCTGACGCGAATATGCGTCGGCCGCTCTTTTTGCGTTCACAAAGGCCGTTTGGTGAATTTGAGTATGCCGGCAGCGGCAATGATCTCAGGGCTAAGCGTCACGGCAACGCCATAGGCGTTAAAGGCGAGACGCGGATACCTGATGCGCTCCGACCGGATCATGCATATCTCGCCGATATTGTCGGCATCGGTAAGGATTGCGGCCAGGCGGTCGAGCTCGGCATTGCGGTAGCGGCGCACATCAATCCGCATGGGTATGGCATAGAGGGGATGCTCCTCGGAGATATTGAGTTCAATGAGTGCTTCGGGCACCGGATTGCCGGCGTCGGCGTCGAATTCATACGTGTATCTGTCGGGGTCACTCTCGCGGATCGCATACCGCCGGGGGCGCCAATCGTATACATAAAGATACTTGCCGTCGCGAGCTATCAGATTGTTGCTGCAATCGGTCAGCTCGGCGAAGGGATTGCGAAACAGGGCGGAGTGGGGGCTGCTCGGATCATAGATATCGAGCAGGGCGCGGTGTAGCGTGACGTATAGCGCATCGTCGGGGCTCAGACGCCGCCATTCGCGCCAGCCGAACCACTCGGGGAAGGGGCACGGCCCGTCGTAGAGCTTCAGCCGCCGCACCTCTCCCGTGGTCTCGTCAGCCTCCACTTCGCAGCTGCCGGTGGCCATCTGCCCGGACTCGATGATGCGGTCGGATGAGAGCGTGTAGCGTAGGTTGCCCTGAGGCGCGAGCAGCACGAAGCTGTCCATATACGATGGACTGATGGCGGGGCGTACCCTCAGTTCGTAAGGGAGCATCTGCCAGGCCATGCCGTCGCGCTCATAGCAGAATGCCGCGAGCATATTGTCGGGAAAGATCCAGAAGCGCGTGCGGCCGCCGTCGGCATCGTCGATCCAGATACCGTGCATGTATATGCCCTGCAGCTTCTCGCTCTCGATGCGCTGCTGCTCAGAGACTACGAGCGCGCGGCACGCCCGGGTGATATCCATAAGCGATGAAGCCAGCCATAGGGGCGGGCAGTCGGTCAGACGGTCGTGGTCGGCCAGGTATGTGTCGAGATTGCCCATCCACTCGTCGATCACCAGCGGCTTCTCCGTAGCGCCGAGCCGCGGCATATCATCCCTGATCAGGCCGATGAGCGTGCGGAGCCTCCGGAGCGACTGAAGGGTCTCCACGTCGGATATATCGCGCCCGCGCGAGCGGTCGGTGAAGGGACGGATCACACCGAAAGCGAAGAGCGCGATCAGCCCTACATCCACCGCCGGCGGCGCTTCAGTGCCGTCGGGAAAGAAAGCGTCGATGAGGCGCCGGTCGTCGTCCCTGACCTTGAAGCGAAACATCTCGTCGCCGCTCAGAGGGCGCCCTGCCGTAGCCGAGAGGCGGAAGATCATCCGGCAGAATTTCTTTCGCGACGCCATCTGCGTGCGTGAGCCCCAGTCGAGCGAGAGATAGAGCCGCGAAGCTGCCAGATAGTCGCCCATCACATCCTCAAGCGACTGATCTACGGCATATCGCGTCTCGCGGTCGAGAATATCATAGTAGATATCCACGTCGCGCTCCACGGTGCGCTTGGCCGTAACGGTCTCGAACGACACCCTCAGAGCATCGCGATACTCCGCATCAGTGCGGAAAAGCAGCCGCGACCTGTAGGCCGCCGAGATCAGATCGTATTTGTAGGACAGCTCCATCTGCGCATTCACATTTCGGTCTCCAAATATAGCACAATCCGCCGAAACGACACAAGCCCCACGCAGCCCCATCGGGCTAAAGATGCCCGCAACGCCGAAAAAATCCCCCTTATCCCCGACTTTTGAATATTTCTCCCTATCTGCTCAGATAAATCTTTTGGCAACTTCCATGTCACTTAATAGCTTTGCCGTAAGAAGAAAGCCCGCACCCTCAAAACCCTAAAAATATGTTAAGAAAGAGCATCTAATCAATTTTTGGCATATATTTGTAAAACTCAAGCGGAGGAGAAATTCCGCAGAGTAAGAAAAGTGTCAAACTTTCTTTCTCAGTTACATCGAACCGCCAATTCAACAACAACCTGAGACAGAGTTAGATTAGACGCTCTTTCTGTTTTTGTAGTATCTGCCGGTGCGACCGCCGACGCCGCATCTTTCGCATACTCAAATCAGAGGGGCTGTTTATTCAACCCTAATATCATTCAGGTTGTGGGCCTTGGCGGGCCTGATGTAACTATGATAGAGGTGCGATGAATTCCCCTCTTTTCTTATACCCATATCCAACCGCCGAATTAGGGAATCAGGAGGCGTAAAGATTTTATAAAAATGCCGAAGTGTCCTAAATGTGGCTCAATGAATGTTCGAACATCGATGGTGTCCGATACACTTGAATTTGTAGGAAAACTTGCCACCAAACTTCCAATTTTTGCCGGTGCGACTCTTGTAAGCGCTATTAATCCAAATGGTGGAGCGTATATCAACAGAGTCATTGGATATGCCGCGGGTAAAGCCAGTGGTCGAGCAGCAAGAGCTACATATAACAAGCTTGTGTGTGAAAATTGCAATCATGTATGGGATAACCCTAAATCAATTTGGGAGGATTAAATTATGATGCAACAATGTCCGCAATGTGGAGCGTGGGCCGAGGCAAATAAAAGGTCTATTCTTGATAATGCAACAGATGGAGTTAATGCCGTCGCTGATTTAGGTGGAGATATAGTTGGTGGTGTGCTTGGCGTTTTTGGTAAATCTGCCAAAAAACTTGGGCGTGGGCTAGGAAAAGCTACTAGCATTGTTTTGGGTGGCGTGGGAGGCGCAATAGGAGGCGCAATAGGAGGCGCCCTTGGCAGTTCCTACGTTTTTGAGTGTCCTGCGTGCGGTCACAGTTGGGAATGTGACAATGAGGACGAAGACCAAACAAAGGAATACGAACATCTAACAGCCATTCTGGCGACACGAGCTCAGCTAGTAGATAATATATGGACTGATAATCCGGATAAAACCGCATTACGAAAGTATATATTGGACGTCGACGAGAAAATATCAAATGAGGAAGTCGCCGATTATCGCAGTTATCTTTACGATTGGAAATCTATTGCTCATTGGCTACTTCATGAGTATAATGAGGCCTATCAAAGTGTATCAGAGTCGTTAAGAATACAAACTGATCCTCATTCACGTGCTATGAGAGGATTGTATTTAACTGAATTACTCCATTTACAACCAAGTCCTATCGGATATATTGATGCATTAAGAGATCTTACTTCAATTTATGATAACGATCATAAGTTCATCAATTTTCCAGAACCATTTTTTGAAGAAAAAATAAAAAACAGTATTCTAAAATACACCGAAAGTTTTATTTCTATCCCCCCTACAAAAAGACGTTTTATTTGTTTCACTGACGAACTGCGTAGTATGGGCAATAACATACTCGTACTTCCATTGGGTAGAGTGCCTTCCGGATTATATTTTTCAGATGGCTTGCCTAAACAAAACGCCATCTATGAACTACATCCTTTTAAGGCAGATCATTATGTGCGTTTAGACACCTTTGATATTGATATTTTAAATGATAAAATTAAAGAATTCACGTGGATATTAGAGAATCTTGGCGCAAAAGAAATTAAACTCTCCATAGAAAATCTTAGATCGCAAGAAGAAAACAGGAATACAGAACTTGGATTCAATGGCGAACTTGGACATAAGGCAGCGAGTGTGAAAGGTGATTACAAACAAAATTCTGCTATGGATAAATTTAACAAATTGAAAACTTATCTAAACGAGAATAGTTCGTTTTATCCCGGACCTACTCCACCACAACTCCCGCCCTTGGAGAAACTTATATGGTATCATCATACAGAGGATTGGCAAAGGAAGGTTGAAAGCCGACTGAGTGGCCGAGCAAAAGAGTTCAGTATATCCTTCAATACACATTCATCCTATAGTCTCACCGAGTCACAGTCGAAAGAATTAGAGGTTGAAATGAAAACCATTATTGCTCGAGGAAAAGGCGGTGGCAACAACTCAACAGAATATCACATCCAACAAACGGAAAATTCAAAATGGAATCTCGAGATTGAATTTTACCCCCTCAGTACGTACCAGAAAGTTTCTAACGATAAGAGTATAATCTCTGATATCTCAAATAGTTTGAGCGCCGAAGAACAAAAATATCTTAAAACGTATAGAGACTGTATCTCAAATGGATCTATCTCCGAAAATGAGCGTAAACTATTGGATATGCTCGGTGCTAATTCAGGACTTTCATCTTCTCGCATGTCAGAACTTGAAGCAATGGTGAATGTACCTAAAAAGAAATCTTTTATTTCAAAAATCCTAAGTTTCTTTGGCCTATAAAATATTCTTATCAAATTTTTTCGTTTTATGTCAAAAAGTCAATATTTGGTGCACCGTTGCCCCCATTGTAAGTCCAGAGCGGTTATAAAGATTCCACCTAAAAAGAAGTCCATGGGACAACAAGCATTGGAAGTGTTAGGTGGAGCTGCTGAGGCGTATTATTTAGGAACGGATGGCTCGATTACTGAGTGGATATCCAATAACATCAATGATCCCTCCAAACAACCAAAGTACCGTTGCACGTCTTGCAATGGAGTTTGGAATAACCCCAACCTTGTTGACGAAACGCCTCTTCCAGTCCTTGAGGAAGAGAAAAAGGATGCAATCTCACGATTCAAATCAGCAGTGTGGTGGGATATAATTATCTTTTTAATTCCTCTCGCAATCACAATCTGGTCATTCCATTATTGTTGGATTAATGATTTTACATCGAAGAGAATGGAGGACAACTGGCTAATGGGAACTATCGAAGTAACGGACTATCATTGGTTGTGGCCTCTTGTTGGTATAATTTTCATTGTATCTGCAATTTTTACCTTCAAATGCTTCAATAGTATTTCTGAAGATTACAATGCCGTGAAACGATTAAAGTCCATGAGTCTCGAATCATTTAGATGGTCTAAATTAAGAAACTAATTAATTCACAAATTAAAATATTACATTATGCCACTATTCAGAATAACTGTAAAAACTTCAAAGAACACCAATGGTGTTCGTATTGAAAGAGGAATGTCGGTTGATGTTCCATCGAATTCAATGAGCAATCCCGTTACCGTAAACGGCGGTCAACCTGTTGCTGATGCTTTCATGCGTATCTATGGCGTTGACATAAAGCGTGCCGGCGCACTCAATATGGCCTACCTTGACGTAGAGCGTATTGGCTAACGAGCAAATATGAATGGTATACATCGTTGCCTATAAGCAGTTGAAATCACAATTGCAGCGGGTGTTAGGAAAAGACATCCGCTGTATTGTTATGGATTATTCTTTGGAGGAAGGCAGTGAAATAACAAGTCTAACCATCCCTGATTTAGAAAATGTAACAATGGTCTATGGAGCTGATATTAGGTCGAAACTACTCTTATTAACATTAGCCAATAATTCCCCAAATCCAATCAATGTTATTGAGTTAAAAGGAGAATATACTAGTATTTCCCCATTAGCAGTGTCTGACAGCGAACTATCAACTTGTTGTGAGAATGCGTATTTTTTAAACAATAATTTACGAGACGAGCTAATAGAAGAATACAAGAATCTCCCAGATTCAAAATATCTAAGAATTTATCACGATAAAGTATCTCCACTTTTTGAGAATGAAATTGATGAGTTTATAATCAATCAAATACGCAAACCGATGGATATTAGATGGGCAGTTGGATTGTGTATGGGTAATGCTCCATGTGGTTGGCCGATTACTGATACATTCTATTACAAACAGATTTGCAGACTCTTCAAAAGTGGAAGCCTGAAAGTTCTAACTTCGGATTTACTGCAATAAATCAAAGAATAAGTCCCCCAAAGATACGTTTAATCCAACTATTATGAAAACTATAGAAAAATAATAACGTCGATTATCCTTACGCTGGCTTTCCAATTTGTGATGGAAGCGAAATCTACCACAATATTATATACGCGTGTTCGGATACCAAAGCGCGGAGCTGTGTGGCTACGAAGCTTATTCCGATCAACCGGTAGAGATGGATGCCCGATCTTTTGCTGAGGACGTACTGAATGATTATTTTGAAAAAGTAGCTTGATATGGAAACAATCACACGTATATTGATCGAACGTGGCTATCCCGAGAAGATAGCCTGCCAGACTGCCGAGCGGCTGGAGCGTATGGCACCCGAGCTTAAGGAAGCACTGGCCGTATGGCTTGAAAATGAAGAGTGTCCGATAGTGGGAGCCGAAGGGTACACCACTGCCGATCTTATGAAAAGGACTCCGGGTATGACTTATCCGGCTGCGCTACTCACTCTCGACTGGCTGAAACGCGAACCGGAAAAAGTAAATGTAGAAGAGAATGCTGAGTATGTGTTTCAGATGTGGTTGAATTATATGGGTGACGCGTGTATCGATGTATTAAAAACGGAAGAGTTACGCACCCAAATAATTTCTCTCGGAGATCAATATCAATACTCGAGTCCGGCTACCGCTTCTAAATTCTATTTTATGGCCAGTTTATGCTATCTGCTGTATGCGAAAGGCTATTACAGTTCAAGAGACGTAACTGATGAGTTGATAAATGCATCCACTTATATAGATAAAGCCATCAAACTATATTATAGTGGTGAATACTATGTGCTCCAACGCTCGATTTGTGCTCTGACAAGCTCCACCCCAGAAATATGTATTTACGAAGGACTTTTATCGAAATACGAAATTGAGGAATATTGTTCGGGGGATGCACTGTTTAAATCTGAGTGGATACTTTCTATCTATGAGGAGTGCCGGTATCTATCAATACTCAAGGCTACGGATATAGTCAACGATCTATATGAAGAAGATGATGCTCTAGGTGCTGAGCTTTCTATAAAACTGTGGGAGATAGCCTCTAAAATGCAAAACATCAATTATAAGCTGGTTGCTAACTTTTACCTCTATTTGTTTTATTTTGAGGATAAGACAAGTAGCGGCAAGCTATCGACACGGTGTTGTAAATGTCTGAATGATGCTTATTATACCGAAGGATATTCAATTGATTCGGTTGACGTAAACAATGCTTATGATGAAACTTGGCTTGGAGTATATGTATATTTCGCTGAATCGCTAATCGACGGTACCAACATTTATGAACCGAAAGACGTCAAAAAAGGGTTAAAAATGTTGCGCAGAGTAGCTATGATGGATGAATGTACGGCTCAAGAAGAAGCTTGTAGTATCCTTTCAGTGATGTTGGATGAAGCGTGTGCCGATGAATTTAAAACGGAAGAGCTATGCGTCCAAATAAATTCTCTCGGAGATCAATATCAATACTCGAGTCCGGCTACCGCTTCTAAATTCTATTTTATGGCTAGTTTATGCTATCTGCTGTATGCGAAAAACCATTGCGTTTCAAGAGACGTGACTGATGAGTTGATAAATGCATCCACCTATATAGATAAAGCCATCAAACTATATTATAGTGGTGAATACCACGTGCTCCAACGCTCGATTTGTGCTCTGACAAGCTCCACCCCAGAAATATGTATTTACGAAGGACTTTTATCGAAATACGAAATTGAGGAATATTGTTCGGGGGATGCACTGTTTAAATCTGAGTGGATACTTTCTATCTATGAGGAGTGCCGGTATCTATCAATACTCAAGGCTACGGATATAGTCAACGATCTATATGAAGAAGATGATGCTCTAGGTGCTGAGCTTTCTATAAAACTGTGGGAGATAGCCTCTAAAATGCAAAACATCAATTATAAGCTGGTTGCTAACTTTTACCTCTATGTGTTTTATATAGAGGATAAGACAAGTAGCGGCAAACTATCAACACGGTGTTGTAAATGTCTGAATGATGCTTATTATACCGAAGGATATTCAATTGATTCGGTTGACATCAACAATGCTTATGATGAAACTTGGCTTAGAGTATATGTATATTTCGCCGAATCGCTAATCGACGGTACAAACATTTATGAACCGAAAGACGTCAAAAAAGGGTTAAAAATGTTGCGCAGAGTAGCTGTGATGGATGAATGTGAAGCGCAAGAAGAAGCGTGTAGAATCCTTTCGGAAAAGGCCTAAATCGTATATATTAATCATTTAACCACTCAGAAGATGAAGATGATTGGAATGAAGAGGGTGTGGTGCGCGATTGTGCTGAGCGCGATGTGGCTGCACGCTTTCGGTTGGCTCAATGATGCTCAACTATATGATCTTACGGGATCGGTTGACGGCAAGTACCCGGTGACGATATATCTCGTGAAGGATGGAAATGCTCTATCGGGCAAGTATTTCTATCACTCTACGATTGCCCGGCAGGGTGTGAAGCCGTCGTCGTATCTCTACATCGACGGCCAATGGCGCGACGATTGGATGAAAGTGAACGTATACGATGTGAACGGCAATTTTATCGAACGCTGGGAGGGTGTGTTTAATTCTGGAAACCGCAGTTGCAGTCTCGAATGCAAGATCACCAAGCCTTCGGGTAAGCGCATGACTGTAGAAGCAGACGAATATTTTTGAATACTACGAATATAACTAATCTAACTTTATGACTTCAGAAGAATTTATCAATACGTACTCTCGGCAGAAGGCTGAGCAAATACAGGCCGAGATGCTCGCTGCCGGCAATCGACGTCCGAAGACGTGGACGTACGTTACATCAAAAAACGAAGATGGTGAGGCTATCAGTCGCCTTACTATCTACTTTGACGGATGCCCGTTCAGATTGAAAAGTTCGGGAATGGTCGACTGGCTCCAGGCATTGCTGCTATGGAATGAGGCTGAGGAGCCGCATCATAACTTCACAGCGCAAGAGTTGCTCGACATCGGGATCGCGTCCATCAACCTCCAGCTCTCCGGCGACTTTTGGGTTTACGACCCCTCGGGGTTCCCGTCGGGTATTGCGCGGTGGGCGAACCGAGCCGAAGATTTCGACAGCGGGATAGCACTCATGAATGAATTCATAGATATTTTTGTAGATATATACAACGCTGACAATCAACGGGATTCCATACGTATGGAGTGTGATATTGCGCAACGGATATGCGCCCTCAATATAGTGGACTTTTCAATAAAGGCGGGTAATATCACCGACTTAACCTATGGAGCGCTCGAACAGATTTTGTCGGATATTGACGAGGAGATCCGTGAAGCGGAAGAGGAGGGCGAACAGTATGGTGTGCCGTTCCATACCGATATTTATGAGATGCTCATCAATATGATTCCGCAGATAGAGGCGAGCGGGGACGAGCAACTGATCCGTACGGCATACGAAATTGTCATGAAGTATTATCAGTTTACGCGCCGCCGCACGCTTGCCGACAAATATGCTGCGGCCTTAAAGGAAATGGATAATAAGCAATTAAATGAAGGGGAATTATAGTTATGAAGCAATACGAATGTATTGACTGCGGGAAGCGCTTTTCGACTTCTCTGATCGGCTCTCTGATTGCAAAATATTTGATTAATGGTCCGGTGTGCGTTGATCCGGCGCCGACATCTTCTTCGATATTCCAAAAGCCACGATGCCCGCACTGCGGTTCCAAAAATTTACGTAAATCGTAATGTAAAGGCGGCTCGCTCCGATGGGGCGGGCTGCTTGGCTT
>JAIDTT010000074.1 GCA_029060545.1 Paramuribaculum sp. | reverse complement strand
CTTCCCCACACAGTAAAAATATGTGTTCCCCCACCCCAAACCACCCTTAACTTTGCACCCACAAACCTCCACGACATCCCTCCGACCCGTCCGCCATGTCCGACCCGTCTGATGGATGCCACTGCGTCAGACCGGAGGCCTGTAGGGAAGATTTTCAAATCTTCCGCCTGTAGCGCCTGCCTCCGGCCTCCGCCCACCCTCAAAATCCTAAAAATCAATCGTGCATTGTGAATTGTGCATTGTGAATTGTGCATCGTGAATTGTGCATCGTGAATTGTGCATCGTGAATTGTGCATCGTGAATTGTGCATCGTGCATTGGCGGGAATCCTCGCACGAAAAGCGTACAATGACATTTTTACCATACATCACATCCATTACATCCGCCACAGACAAGCAGGCGCTGTCCGAGGTGGGTGCGACCACTATATTCGTGTATCGCATAAAATTTGGAAGGGGCACCCGGCTCTCTTGCCTGGCACCCCAATCAGCGATTCATCGCTCCAAAAAAATGTCGTAAAAACTACTATTTGAATTGGTTTATCATGGTATCAGTCGTCGTCAATAAGGTTTCTATCAAATTCTCTTAGGATCTATATATATTGTGGGTTTATTACCGTAATTTAATTGCTTAAAAAGTGAGGAGAGAGGAGAAAGGGAGAGAGGAGAAAAGAGAAGAGAGAGGAGTTTGGTCACTTATTGTTTTTGTCAGCTTATTGTTTTATTTTCTTGATTTATTTTGGTGATTAGTCTTTTTGTTTTGCTTTCGATGTTATAACTACAAAAAGATGGCATTTGTTTGTCAATCGTGTTACAAATGTATATCATTTTTTGTTACATTGTTTTCATATTGCTATTTTTCAACTATTTAAATAGACACAAAAATGTAATTTTTGATGTAACAATTACGTAACAAAAGTGGTCTTTCAGCGACAGCAGCCGCAAAAATATGTCGAACGGATCGATCCGTCAGCCTCCTGCACCCCCCCTATATGATCCCAAAATCATAGAAGCCGGCGCATACGCGCTGCCACCCAAGCCCAATCACAGGTGACGTTCGAGATTTAATTTTGCATTCTTGGATAATTGGACTAAATTTGCAGAGCGCATAGAGTTGCGCGACCATACATAATCATAAGAAGCGTTTCGTGCTTTATCCTTTAACAGAGAATCGCCAATTTTCAATTACACGAAGGAGAGAGCAGTCATCGAGCGCTCATGCTTGTCGCATATCCACTCCCCGACAAGGGGATATCGATATTCGATTAGGCGTGGGAGTGGATTGTCTGTTTCGTGTTAGGCGTTTGGCGATGCCTCTGTTAAGATAGACAAGAACATCATTCCACGCTTTTTTGTATCTAATCCCCAAATCGTCAACTCGGGAATGGAGGCGACAGCAAAAAAAAACTGTTATGATCAAAAAACAATTGCTATCAGTAGCTTTGTCCTCAATTGCGCTTGTATCATCAGCGCAGTGGACTCTCAGCGGCGGCCACGTTGGCGACCGGCAGTTTACCGAGAAATCCTCGGGCGTGTATGAATTATCGCTCCCCGGCGACACCATCTATGGCAAATTCCTCCTTAAAAACGGAGCCGACGTGCGGTATGGCACCAATAATACTTACGTATGCCCGGCGATGCCTTACTCACTTCTTACCGAGGGCGACAGCCTTATGATGGCCTCCTCGATCGCGAGCCCCGTTCTGACTCTTGACACCAATGCCGGCACTCTCACCGCAACCGGCGACGTACAGCCTATGTACGTATATGGCGATCTGGCCGGTGGATACTGGAAGAGCAACCACGATGGTGCAAGAGAACTAAAATATCAAGGCAACGGCATATACAAAGGCGAAGTACAGATGTCGGGAACCAACTTCGCAATATTGCAAGCTCTCTGCCCCGACTCAATCACAGAGAACTCCCTGAGAGGCGACTATGTTGCATATTATCGTTTCGCCCCTGTAGTAAACAAAAAGATAACGTATGACACGCCCGTAGCGATGGAAAAATGCGTGAGAGGCTCCGAAAAGAACTTTATATTATCTGGATATTGGACACTGATTGACGTGACGGCAAATATGGCCAATGTGACAGCAGAAGTTTCGGAAATAAAAGCATTCAATTTAAATATCGAAACTCTATACGTCATAGGAAGCGACTTAGCCACCGCCTCGGCCACATCCCGCTGGACAGATTCCGGATGCGACTCCGGCATCCCCATGACGCGAAGCGAGGCTGATGGAGCGATCACATTTGCAGTAAATGACGTTGCCATAAGAGCTACCGCCTCCGGCACAGAAGATCCACGAGGCGAGATTCAGTTTGCAAACACACTCGGCTCCTGGGAAGAAATCCGCAGCGGATATTCATTGGGATGGACCAACACGACGGATACACTCACCCTCAACGCCTCAAATGTAACCACAGCAAACGTACGCGACGCCGGCAAATATACCACTCCATTTTCACTGCCGACAGGCAAATACGACATTTCAGTCACATTTAATCCTGCGTCAGCCACAGTGCTTCGCGCAGTACAGACGAGCACAAGTGCCGTAGAAACAGTGGCGACAGATGAAGCCGACTACAATAGCCCTGCAGAATGGTACGATCTCGACGGACGCCGTATTCCCGAACCCGCGGCAAACGGCGTCTATATCCGCCGACAGGGTAGCCGCACACAGAAAGTCTGGATCTTCAGCGACAAATAGCCTTCCCGACAGATTTAGCCCCCCCCCCGGATACCCAAGCAGGCCGGCTCCTCTCATGGATTCCGGCCTGCTTTCGCTTGAAAAATGTCGTCAAAACTACTACTTGAGATGATGGTTTATCATGGTATCAAAAGTCGTCGGTTGAATTAAGGTTGCT
>JAIDTT010000073.1 GCA_029060545.1 Paramuribaculum sp. | reverse complement strand
GATATCGCGACTGGGTAGGCGATAAGAACAAAATATTCCGCACGAGCAACGAAGCCCTGAATGAATTCGTATTCGCGACCAAGCTTTTCCGCGAAGTAAAGGATTACGTCAACCGACACGGCCAACAATAATTTTCGCGCTAATTTGCGTGAGTACCAAAAGTTTTTAGTAACTTTGTGGGCTAAGAATGCGCTCATATCTACGTTTTCCGCATCTGCTTAGTTAAAAGACTTTATATCAACTTGATGAATCGAATCATAATAGTTTGTCTCGCAGCTCTTGCTCTCACCGCCTGTGGTGAGTATCAACGAGTACAGAAGAGTACCGACCCGGATTACAAACTCGATTATGCCAAGCGTGCATTCGAGCAGAAGAAGTATGTGCAGGCAGCCACCATACTGACCGACGTGGTTACCGTATTCAAAGGTAGCGAAAAAGGTGAGGATGCCCTATACCTTCTCGCGCTCAGCCACTACGAGAATAAGGACTACACGAACGCCGGCTCATACTTCAAGACCTACTACAACAGATATCCGCGTGGCAAATACACCGAACTTGCCCGTTTCTATTGCGGCTACGGTTATTATCTCGATTCGCCCGAGACTCAGCTTGATCAGTCGGGCACAATTAAAGCCATCGAAGAGCTTCAGGCTTTTATGGACTACTTCCCCAACAGCGATAAGATGAGCATAGCTCAGAATGCCATATTCGAACTTCAGGACAAGCTCACGCTCAAGGAGCTGGAAAACGCGCAGCTCTATTACAACCTTGGCAACTATCTCGGCAACAACTACGAATCTGCCGTGATTGTAGCCAAAAATGCGATTAAGAACTATCCATACTCCCGCTACAAGGAGGATCTTGAAATGCTCGTGCTTAAATCACGCTATCAGGAAGCATCCCAGAGCGTTGAGGAAAAGAAGATGGATCGATACAGAGTAGTCGTGGATGAGTATTACTCATTTATCAACAACTACCCCGACTCCCCTTACCGCAAGGAAGCCGACAATATCTTCCGCATAGCCCAAAGCAATATCCGCGACTAATATAAATTTCATTAATCATATAATTCTTTAATAGCACAATGGATTATAAAAAGACGAATGCCCCACTCAACACCGTGACCCGCGACATGATCGAGCTCTCGGAGGACACCGGCAACGTATATGAAACAGTAAGCATCATCGCAAAACGCGCCAATCAGATAGCTTCCCAGATGAAACACGATCTGGAAAAGAAACTTCAGGAATTTGCATCGCTCAACGATAACCTTGAAGAAATCTCCGAAAACCGCGAACAGATCGAAATCTCACGCTACTACGAGAAGCTCCCCAAGCCCACTCTTATCGCCACTCAGGAATATGAAGAAGGCAAGCTCCACTTCCGCAATCCCGCGAAAGAGAAGCTAAATATGGACTAAAACGAAAAAACAGCCCGCGGAAGTTGCAGTTGTTAAATAAATTGTGTACTTTTGTGGCCGATTAGCAGGAAACTGCAATATTTTTCTAATTAATTAACCATCAAAATTTTCCAAGAATGCATTTGAATTCTGACGAAAAAGTAGAAATCTTTGAGAAATACGGTAAGGGCAAGACTGATACTGGCTCTCCTGAGGCTCAGATAGCATTATTCTCGGTCCGTATAGCTCATTTGACTCAGCACCTGAAGTCAAATCACAAAGATTATACCACTGCGCGCGCTCTTAAAGCACTGGTAGGTAAGCGTCGTCGTCTGCTGGATTATCTTATCCGCAAGGACATCAACCGCTATCGCGCTATCATTGCTCAGAAAGAGCTTGGTATCAGAAAGTAATTCCCGCAGGGTCTACTTGAAGATTACAAAATCAGCGATGCGTCGTCCCCAACATCTGTTAGGTCGGCGCATCGCCTTTTAAAATTAGTCACTATCACATCACACACATATATAAATCACATTCTGTAATGGCATCCATCGGAACAGTTTTCACACCCGCAGGCCGCAAAGCCCTCCTTCTTGGCAGCGGTGAGTTAGGAAAAGAAGTAGCAATCGAACTGCAGCGCTATAATGTGGAAGTCGTAGCTTGCGACAAATACCCCAACGCACCGGCGATGCAAATCGCACATCGAAGCAGAGTATTCAATATGCTCGACGGTGATGCACTCCGAGAGGCAATCACAAGCGAACGCCCCGACTATATCATCCCCGAAGTGGAGGCCATCGCTACCCCCACTCTTGTAGAGCTTGAGAAGGAAGGATTCAATGTCACCCCGACAGCCTCAGCAGCCTTGCTGACTATGAACCGCGAAGGCATTCGACGCCTCGCAGCCGAAGAGCTCTCCATCCCGACCTCAAAATATCGCTTTGCGTCGAATTACGAGGAATTTGTAAAAGCCGTTGAGGAAGTAGGCATACCTTGTGTTATCAAGCCTATCATGAGTTCGTCGGGTCACGGACAGAGCGTAATCAAGACGCCCGAAGATATAGAGAAATCATGGAAGATAGCACAGGAAGGTGGACGCGCCGGAGCCGGACGTGTAATCGTAGAGGGTTTTGTCGATTTCGACTATGAGATCACCCTGCTTACCGTACGCAGCGTAGCAGGGACTCAATTCTGCGCTCCTATCGGACACGTACAGATCGACGGCGACTACCGCTACTCATGGCAGCCTCAGGCGATGTCGGAAGAAGCTCTCGCCAAAGCACAGGAGATAGCACGCAAAGTAACAGATGCGTTGGGTGGTTACGGCATATTTGGTGTGGAAATGTTCATCAAAGGTAATGACGTTATATTCAGCGAAGTATCACCCCGGCCTCACGATACCGGCATGGTGACTATGATCTCACAGGATATGAGCGAATTTGCTCTTCATGCCCGTGCGCTTCTTGGCCTCCCGGTACCTGAGATTCGCTTCTATGGTCCGTCCGCATCATACGCAATTGTAGTAGAGGGCGATACCAAGGTGGTGGAATTCTCCGATATCGAAAAAGCATTGGCCGAACCCGGTGTGCAATTGCGAATCTTCGGTAAGCCCGAAGTTAAAGGTCACCGTCGTATGGGCGTACTATTGGCTACTGCAGAGACTACGGAGGAAGCCCTCGCTAAATGCCGTAGGGCAGCCGAGGCTATGACCGTAAAAGCATTATAATTTTAACCGAACAAAGCGCGGAACGCATCTTCAACTTTCGGCACTTCCGTAATCCGGATAGAGAACTTTGAAGTATCGATTCCTTTAAGATTTCCCGGAGGTACGAGAATGTGGGTCATACCCATTTTCTCTGCCTCCGAAATTCTTTGCTCAAGGCGTGTGACTTGACGTATCTCTCCTGAAAGCCCCACCTCTCCGGCCATACATACCATCTCGGGAACCGGCATATCCACATTACTCGACAGGATAGCGGATATCACCGCCAGATCCAAAGCCGTATCATTAACTTTCAGACCACCGGCTATATTAAGGAACACATCCTTCTGAGCGAGCTTAAAGCCTACCCGCTTCTCCAAAACGGCAAGAAGCATATTCATGCGTTTGGCATCAAAGCCTGTGACGGTGCGCTGAGGTGTGCCATAGGCGGCAGTGCTGACAAGCGCCTGAGTCTCGATCAAAAAAGGCCGAATACCTTCGAGTGTAATCCCGATCGCTGACCCGGAGAGCCTGCGCCCGGTGGCATCCAATCCGTTTAGAAGCATTTCCGATGGATTGGTAACTTCTCGCAATCCTCGCTGACACATCTCATATATACCAAGTTCGGAGGTGCTTCCGAATCGGTTCTTGATACTCCTAAGCAGACGATACATATAATGTCTGTCGCCTTCAAATTGCAACACGGCATCGACTATATGCTCAAGCACCTTTGGACCGGCAATACTCCCCTCTTTATTGATATGACCGATCAGAATCACGGGCACACCACTATCCTTAGCATATTTCAAAAGACGTGCGGCGCACTCACGCACCTGGCTGACACTACCGGCCGAAGATTCTATCGCGTCGGAAGCGATAGTCTGAATCGAGTCAATAACCAGTATTTCGGGATTGACTTTTTCGGCGTAATTAAGAATATTCTCCAGCGATGTATCACAAGCTATCAGGACATTATCGCATACGCGGCCGATTCGGTCAGCCCGCATTTTGATCTGCACCGCACTCTCTTCGCCTGACACATAGAGTATTCTTTTCGACCGTATTGAGAGGATGTTCTGCAACACAAGTGTCGACTTTCCAATTCCGGGCTCTCCACCTATCAAGACCATTGATCCCGCCACAAGTCCACCGCCAAGCACGCGGTTAAGTTCCTTTGACGGCATGGGAATGCGGGGCTCTGCCACAACTTCTACCTGCGATATTGGCTTAGGCGGAGATCCACCCTGATTGGATAGAGTGATACTTTTACCTTGTGTTACAGACACTTTCTCCTCCACCATCGTATTCCAAGCGCCGCACGACGGACATTTTCCTTGCCATTTGGGAGAGTCCTGTCCACACTCCGAACAGAACCACATCGTTTTAGTCTTAACTTTTGTAGCCATTTTGCAATTTGAGTATTATTGTCGACGACGGAATTCTGCCAACACTATCGAAGTGGCCACGGCCACATTTAACGATTCGGAAGTAGGTTCGCCCACCGGAAATGAGGGAATACTTATGCGCCTGTTAACCGCACTGGCCACTCCGGCGGATATTCCCTTTCCTTCGTTTCCCATGACTATTATGCCCTCAGATGTAAGTTGCGAGTCGTAGATATTCTCACCGTCAAGAAAAGTACCATAAGCGGCAACCGGCTTCAAATCGGCTATCACGCTTCCCAGATCGCAATAATGCACCTTAACTCGTGCGATAGCTCCCATTGTAGCCTGAACCACTTTCGGATTATACACATCCACTGTATCTTTGGAGCATAAAATATTACGGACACCAAACCAATCGGCGCTACGTATTATAGTACCGAGATTGCCCGGATCCTGAATAGAGTCGAGAGCTACGACCAGTTCATTTGCAAGCGCAGGCACATCGAGCGGGACTTCCGGAATCTTATACACCGCTATCACATCGGGTGCGGTCGACAACGAGCTCATACGATCCAAGTCTCTCGCCGTAACTACCGTAGCCATATCCTTGAATTGCGGATGCGATTGTACCCACGCAGAAGTAGCCATTAGCGCCTCTGTATCAAAATATGTTATAGTATCTAATACGCATTTGGTTCCTTCTGCCTTAAACAGCCCGGACTCTCGGCGTGAACGGGCTGCTGAAAGACCCGCTACCATTTTTCGATACGCATTTGTCAATTCCATTGGTGATGGTCGTTTGTTTCTATCCACAAATATAGCCTAAATTTTTCATTTTTTATCATTAACTTTGTAGTCGTAAAACTGAAATCATTTTGTATTATGAAGATACTGGTAACGGGAAGTAACGGACAACTGGGACGCGAACTTCGCAGGGCATTGGAGGCTACATTGCCCGGAGTTACCACGTATACCGATGTCGGCGAACTGGATATCTGCGATGCAAAAGCTGTAGCTGAGTTTGTATCGGCCGGAGATTTCACCCATATTATCAATTGCGCTGCGTTCACTGCCGTGGATAAAGCCGAGACCGAGCAATCGATTTGCTACGCGATCAATGCCGATGCCGTAAGAAACATTGCCGTAGCAGCATCCAACTCAGGCGCCAAGGTACTCCATATATCTACCGACTATGTATTCGATGGCAAAGCCCATCGCCCTTACAAAGAATCGGACAAGGTATGCCCCGTATCAGCCTACGGCACATCGAAGCGTAAAGGCGAGATGATGCTTTTGGCAATGTGTCCGGATGCTGTGATTATACGCACCGCATGGCTGTACTCCCCTCATGGACGTAATTTTGTAAAGACCATGCTGAAGAAGGGGCGAGAAAGTAATGAGGTGCGCGTCGTAGCCGATCAAATCGGCACTCCGACCTCCGCTACGGATCTTGCAGAGGCTATAGTCACCATTCTCATGTCCCGTCAGTGGAGACCTGGTATATATCATTACACCAATGAAGGAGCCTGCTCATGGTACGATTTCACCAAGGTGATACACCATCTCGCCGGAATCGAAAACTGTAATGTTGTAGCCGTTACCACAGCCGACTACCCTACCGCCGCTATCAGACCATTTTATAGCGTCCTCGATAAGAATTTAATTAAAAATACATACAGCCTTAAGATACCGTTTTGGATCGACAGTCTTCAGAAGGTTGTAGACCAACTCCTTGCAAACCCGCAATAAACAATATCACGTATGTCGCAACTAACCGACGAAATCCAGCGCCGACGCACTTTCGCCATCATATCCCATCCCGATGCCGGTAAGACGACCCTTACCGAAAAACTGCTTCTCTATGGTGGTGCAATCCACATAGCAGGCGCTGTCAAATCTAATAAAATCAAGAAAACTGCTACCAGTGACTGGATGGAGATTGAGAAACAGCGTGGTATATCCGTGGCTACATCCGTAATGGGATTCAACTACGGAGACTACAAGATCAATATCCTCGACACTCCCGGCCACCAGGATTTTGCAGAGGACACTTATCGAACCCTAACTGCCGTCGATTCCGTAATAATCGTGGTTGACGTAGCCAAAGGCGTTGAGCAACAGACGCGCAAACTCATGGAGGTGTGCCGTATGCGCAACACTCCCGTTATTATTTTCGTCAACAAGCTTGATCGCGAGGGCCGTGATCCGTTTGAAATACTCGATGAACTCGAGAGCGAACTCAAAATCAATGTGCGCCCATTATCATGGCCCATCAATATAGGCGCAAAATTCAAGGGTGTATATAATATTTACGAAAATACCCTCGACCTCTTCACGCCCAATAAGCAGAAAGTAACCGAACGCGTGGAGATTACAGATATCGACGATCCACGTATCGATGAGGCCGTTGGCGAAGCAGACGCAACAAAGCTCCGCGAGGACATCGAACTTATCGAAGGTGTATATCCAGCTTTTGACGAGAAGAAATATCTTGAGGGCAAATTGGCTCCGGTATTCTTCGGCTCGGCATTAAATACTTTCGGCGTCAAGGAGTTGCTCGACTGCTTTGTAAAAATTGCTCCGAGTCCGCGACCTACAGCCACCGACGAGCGTGAAGTAAGACCCGAGGAGGAGGCCTTCTCCGGATTCGTATTCAAGATCCACGCCAATATGGACCCCAACCATCGCTCATGTATTGCATTCGTTAAGATCTGTTCCGGTCAGTTCCTCCGCAACGCACCATATAAGCACATCCGTTCGGGTAAGGTAATGAAATTTGCTGCCCCCACGGCATTCATGGCTCAGAAGAAAAACATTGTAGATGAAGCATTTCCCGGCGACATCGTAGGTATCCCCGATACCGGCAACTTTAAGATCGGCGATACTATCACTTCCGGCGAAGAACTCCACTTCAAGGGACTCCCTAGTTTCTCCCCGGAGATGTTTAAGTATATTGAGAATACCGACCCGATGAAGGCCAAACAACTCGACAAGGGCATACAGCAACTGATGGACGAAGGTGTTGCGCAGTTATTTGTCAATCAATTTAATGGGCGTAAAATCATCGGTACCGTCGGCCAACTGCAATTTGAAGTCATACAGTATCGTCTGCTCCACGAATACGGAGCGCAATGCCGCTGGGAGCCAATCAGCCTGTATAAAGCCTGCTGGATCGAAAGCGACGACGCCGAAGCGCTTGAGGCATTCAAAAAACGCAAACACCAGTTTATGGCCACAGACCGCGAAGGCAGAGACGTATTTCTGGCCGACTCCGGATACGTGCTTCAGATGGCGCAGAATGACTTTCCAAAGATAAAGTTCCACTTCACCAGCGAATTCTGATGGCACTTGAGATCGAGCGCAAGTTTCTGGTAACTGACGATTCATATAAGTCACTGGCTCAGTCGAAAATTGACATCATTCAAGGCTACTTGTCGATCGATCCCGACCGAACCGTCAGAATCCGTATTTGCGGTCAACGCGCATACTTGACTATCAAAAGTCGTAATCATGGCAGTGTGCGCGGCGAATGGGAGTATCCCATTCCATTGACCGATGCTCGAGAATTGCTACACCTTGCCAAAAACTGTCTTAGCAAGACTCGTTATATGGTCGGCAGATGGGAAATCGACGAATTTCATGAGCGCCACGAAGGACTCGTGCTCGCAGAAATCGAGCTCAAAGATCCGGATGAACTGTTCGGCATCCCGGCATTCATCGGTCGCGAAGTGACCGATGATCCGCAGTATTACAATTCCGTTATAGCAAGTCGCGACGAATGAGTTTCACTACATTCTCTACGTGATGAGTGTGGGGAAACATATCTACCGGCTGGACAGCCACAACCTTATACTCTCCGTCGAGCAATTCAAGATCGCGAGCCTGCGTAGCAGGATTGCAACTTACATATACAATTTTTTCGGGACGCGCTCGTAGGATGACGCCGACCACATCCTCATGCATACCGGCACGAGGCGGATCCACTACCATAACCTGCGGTGCACCATGCGCTTTGATAAAGTCGTCGGTAAGCACATCTTTCATGTCTCCGGCGTAGAATTCCGTATTACTTATGCCGTTGGCCTCGGAATTGATCCAGGCATCTCGTATCGCATCTTCCACATACTCTATACCTATCACATGCGAGGCATCGCGGGCAAGATAGTTGGCAATCGTACCGGTACCGGTATACAGGTCATAGACAAGTTCGCTACCGGAAAGACCCGCAAAATCCTTAACCACGTCATACAGACGTTTGGCTTGCAAGGAATTGGTCTGATAGAACGACTTCGGAGCGATACGGAATTTAAGATCGCCCATCTGTTCCTCTATATACGGAGTACCGGAGAACAGTGTGATATCCAGATCGGCAAACGAATCATTGCATTTCGTATTTACGACATAATGCAGAGAGGTGATTTCCGGAAATGTATCCTTTATGGCGTTCATCAACGATGCAATTTTCTCGCCGTCGTCCTCTCCAAAAGCCATCACCACCATCACCTGACCGGTAGAGGCGATTCGCACCATCAGAGTGCGGAGCAAGCCATGCTGTTCGCGCAGATCATAGAACGTAGCACCGTGCTCCTTACCCCATCCTTTTATAAACAGACGTATCCTGTCGCCAAGATGATCCTGAAGATGACACTCCTCGATATCGAGCACCTTGTCGAAAGCTCCGGGAATGTGGAATCCGGCAGCATCGCGGTCAGGAAATTCCTCTCCCGATCGAAGCTGATCGAAAGTCAGCCACTTCTTATTGGAAAAGGTATATTCCATCTTGTTGCGATACTCCCAGATCTTTTCAGAGCCAAGTATCGGACTTATTGCAGGCAACTCGATCTTACCTATTCGCTGCAGAGCATCAGCCACCTGACGCTGCTTGCATTCAAGCTGATAATCATACGGCAGATGCTGCCACCGACAGCCGCCACACGTACCGAAATGCACGCATCTGGGATCAACCCTCAGCGTCGATGGTTCGATCATCCGCTCTATGTGTCCTTCGGCATACCGTTTTTTCTTGCGGTCTATTTTGATATCGACCACATCACCGGGAGCCCCGTAGGGTATAAATATTACAAAATCGTCTACTTTTGCTATGCTTTGACCCTCTGCTGCCACATCAGAAATGGTAGCAGCATTAATTATAGGTAATTCTTTTCTACGTCGTGCCACTTTATAAAACCATGGATTAATAAAATTGCCACAAAGCTACTCAATAAAGCGCAAACAATGGTGCCGGAAGCTAAAAAACTTCAAAAAATAATTTCATATGTGGGGATATAATCCTAAATTTGCAAGTAACATCATCGACTGCTGACAAATGATTGTAAACAAATCAAAATTCAATATTTATTCACTTAAATAACATTTTTAATGAAAAGAGTTTATACGTTTGGAGATGGCAAAGCCGAAGGTAATGCTTCGATGCGTAATCTCCTTGGCGGTAAAGGTGCCAACCTTGCCGAGATGAATCTTTTAGGCATGCCCGTACCTCCCGGCTTTACCATTACCACTGAAGTATGTACCGAATATACTCAGTATGGTCGCGACGAGGTAGTAAAACGCATCAAGAAAGATGTGGAGGCTGCCATCGCCCATGTTGAGAAACTTACCGGAAATAAATTCGACGATTCCTCCAATCCCCTGCTCGTATCCGTACGCTCCGGTGCCCGTGCATCGATGCCCGGTATGATGGACACCGTGCTCAACCTCGGTATGAACGATGCCACCGTAGCATCTCTCGCCGAAAAGAGCGGCAATCCCCGCTTCGCATGGGACAGCTACCGTCGTTTCGTGCAGATGTACGGCGACGTAGTGCTCGGCATGAAGCCCAAGAGCAAGACCGACATCGATCCCTTTGAAGAAATCATGGATCGCGTGAAAGAGGAGAAAGGTGTGAAGCTCGATACCGAACTCGATGTTGACGATCTGAAGGAACTCGTTAAGCTCTTCAAGGGTGCCGTTAAGGAATACACCGGCAAAGACTTCCCCGACAGCGCATGGGAACAGCTCTGGGGCGGTATCTGCGCCGTATTCGACAGCTGGATGAACGAACGCGCCATCCTCTACCGTCGAATGAACCAGATCCCCGAAGAATGGGGCACCGCAGTCAATGTTCAGGCTATGGTTTACGGTAACATGGGCGACAACTCCGCTACCGGTGTTGCTTTCAGCCGCGACGCCGCTACTGGTGAGAATATGTTCAACGGCGAATACCTCATCAACGCTCAGGGCGAGGACGTGGTAGCCGGTATCCGCACACCCCAGCAGATCACCATCGAAGGCTCCCGTCGTTGGGCTGCCCTTCAGGGTATCTCCGAAGAGGAACGAGCAGCCAAATATCCTTCGCTTCAGGAATCGATGCCCGTATGTGCCGAAGAGCTCATCGCCATCGCACATCGTCTCGAAGACTACTATAAGGATATGCAGGATATGGAGTTCACCATTCAGAACGGCAAGCTCTGGATGCTCCAGACCCGTAACGGCAAGCGTACAGGTGCCGCTATGGTCAAGATCGCCATGGA
>JAIDTT010000072.1 GCA_029060545.1 Paramuribaculum sp. | reverse complement strand
CTTGCATGTGTTAAGCCTGTCGCTAGCGTTCATCCTGAGCCAGGATCAAACTCTTCGTTGTTGTTTATCTTTATTTTCTTTTCTTCAAAAATTAAATAAAGACAAAAAAGTGTTATTTTTGTCTTAGAGTCGTCGGCGCGACTGCGCCGCTCCTGACCGCCATTATGAACAGATATGACTTATTTGGTTAAAGAAATCGACTAAGGTTCATTTCTTAAAATGACTCTTGTACTGTATTTCCTTGTCTATTGTAATTCTTTCAATGTTCTCTCTTTTTCGCCCTCAGAAATCTCATTTCCCAAAAGCGAATGCAAAGTTACTGCCTTTTTTCTTTCTGTGCAAATATCCGATATCACTCACTGCATCCATCGACACCCTCAAAACACATCATTCACCTACAATTCAGCGCAATAAAAAGTTCAAGAGAGCACAATATTTAACTTTCTTTAACTTACAAATATCTATTTCTGCTTTATAACAGGCTCCGCAGAGCCCAAAAATGAGAAAGTAAAAACTACGGCTATCCGCTTCCCGGGGATTAAAAAAAATCACTACCTTTGACATCACGAATATCTAATAGAATATATGACTATACTACGACACTTCGCCTTATTTATAATAATTCTGACGGCAATCGCATCTTCGAAAGCCGTAATGCCGGGACAAACCCGATTTAACAATGAAGCGACCGACACGGCTGCTATAACACTAATCCTCGATAGCGTAGCTGCCAAAGGGGCAATGCCCGCAAACGAACGGATATCGCAATTCGGGCGGTTGCTCGTTGGCACTCCATACGTGGAAGGTTCTATGGAAGCTACGCCTGAGATGCTTACGGTGAATATGGAAGGTCTGGACTGCACGACATTTGTAGAAACGGTGATGGCTCTGACCATGACTCTCGAAAGCGAACGCAACTCATGGATGGACTTCCTATATAATCTGGAGAAGATACGCTACCGCGGAGGACGCGTAAACGGGTATGGCTCGCGCCTTCACTATATCAGTGATTGGATCGTAGACAATGCGCACCGCGGAAACATCGAGGATGTGACTGCCGCTGTCGGCTTTCCAACGTACACCGTAAAGACTCTTGACTTCATGAGCAGCAATAGATCAAGCTATCCTGCTTTGGCTGACGACGAGACTTATCAGATAATCAAAAACATGGAGGTGGGCTACCGCTCGCACCGCTATCCGGAAATAAAGCAACAAGATCTTAAGAAAGCGAGACTACGCGAGGGCGATATAGTAGCTATCACCACCAATGTGAAAGGGCTCGATGTGCAGCATATGGGTATCATAGTAATGGATGGCGACACACCACATCTGCTCCACGCCTCATCCAAAGCAGGTAAGGTGATCATCGACCCACTGCCGCTAAGTGAGTATCTCCGCAAGAATCGCTCGGCATCGGGTATACGCATAATCAGACTGAAAGACTAACGGCGCACAAGCATGAAGGTAACAGTTACGGCTCCGTACCACAACAGAAGGAACGGAGCCGTAGCTTTATGAAGAAGTTCGATTCTATCAGAGGGGGAAGTTAAGACCGAAGTTGACAGATGCATTGCTATTGATCGGAATGCCCTCTTTGGTCAACTTTCCGAGTGTGCGGTCCATACCGAGGAAAAGATTGAAGCCCTTGGTATGGAGATTGATGAGCCATCCGAATCCGAATCCGAACGTACCTTCGGAAATATTTACCGAGCCGGAGAGACATTTCACGGGAGCAATATTGGCCGAGAGGCGGAAGTCGGTCCACGAGTATGCACCTTGTATGCGTGTGGTATTGAGGAGACCGAAATTCAGCTTGTCGTAGCAAGGCAAGGTGTACTGCACGCCGGTATTGAGTGTGGCACCGAGCATACGGGTCTTGGATCCGGTATCACCTACATTATCGAGCTCATACAGCGCTGTCAAATCATCGCGCATACGATCCCATTCCTTACCGAAGGAGTTGGGAGCATCATCATCGACATTGAAAGTGTATCGATCGCTATTGAACGTCTTTTCGCCACAAGTCGAGGCCAACACATTGTTGGACCAACGGATGAAGCCGAAATCGAGCAGGGCGAGCGACACTGACCAGGATTTATCGGGAGTAAGCACGGCCCCAAGGTCAAGAGCGGCACCGAAACCGCCAATACCGGCTCCGTTGATTTCCGCACCATTGACATAGCGGTGACCGGTACGATCGTTGACTTTAGTCTTATACGACAGCCCCTTGATATTGGCATTTACATCACCGTTGGCAGTGATAGTCCACTCGTCGCGACCGAGATTGAGCTGCGAGTTGTGAAGATCGGCATCGAGAAAGCCACCGCCGATGAGGAATTTGAATGTGCCTCCGACACGCCACTTCTTGCCGATCTGATGCGAGTGGCCGAGAGCGATCTCTGCATAAGCCGTAGCGCGAGCGCCGAGATCGGATATATCATAGGATTCATTGGCCACACCCTCTTTTAGCAAAGAGAACAAGGACTTAGGCAGACGTACGCCCATCGATGAGCGTGCACCTATGGAGACCGTGTTGTATCCGCCGAGCGCCTTGAATCCGGTGGATATCAATGTGAGATTCAGATCGGCATCAATACGGTTGCTGTTGCCGATATTCGACATCACTTTATCTACCGACACTCCGGGATTGAGAAATGTAGTGGTACGGCCATCGACGTTATACAGCACATCACTTACCGCTAATGTGCCGGCCATCGACACATTGACGTTGCCAAGACCGGGCATCGAGAAGAAACTGCGCGAATTATCGAAAGCCGGATTCATCTGAAAGCGATATGTGTAATCGTCGACAAAGTAGCCGGAACGGGTATTCTGCGCATTAAGGGTAGTCGCTACAGCCAATATGGCGAGTGACGAGAAAATATATTTATTAAAAAGTTTCATATTGAGAGTTGACCGGAAGTGATGAATGATTAGAGTCTTTTGGTATAATATCCGGACACGCAGGGTCGGATTTCCTTAATATCGATGGTCATATCGGGAGCAAGCGTACCGTCGTCGGCGGCTCTGGCTACTGCGGTGAAGCATATACCGTCGAGGTCGGTAAATTCACCGGTGGCGCGTATCAGTACACTATGATTGCTTGCATTGGCGGGAATAGTGGCGCCGACAAGCTCAACGCCATCGATCTGATTGCCTGACGCATCCACTGGATAACCGGTGAATTCAAGGTCGACGGGTATATCGGTGGTGACATTGAGCGATACCTCAAGTGTCGTGACGGTAAGAGCATCGAGATCCTCCGAGCCCCACCCGTCGATTGTCTTTGTATAAGTCACAGACGAACCGGGTGTGAACTCCAGCGGCACGACGAGCTTATACTTGCCATGAAGGGCGCCGAGGGACTGACCGAGTTTAAAGTCTGTCACTTGCTGATCGGGAAGTCTGGGATCGGTAAGCGATATATCGAGTTTTTCAGGAATACCGGCACCCTCAAGCACATTGCTCAACTGAGAGAAACCGACATGTTGGAAGCCGGGAAATTCGGGATCGGGCTCTGCCGGCGACTGGGGCGACAGGCAGAAATTGTAAATACCGTCGGCATTGTCTGGGCCGATCTGGAAGTAGGGCTGATTGAGCGTATACGTCTTGGTCTGATTGCCGTGATAAGCCTGTATGGCCATTCCGGTGCGTGCATAAATATTATATGGCTGCAGCGGATTGTTGACCTGAAGATATAGCATGGGATTGACAAACGACAGGTTGGTCGACGACTGCGAGAACACGTCAGGTATGGATGTGAGATCTACCTGGGTGAGAGACGTCTCATCAAGCACGTACTTGAAGTGGCCGGAAAATGTCGTCACATCGACATCTGCTATGTTATATTCCGTACGGAATATGAGCGACGAAGGCAATACCGCTACACCTGACTTGATGTCGTCAGCGCTTATCTCAGCGATGCCCTGCTTCAGATACAGGCTGCCGGTGAGTTTGATATTGCTGTTATCGTAGTCATACACACCGCCGGCCTGTGCGAAGTCGAGGCTCGTAGCGGTAAGCGAGATATCAAGTGATCCGGTGGTAATCGTACGGTCGGCTATCGACAGTTCGCCGGTAACAGGATTGTACGTTCCTCCGGCATCCTCACTGAGAGTAAGGCCTTTTGGTAGCTGAAGTATGATATTGCGGAGTGTGAGGCGATTCACGTAAGTCTCAATGTCCTTTAGCGTGAAGCGCATCGAAAATTTTATTACGCACCCGATCTTATCGATACGTACGATAAATGGACTGACGAAAGAGGATGTGAACGTAAAGTCGGATTCCGTGGTACCGAGATCAAATGAGAAGGTCTGCGCTGCTGCACGCGACATCGGAAGTTGCCCGGAAAGCTGGACTACGTTTTCCGATGGATTAAGCGTAGGAGCCGTGAGATGAATAGACGGTATATTCACATCCTTGCTATCGAATGTGCCGTTGTAGACAATGGCATAGGCACCGTTGTAGATCTTCACGACTTCATCTTCTTTAAGATCTACGATGCTGCCCATCTTGATAGCATCGATGTTGATGGGTACGACGAGATTCCTTACCTGCATTTCGACCGTGGTGTCGATGTCCGACAGATCGTAGTTAGAGTCGACGCACGATGCCAGCAATGGCAAAATGGCCGCCACAAGTTTCACTTTCGATAGTTTCATATCCTTTGTAATGGGTGTGATGAAATATATATTATTGCAAATATAAGTATTTTCGGACTATTATACACCAATAATATCCATAAATTGGCATATTTACGACAAAATCGTCACCCGCAGCGCTCTGTTACGAGACGTAGGCGGGTGACGAAATTTTATCTCAATCTATCCGGCGAGGCCGGATTGACTTTTAGGCCTGTGGCATTTTGGTCTTCTTGCCGTAGCCGTACTGAGCAGCACAGCCGAGTTCTTCCTGGATGCGGAGGAGCTGGTTGTACTTGGCCATACGGTCGGAACGCGAAGCAGAACCGGTCTTGATCTGGCCGGCGTTGGTAGCTACAGCAATGTCGGCGATAGTAGCGTCTTCAGTTTCGCCGGAGCGGTGAGAGATCACAGCGGTGTAGCCGTTGCGCTGAGCGAGTTCTACGGCGCGGAGAGTCTCGGTGAGCGAACCGATCTGGTTAACCTTCACGAGGATCGAGTTGGCGCAGCCTTCTTCGATACCGCGTTCGAGATACTTCACGTTGGTAACGAAGAGGTCGTCGCCTACGAGCTGGCAACGCTTGCCGATAAGATCGGTGAGAATCTTCCAGCCTTCCCAGTCGTTTTCGGCCATACCATCCTCGATCGAGTCGATAGGATATTTCTCTACGAGAGTCTTGAGATATTCGGCCTGCTCTTTCGAGGTGAGCTTGGGAGCGTCGGCACCCTGCTTCCAGGTGTAGTCGTATACACCATCCTTGTAGAATTCGGAGGAAGCGCAGTCGAGACCGATGGTTACGTCCTTACCGGGAACATAGCCGGCGAGTTCGATAGCCTTGATGATTACGTTGAGAGCGTCCTCGGTACCATCGAGAGTGGGAGCGAAGCCACCTTCGTCGCCTACAGCTGTACTGAGACCGCGGTCGTGGAGCACTTTCTTAAGGTTGTGGAATACTTCGGTACCCATACGGATGCCTTCCTTGAAGCAGCATGCGCCGATGGGACGGATCATGAATTCCTGGAAGCAGATGGGAGCGTCGGAGTGAGCGCCACCGTTGATGATGTTCATCATAGGCACGGGGAGAACGTAGGAGTTGCAGCCACCGATGTACTTGTAGAGGGGAAGGCCGAGATAGTCGGCAGCAGCCTTAGCTACGGCGAGAGACACACCGAGGATAGCGTTTGCGCCGAGGTTGCTCTTAGTTTCGGTACCGTCGAGAGCGATCATAGTCTCGTCAACCTTGATCTGATCAAGAGCGCTCATGCCTACGAGGGCTTCGGCGATGGGGCCGTTTACGTTGGCTACAGCCTTCTGTACGCCCTTGCCCATATAACGCGATTTGTCACCGTCGCGAAGCTCGAGAGCTTCGTTTACACCGGTAGAAGCACCGGAGGGAACGGATGCACGTCCGAATGCACCGCTTTCGAGGATTACGTCAACTTCCACTGTGGGATTGCCGCGTGAGTCAAGAACTTCACGACCAATGATTTTTTCGATTTTCATAATGGTAATAAATACTTATAAAGTTGGTTATTATGTTTTGTTTCTATGGTCTTTCGACTTTCTGCAAAGTTACTATTTAATTATCGTAACTGCAAGTTGATTCGAGATATATTTCACACCTATTTGCGACCTATCCAGGTGAGACGCTTCCAGAGCCATTCGAGAGGCCCCTGACGGAAGCGCGACAGCCACACACGGCTCGACAGCGACAATATTATAATCACTACGATTGCTATCGCCGTCGATAGTGTGGCTCCGCACAAGCGATACATTCCAAGACCAAAATTATAGAATACTGCCACGCCGATTATCGACTGCACGATATAGTTGGTGAGCGACATACGGCCCAACGGAATCGACAGATGCTGCACACGGTAACCGTCGCCGGCAGCGAACCATGCAAGCACAAACACTGCTACAAGCAGAGCCATAAAGCAGAAGTTGGCAGGCATATTCAGAGCGATACCGATATGGCTCATCCAGGTGATATGGTCCCAAACAGGAGGTATCACACGGTTGAGCGCGAAAAGTACCACCCACGCCGGAAGCATCCACGATATCACGCGTTTCCAGAACTGCTGCGATTGAGCCGTGCGCTCGAAATAGCGTTTGCGCCCGAGCCACATACCGAGCATAAACAGTGCCGGAGTCTGGGTGATTCGGCCTGCCTCTACCTGCCAGAAATTGGAATATAGCTGTCCGTTGCCGATATTGTCAGCAAGTGTCTGCCACAGGTTGCCGTGCGTGGCTATGCGTTCAGCCTGCGATGCAAACTGTGCAAACCGACAGTTGGCATCCACATAGTCGGGATCGCACGCGGAGATGATGATATGCGCCCAGTCGACCGGCTGAAGTAACAGCACAAGCGCGATAGTGATCAGCCAGCGATTGCTCAGCGACGACGCCGGTATCAGAAAGAGGCCGCAGAATGCGTAGAGCAACAATATGTCGCCATTGTAAAACAACGCGTGCAGCTGCGCGAAGCAGGCCAGAAGCACCATACGCCAGGCGAATCTCAGCCTGAAGTCACTCCCCCGCTCTCTGGCATTGCGCATCTGAATGAAGAAACTGAAGCCAAACAGGAGGGAAAACGTAGCGTATGCCTTGCCGGCCAGGAAGAACCATAGTACTTCTGCCAGACCGGAATCAAGCGAGTTAAGCCACTCAGGTTGCCACTCGGGCTGATAAAAACAATTGTAATGTTCTACACAGTGAAGTATGATAATGGCCATAAGGGCAAGTCCTCGCAGAGCGTCGACTACGCCCAGACGCTGCTTCTGCGGATACGTTGTTGAATTCATTGTAGCGATATTGATCATCGGTTTATACACAACCAAGGATAAGCACTGGTGCAGGCTTATCCTTGGTAATATTCGTGATGCCGACCTGCAGGTCAGGCAAAATCGTCTTATTCAGCTGCGGGAAGTTCCTTTTCTACGGGAGCCTCAGCGGCGGGAGCTGCTGCGGGCTTGGAGGAACGACGGCTGCGACGTGTGCGGCCTTCCTTCTTAGCTTCCTTGGGCTTGAGCATTGCTTCGTTGTAGTCCACAAGCTCAATGAAGCACATCTGGGCGTTGTCGCCGAGACGGTTGCCAGTCTTGAGGATGCGGGTGTAGCCACCGTTGCGGTCAGCAATCTTCTGCGAGATTTCGCGGAAAAGCTCGGTCACGGCATACTTGTTCTGCAGGTAGCTGAACACGAGGCGACGGTTGGCCATCGTGTCTTCCTTAGCACGGTTGATCAGCGGCTCGGCATACATACGGAGAGCTTTGGCCTTGGCCAGAGTGGTGAAAATGCGTTTGTGCATAATCAGCGAGATGGTCATATTGGCCAGAAGGGCGTCGCGATGAGCCTTCTTGCGGCTGAGATGATTGAAGTTTTTATTATGTCTCATCGTTAATTATTACTCTTTATCTAATTTGTACTTGGATATATCCATACCGAAGGTAAGGTTGTGGTTGGCCAGAAGGTCGTCAAGCTCGGTGAGCGACTTCTTACCGAAGTTGCGGAACTTCAGAAGATCGTTGCGGTTGAATACCACGAGTTCGCCGAGAGTCTCCACTTCTGCGCTCTTGAGGCAGTTGAGAGCACGCACCGAGAGGTCCATATCTACGAGCTTCGACTTCAGAAGCTGACGCATCTTGAGGATTTCCTCATCGAATTCCTCGTTCGACTCGCTCTCCGATGTCTCAAGAGTGATCTTTTCGTCGGAGAAGAGCATGAAGTGATAGATAAGGATCTTGGCGGCTTCCTTCAGCGCATCCTTCGGGAGAATACTGCCGTTGGTAGTGATCTCAAGGGTAAGCTTGTCGTAGTCGGTCTTCTGGTCTACGCGGAAGTTCTCTACTGCGTATTTCACATTCTTGATAGGGGTGTAGAT
>JAIDTT010000071.1 GCA_029060545.1 Paramuribaculum sp. | reverse complement strand
CTTAAGCTACCATAAACCAATCATTTGCCGTATGAAAAAGTTTGCATTAATTACCCTATCGCTGATGTGTGCGCTTTTCAGCATCCACGCGGATGTCTTTTCTCACACATTCAAGTTCGACCCCGACAAGTTCTCGATCACAGCCGGCGCAGGCGATTCGCTCTGCATTCGCTCCATCGCGGCTCCTTCTTCGCACCCCGATCTATAGCAGCTTCCCGGCGGTATGTATGTGGCTGTGTTGCTTGTCGATGGTGTTCCAGCATCCGGAAGCTCTCTTAGAATAATGAAATATTGACGCACTCCAAAATATAAATTTATGAAAAGAACAATAATATCAATATTGATAGTCGCGATTGTGGGCATTTATGCACGCGGCTTTACCTACACTTACGGGAATCAGACGTTGACTTATTCGGTGGTGGATACGAATGCCCGGACCTGCAAAGTTGCGGCGGGTACACGGGCTTCCGGGCCGGCGACAGGTAATGTTGTGGTTGGCAATCTGGTTATCCCGGAGAAGGTGTCAAACAATGGGGTAGAGTACACTGTGACCGGTATCGGGGAATACGCCTTTGCCGGCTGTGAGGAGATGACCTCGGTATCGATACCTGCTACGGTGACATTTATTGGAGAATCGGCTTTTGAATCGTGCGATTGTCTGGAAGTGGCCGAGTATGCGAGTATTGCTGCGCTATGTGGTATCACATTCGGTAATGAAGAATCCAACCCTCTTGATATCACTAATGCGCTGTACATTGATGGAACTGAAGTAACTGACGTTGTGATTCCGGAGTCTGTGACGGCAATAGGGCAGTACGCGTTCCGTCGGTGTTTTAGCTTGACATCGGTGAAAATACCGGCTTCGGTGCTATCGATAGGCAAAGATGCTTTCCTGAATACGGGTCTTACAAAGGCGGAATTTGCAAGTATTGAGAGCCTTTGCAGTATCAATTTCGAGAATACGAATTCCAATCCGCTTTACGTGGCGCATCATCTCTACATGGGCGGCGTGGAGGTAACAAATGTTGTGATTCCGGAATCGGTGTCAGCCTTGAAGGCCAATCTGTTTGCCGGAGGGAGCAATATTGAATCGATCTCGTTGCCGGCCGAACTGGAAGTGATCCCCGAAGGTGTATTTTTCGGCTGCAGCGGTCTCAAGGCTGTGACTATCCCAGAGCGAGTGACGACGATAAGTAAGAATGCATTCAACGGCTGCACGGCTCTTGCTATGGCGTCGCTTCCGCTGTCGGTTACAACGATAGGCGATTTCGCTTTTTACGATTGCGGAAGCCTGACGTCGTTGACGATTTCTCCAGCTGTGACATCGATAGGCAAGAACGCATTTTATCTGTGCTCGGCGCTGAAGAAGGTTGCAAAACCCAACGATATCGACTATGACTTCGGAAGTGCGCAGGTGTATAGCTACGCAAGAGAGAATGCCTTTATGGATGAATTCGGAGCTATATATACGGATGATAAGAGTATGCTATTTTTTGTGCCTCTGACATACGAGGGGGAATATACCGTATTGCCCGCCGCTACCTCAATTGCTTCGAAAGCTTTCAGCGGGTGTAGCCGCATATCGGGGGTGAAAATCCCTGCTTCAGTGAAGGCTATCGGTGAACACGCTTTTGAGGGATGTGAGGCTCTGGCCAAGATGGATTTTGCGGATATAAACACTCTGTTTGCGATGGATCTCCCCCGCTGTTTATTTGGCGATGAATTATATAGCTCGGACGGGTATATTACTCTCGGTAGATCATCCTGCGATCTGTATGTGGATGGGTGTGAGGTTACGGATGTCGTAGTGCCGGAATCGGTGACAGTGATACGCGAATTTACATTCAAAAATTTTGGTGGAATAAGATCCGTAAAGCTCGGCAATGGCGTGAAAGTGATCGAAAATTATGCTTTCATCCGAACTGCATTGGAATCAATCGAATTCGGTACTTCGCTTGATTCAATCGGTGCTTATGCCTTTTCTGAATGTCCATTGCTTACGTCGGTGCGTCTGCCCGATGGTCTGAGGAGTATCGGCGCATTTGCATTCGCAAGGTGCGCGGCATTGGAATATGTATATTGTCCGGCTTCAATTTCTTATTTTGGAGGCAATGCTTTCTACGGTAATGTGTCGAAGAAGGCTGAATTTGAAAGTATAGAAGGTATCTGCGCTGCGAATTTCGAAAATTCGTGGGGCAATCCACTCTGTAGCACCGGACATCTGTATATCGGCGAAACTGAGGTGACGGATCTGGTGATTCCGGACGCGGTCACGTCGATCGGAGCGAATTCCTTTGCAGGCGCAGCAGCTATTCGCTCAGTGGTGATCCCAAGCTCTGTAACGACAATAGGTGAGAGTGCTTTCATGAATTGTACCGGCCTGCTGAAAGCGGAATTTGCGAGTGTCGAACAGCTGTGTAATTTTGATTTCCCAAAGCGCGGTTCCAATCCTCTTTATTATGCGCACCATCTGTACGTCGACGGCGCAGAAGTGACAAATCTCCGTATACCCGAATCGATGTCTAAGATACGGAAGTTTACTTTCGTCGGCTGTGGATATGTGCAGTCGGTGAAGTTGCCGCAATCGCTTCGGGAGATAGGGGAGGCGGCGTTCGAGGGGTGTTCGGCGATTTCCTCGATTGAGTTCCCCGACGCTGTCACTACTATAGGTACATCTGCGTTCGAGGGATGTTCGGCCATTTCCTCGATTAAGTTTTCCGACAGTGTCACTACTATTGGCGCATCAGCATTCAAGGGATGCAGCGGCTTCACGTCACTGGCGATAGGCAATGCTGTAACGTCTGTAGGCAAAGAAGCGTTTATGAATTGTACCGGAATCACATCCGTAGATATGGGATATGGCCTGAACGCATTAGAGAGCAACGTATTTTGCAACTGCACGGGACTTACGAAGATCTCAGTTCCGAATACGGTGACTATTATCCGTAATGCTGCATTTTCAGATTGCACTAATCTCAATGAGGTCGTGCTACCCAATACAATTTCCTCCATAGGCAACTTTGCATTCTATCGAACTGCACTAAGGAAAGCCGTGATCCCCGGCTCTGTAGGATCAATCGGATCGAGTGCATTCTCTTACTGCAGTAATCTTAAGGAGGTTGTTATAGGGTATGGAATAAAGGATTTTTCCTATGCCTTCACTGTGGGCGTTCAGCCTCAGAATGTTTACATTACTGCGCTGACGGTTCCTAATGTAGATAGATATGTATTCGGCGACCAATATACCATCTCGATAAATGTTAATGCTTCGGCTATGTCGGCTTATAAGACGCGATGGAGCAGGTATTCGGATTGGAATACGCTGGTGGAGCCCACTGCTCTTACTCTTGATGTGACGGAGATCTACGGTAACGCCGGTGAATCCTTCCACCTGACTGCTACGGTGGCTCCTGAGGATGTCACGCTTCCCTATGTGTTCTGGCGATCAACCGATCCCGAGATCGCTACAGTAGACAATGACGGTGTGGTCACGCTTCATGTAAGTACTTCGGAACTGGAGGGCAATGAATGTCGGATCATTGCCGAAACGCTTTATGCCGATGCTCCGATTGCAGTGGCCGGTATTGGTGGTAATCCCGAATTGAGCGACATCAATGAGCTTGAGGCTGATGCCAAAGCTGGGATCGACTATTCGCAGCCCTACAGCGTGTATGATCTACAGGGCTCCTGGCTCGGACGATCTGTGGATGCTCTCTCTCCAGGTTTCTACATCCTTCGCCAAGGCTCCAAAACAGCCAAAATTATGAAATAAATCTCGATTCAAATATTATAAGCGGGCGCGACTTACCCGAGTTTGCGCCCGCTTCTAATAATATCGGTGCTGCTTCAAAGTGCTGCGTATAGATCCGGCACCGAGGTTGCACAAACGGGTGATTAATTGCAAAAAGTGAGGGGTCGATGGCAGATGCTTCGGTTATTTTGATTAATTTTGCATCAGCTATCGGCCTATAAGCCGATAATATATTGAACTATATCACAATAACCATCTCACTCTATACCAACTATGAGCAAAAAAGCTTTACTGATGATTCTCGACGGCTGGGGTATCGGCAACCACTCCAAAGGCGACGTGATTTTCTCAACTCCTACTCCCTACTGGGATTATCTTCTCAAAACCTATCCGCACTCGCAGCTTCAGGCTTCGGGCGAAAATGTAGGTCTTCCCGACGGCCAGATGGGTAACTCCGAAGTGGGTCACCTCAATATCGGCGCCGGCCGCGTGGTGTATCAGGATCTGGTGAAGATCAACAAGGCTTGTGCCGACGGCTCTATCCTCGAAAATCCGCAGATCAAGCAGGCTTACTCTTATGCGAAGGAGAGCGGCAAGGCTCTCCACCTGATGGGTCTTACCTCCGACGGCGGTGTGCACTCCTCGCTCGACCATCTCTTCGCTCTGATCGATATCGCTGCCAAGTATGGCCTCGAAAAGGTGTATATCCACTGTTTCATGGACGGCCGCGACACTGATCCCCGCTCCGGCAAGGGCTTCATCGAGCAGCTCCGCGACCACTGCAAGAAGGCAGGCACTGGCGTGATAGCCTCTATCATAGGCCGCTACTACGCTATGGACCGCGACAAGCGCTGGGAACGCGTGAAGGAGGCCTACGATCTGCTCGTGGAGGGCAAAGGCAAGCAGGCTACTGACATGGTGGAAGCTGTGCAGGAGAGCTACGATGCTGACGTGACCGATGAGTTTATCAAGCCGATCAACAATTCTACCGTAGACGGCACTATCAAGGAGGGCGATGCAGTGATCTTCTTCAACTACCGCAACGACCGCGCCAAGGAGCTCACCACTGTACTCACCCAGCATGATATGCCTGAAGCCGGCATGCGCACTATTCCCGGGCTGCAATACTACTGCATGACACCGTACGACGCATCGTTTACCGGCGTACACATTCTCTTCGACAAGGAGAACGTGACCAACACTCTGGGCGAATACCTCTCTTCACTCGATAAGCGCCAGCTCCATATCGCCGAGACTGAGAAGTATGCCCACGTGACCTTCTTCTTCAACGGCGGCCGCGAAGCTCCCTACGAAGGTGAGGAGCGTATCCTCGTGGCATCGCCCAAGGTGGCTACCTATGACCTCAAGCCCGAAATGAGCGCCTACGAGGTATGTGACAAGCTCGTAGAGGCTATCCGCTCGGAAGAGTACGACTTCATCGTGGTCAACTACGCCAACGGCGACATGGTAGGCCACACTGGCGTGTACGAGGCTATCGAGAAGGCTGTAGTGGCAGTGGACAAGTGTGTGGAACGCACTATCGAGGCCGCCAAGGAAGCAGGCTACGAGGCTATCATCATCGCCGACCACGGCAATGCCGACAATGCGGTGAACGCTGACGGCACTCCCAACACGGCTCACTCGCTCAACCCCGTGCCCTGTATCTACGTGACCCCGCGCACTGACGCCCACGTAGGTCCCGGCCGTCTGGCCGACGTGGCTCCCACTATCCTCTCCATCATGGGTCTGCCCCAGCCGAAGGAGATGACGGGCCACTCGCTCATCGACTGATCGCTTAATTGATCATATCATACGCACGAGGCTGCATCGACCTGTTTCGACGCAGCCTCGCGACATTTGTACGGGGATCGGCGGTATCAGAATGTGACTGCAAGCTGGCACTGCAGACGGTTGGCGTGGAGCGACGCGCCGTCGAAATCCTTGCACCTGCCATAGTCGTATTCGATGCCGGCCGATACGAATTTACTGATATTCCAAACCACGTTGGCGGCTACATAGTCGCCATAGCGATACTGATCATCGGCCACTGCGCCGTAGTCGTGACAACTGTTGAGCAGATGACTATAAATAAGATTGGAGGATACTGTGGAAGAGAAAGCGTAACTTAGCCCGCCGGTGAGACCGAGAGTCTTCACCATGACCATCTTGCCGGGGGTGGAGCTCTCTACGGCATCCATACCGAGGCCGTTATCGTCCTGCAGATAGGTGCCGATACCGGTTCCGCAGGTAGCATTGAAGTTGACACCCAAGCCGCCGACCACGTTGGTCATACCCGACAACTGGATGCCGCCGCCGACCATCGTCTTATTGGATTCGGCTTTGAGATCACGATACTGAAGCGGGCGGACGAGTCCCGACAGACGGATGTGGGCACTGCCGTCGTTCCACGCATATTGCAGATACAGTGGCACTGTAGGTATGCGCTGATTGATCTGTCGGGTAGTAGTCCCGGCAGTCATCGACGCAGAAGGTGCGTCGATACCAATCGCGCCCGATAAGTGTCGGGTGAAATCCTGCTGCCAATAGGCCGTAAAGAGAGTGATGGATGGATATCCGTTGGGGCCCTCGAAGTCGAGCGTCATCGGCTGGGCAGCCCCGTCGGAGAAGAGGCTGTAGGTATAGCCGGCCGTCAGCCCACGATATTTGGCATAGAAGTGGAAGCAGCTGAAGGAATTATTGTTGCCCATAAAATTGCCCTTGAAGAAGATACCTATCTGATCTCTGGAGCCGGGCATAGCCACAAAGTTGATATACACCGACGAGGATTGCCACCCGAACTGAGTGTTGCCGCCGTTGCCGGGCGTAGCCGGAGTAAGCGACGAGGGGGTAAAGAGTGTAGGCGACGGCATATTGTCGCCCCAGGTGAATACGCCTTCACCCAGAAACTGTGCGCCCAGACCTATATAAAACTTGCCATCCTTACCTACGAGGGCAAATCGAGGCAGACCATTGTCGCCGGCTGCCTGCGGGGCATTCTTTTTCAACGCCTTTTCCACACTGTCGGCATGAGCTTTACCGCCGACGACGGTTGTGACGCCCGACTCCATCATGCGGTTATCGCGCTGGGCCGAGACACTCATAGTCGCAGCCTGAATCAGGATAGCTGCCAACAATAATATTCGTGAATTCATAGATGCTCTGATATTTAGATTGTCGTATGTCGGAGTGGGCACCGTCAGTCCTCTGAATAGTGGCGGAGCACACGGCGGTAAGAGTTGAATATCTTCGACTTCGACACGAAGCCAACGTAGCAGCCCTGCTCATCCACTACCGGCAGATTCCAAGCGCCGGTGCGGTCGAAGATGCGCATCACGCGCTCCATATTGTCGGCGACCGACAGGATGGCCGGGGGCGATGACATGAAGGTGCGAACGTGCATCTTGCGGTAGAGGTCGGGACGGAACATAATGTTGCGTATATCGTCGAGCTGCACCACGCCAAGCAGTTTGCCCGAGTCGTCGACTACGGGGAATAGGTTGCGCGACGATACGGATATTGTCTTGACCATCTCCATCAGATCCTTCTCAGGCGATATGGTGCAGAAGTTGGTCTCTATCACATTGTCAATCTTCAGCAGGGTGAGCACGGCCTTGTCCTTATGGTGAGTGAGCAGCTCGCCACGCTGCGCAAGACGCATGGCGTAGATGCTGTAAGGCTCGAAGAAGCGTATTGTGAGGTATGAGAGCGCCGACACGATGAGCAGGGGCAGAAAGAGCTCGTAACCGCCGGTGAGTTCGGCAGTGAGGAACATACCCATAAGCGGGGCGTGCATCACACCTGCCATCACACCTGCCATACCCATGAGCGCGAAATTCTTCACCGACAGATCCATACCGAAGAGATAGTTGATGGCCAGAGCGAAGAAAAAGCCCGACATACAGCCCACGAAGAGCGAGGGGGCGAATGTGCCGCCCACGCCGCCGGCTCCGTTGGTGGCCGATGTAGCGAATGCCTTTGTCACAGTAAGTGCGGCGATAAAGGCGAGGATGAATACGATGGAGGTACGGTCGGAATAGAATATAGAGCCGTCGAGTATCGCTTCCATATTGCCGCTGAGGAGTGAGATGATAGTGCCGTAGCCTTCGCCGTAGAGCGGCGGGAAGAGGAAGATGAGCACTGCCATGATCGATGCGCCTATGGCGTAGCGATACCATACGTTGTGAATCTTCCTGAACATATTCTCCATCATATTGAGCACACGGGTGAAGTAGAGCGACACAAGTCCGCAGAACACGCCGAGCCCCACCGCGTAGGGAATGCGCGAGGTAAGGAACGGTTCGCTCTGCATGAAGAAGAATTCGGCTTCGTAGCCCGATGCGCAGTAAGCTATAGTGGCTCCGGTGATCGACGCCAGCAGCAGCGGCATCACCGACACCGTGGTAAGGTCGATCATCAGCACTTCCAAGGTGAAAAGCATACCGGCTATGGGAGCCTTGAAGATACCGGCTATACCGGCGGCCGCGCCACACCCCACAAGAATCATAAGCACGCGGGGCGACATCTTGAAGAGGGAGCCTACATTGCTACCGATGGCCGCGCCAGTCATCACGATAGGGCCCTCGGCTCCGACTGATCCGCCGAAGCCGATAGTAACCGAGCTGGCACACAACGACGTATACATATTGTGCTTCTTCAAGCGACTCTTATTCTGCGAGAGCGCGTAGAGCACTCTCGTGACACCATGGGAGATATTGTCGCGCACACCGTACTTAACGTAGAGAAGCACTATGAGCACACCCACTGCGGGAAAGATGATATACAACAGATTACCGCCGGTCACCTGTATGCCCGAAGTGAGGAAGCCGGATATCTCGTGTATGAGCCACTTGAGCAGCAGTGCGGCACAGCCGCCCAGAGCGCCCACGAGCACAGAGAGCACTACGACAAACGATTTCTCCTTAACATGCTTCTCGCGCCAGTGGAGCAAGGCATTGAAGGTATTGGCGAAGGGTATGCGGGTTTCTTTATAGGCCATCCTGAATTATTGTGGATTACACTCCTTTGCCGCTCAACACATTGTTGAAGGTATGGAGAATTATTTTCATATCATTCGTAAGCGAAATGTTCTGCAGATAGAGCAGGTCGTAGTGTAGGCGCTTCACCATATCCTCCACCGTGGAGGCGTAGCCATATTTCACCATCCCGAGCGAGGTAATGCCCGGCCTGACGCGATGGATAAGCGTGTACGACGGGTTTTCCCTGAGGATCAGCTCTATGAAATGCGGGCGCTCGGGACGCGGGCCGACCAACGACATATCGCCTTTCAGTACATTAATAAATTGTGGCAGCTCGTCGATATGATAGCGTCGGAGGAAATGCCCCAGACGGGTGACGCGCGGATCGCCGGGATGCGACAGTTCGGGGCCACCGTGTTCCGAGTCGGTCCTCATAGTGCGCAGTTTGATGATGCGGAATTTGCGCTTGTCGCGCCCAACGCGCAGCTGCGTATATATCGGAGAGCCTTTGGAATCAATCATTATGGCCAGACACATTAGCGATACGGGCACCGCCGCTACTCCTATCATCAGAGCCGACACCGCCACGTCGATAGCGCGTTTGATATTGATGGTCGAGGCCGACATATGCGTGCGGCTTATATCGATAAAGGGATCGGCTGTGACGCCGGCAAGCTGAGCACTAAACATATATGGAGGCAGACCATCGGCGGCGATGTAGACCGGAATGCCGAGCATAAACAGCTTGTCGAGCACTCCGAGCGTCGACTCCCAGCCGTAGGGGTGCGGTATCACCACGATGCGCTCAATATTCTTTTTAGCGCAAAGAGTCACAATATCATCTATATCCGATAACGTATCACCGCCACTACCGTTTTCGGCATCGACATAGGCCGTCACCCTCAGGCCCGGCACATAGTTGACCTGCGCGCACTGGCGGTCGAAGAGTTCGGGATGAGAGCCATAGCCCACGATGGCGGTGTTGTAGAATATCCGTCCGCGGCGTATCTTGCGTATACCGTGCATTGTAATGAGCAGGCGCGGTATATACACCACTCCGAAGAGTATCACCATAAGCATCAGAAACAGCAGATAGTCGTGGCGACGGTCGGTGGTCAGATCATTGATGAGCACGGCGAAGATCAGAGAGACAGTGCCGATGAGTGCCGTGACGAAGGTAGTGGAAAATTCCCACGTGCGCGACCGCGTAGCCGCCGGAGAGTAGAAGCCCGAGAGATAGTAGACACCCATCATATATACGGGGAATGCGATCTGCCCGGCTACGAGCATCGGCGACGCCAGGAAGTTGCCCAGCGTAAAGAAGCCTTTGTTAGCCACATCCAGATCGTAGTAGCGGAATACATTGAAGAGAAGCAATGCGAGATTGGTCGACAGATAGTCGGCCACTACATAGTATATTCTCTGCCTGCGTTCGCCGCTCATTGCCTTAATATTGTCACTCTGGAATGTGAATCGACCTTGATGACCGACGATGCCTTGGCCTGCATGCCGTCGCGTCCGTACTCGGCCACGTAGTCAACTTTGGCCAGCAGCCCGGGATCGATCTCGGTGAAGCACCGGGCTGTGAGTTCACCGCTGAAGTTGGCCGACGTAGACACCACGGGGCGTCCAAGCGCCCTGCACAGGCCACGGCTCCATGCCTCTGAGGTGATGCGCACTCCGGCGCTGCCGTCGGGTGCCAGCAGATTGGAGGCCAGCCCGTAAGGATGATCGTAGACAATCGTCACCGGGCTCACGGCCACAGCGATGATCTGACGCGCCGCTTCGGGAATATCATCGACAACGGCTTCGAGCATAGCCTCATCAGCCACGAGCGTAATCATAGCCTTGGCATCGCTGCGCCGTTTCAGCTCATAGAGACGAGCCACTGCGTCGGGATTCGAGGCATCACAGCCCAGGCCCCACACTGTATCAGTAGGATAGGCTATAATACCTCCTCGGCGTAGCACCGCTACAGCCCTGCGTATATCTTCATCTGCGGTCATCGGGATCGTTAGTTGTGGTTCGGGTTATTATTGCAAAGATACTATTATTTGTACAAATCGCGGGGCATAGCCCAACTTTTTTGCTTCGACTGTGGCATTATTCACGTTAATTTTCTACCTTTGGCAGTATATCTGAAACTATTCACCAACCATCGATTCCTTAATTACCATGTTCACCGAATCAGATCTCGAACTTTTCCAACAGAAAGGCATATCCCCCGAGCAGGTAGAGCAGCAGCTCAAGCGGTTTGCCACCGGCTTTCCCTATCTGAAAATCCACGATGTAGCCCGCACAGGCCACGGTATCACCGTGCTCACTCCCGAGCAGGAGCAGCAGGCCATCGAGCGCTGGCACAAGTATCTGGCCGACGGTGGCGAAGTGTGCAAATTCGTTCCCGCCTCGGGTGCTGCATCCCGTATGTTCAAGGCTCTCTTTGAATTTGTCGACTCCGACGCCACTCTCCCCGCCGAAGGCTCCCCTGTAGCAGCCCTCATCGCCGACATACATAAATTCGCATTTTTCGCCGACCTCGATCAGGCGTGTCACCACCTCTACGGCGCAGGCATCGACGCCCTCATTGCCGAGGGCCGTGCCAAAGATGTAGTAGCTGCCCTCATCAAGCCCGAAGGCCTCAACTACGGCGGTCTGCCCAAGGGTCTGCTCAAATTCCACAGCTATCCTGAAGGCAACCGCACACCGGTAGAGGAGCAGCTCGTGGAAGGCGCACAGACGGCCGCCAACTCCACCGGCACCGTCAATCTCCACTTCACCGTATCGGGCGCCCACCGCGCACTTTTCGAAAAGAAACTCGCAGAAGCCATACCAGCCATAGAGAAAGCGCGGGGCGTGAAATTCAACGTAAGTCTGTCGGAGCAGAAATCGTCGACTGACACCGTAGCAGCCAACCCCGACGGCACCCCCTTCGTCGAAGATGGTCGGATGCTTTTCCGCCCGGGTGGCCACGGCGCCCTCATCCGCAATCTCAACGATATGGAGCAGGCAGTGGTATTCATAAAGAATATCGACAATGTGGTGCCCGACTCGCGTCGCGAAGCCACAATAAAGTATAAGGAAATCATCGCCGGCTACCTTATGGAACTCCACGACAAGATCGAGAATTATCTGGCCGACCTTGCCGCCGGCAACTATACCCGCGGCTACCTACAGGATATGCTCCGCTTCCTCCAGAAGAAACTCGGCATCCACGACCGCCGCGTCGACGGCATGAACGATACCGAACTTGCCGTATATATCCACGAGAAACTATGCCGCCCGCTACGCGTGTGTGGTATGGTGCGCAACGAAGGCGAGCCCGGAGGAGGCCCGTTCATAGCTTACAATCCCGACGGATCGGCTTCGCCCCAGATCCTCGAGAGCACCCAGATCGACCCCGCCAACGCCGACTACGCGCGTATGCTTCAGGGAGCCACACACTTCAATCCCGTTGACCTCGTATGCTACATCAAGGATCGCCACGGTAAGAAGTTCGATCTGCCCAAGTTTGTCGACCCCGACACCGGCTTCATCTCCTCCAAGTCATCGCACGGCAAAGAACTTCGCGCCATGGAGTTGCCCGGACTCTGGAACGGCGCCATGTCGGACTGGAACACAGCCTTCGTCGAAGTACCCATCGACACGTTCAATCCCGTCAAAACCGTCAACGATCTGCTTCGTCCCGCGCATCAGCAGTAAACACCCGGTATTATATATCGCACATTAAGCCCTCGCCGGAAAACCGACGGGGGCTTCCCGTTGTTGTAATCATATATGGCAAAACGCGACGACATACAGCGACTCCACCGAGAATGCTTCGGGCACTCCCCCGAATACCTCGATATGTACTTCTCCCGTATCTATACCGACGATACGGCTCTCGTCCGCTACGCCGACGACCGTCCGGTGAGCACTCTTACTATGGAAGCCTACTCTCTCCTCTTCCACGGCTCGCTTCTCCCGGTCACCCTCATCAGTTCCGCCGGCACATCGCGCCACTATCGCGGGCGAGGATTCATGACCGAGCTCGTAAGCGAAGCGCTCCATACAGCCCGTCAGCGCGGCGATATGCTCGTAGCCGTGGCTCCTCCGCGCCGATGGCTCTATTTCTTCTTCGACCGTCTCGGATTCTCCACCATATTCCTCTCGGACACCCGGCGTTTTACTTCCTACCACCCCTTCCCGACCATACATTCGTACACTCCGCTATCCAATCCCTACGCGCCTGAAGTATTTGATGCGCTCCATAGCTTTGAGCTTGCGCGTCCGGGCGGTATAGTCCACACCCGCCGCCAGATCACGGACTATCTCGACAGGCTCGCATTCGAGCCGCAGGGCTGCTTCGTAGCTGTAGGACGCGAGGATACGCCGGTGGCAGGTATGGCGTGGGCCACGGCTACCGACCGGCTCGCTACCGTCTACGAAGCTATCGGAGTGGATGATGATGCAGTCGACGGTGCTTTACAGGCCCTCCGACTTCACTATGGCCCGCGCGCCATCCAGTATCTCGCTCCCACATTCGGAGTCACCGGGCGTCACCTCTTCGCCCGCGCAATGGCACGCATAGTCAATCCCCTTTCAGCTCTTGAAGCCATCGCTAAAGCCAACCCGCGCCTACGCTCCACCATCCGCCTATCCGACTCTGTAATACCTGAGAATACAGGATGGTACACGATAGCTGACGGCCGATGCACCTTCACCACCGAGCCGGACACCACTGTTCGTCACGACCTTGATGTCGACGTCGACACTCTTGCGCGCATACTGTTCTCCTCCCCCGCCATGAGCGACGTACTCGGAATCCCCACACAGCGCACCCATATTAGTCTTATTTAATATCGACGGGCAGCAATTTCGCCCACCACAGGCATAACTTTGCATCAGTAACAAACTGATAAACTTATGCCTGCTATCCTCTCATCTGATCTCATCTTCGCCACCATAATGCAGCGTGGCCGCGTAGTAGCCGACCTTACACTCCAAGGCATCACCTCGCTCACCGATGTGCTCACATCCACTCCCGGACTCTCGCGCGGGCTCGCACGTATAAGCCTGCGCAACAGCTCACAGGGCTGGTCGCACACCAGCACCGTGATGCTCGGCGCCTGATCCCCCCAATACTCTTGTACTTGGCAATCCGGCGGATTTTAGCTACATTTGCGATTATCTGTAAGTTTGCCATTATGAACCCACACCTTATACTGCTTTCGGCACTCGGAGCCTCGGCAACAATGTTTGCCTCAGAGCAACCCCGACGCCCCAATGTGATCCTTCTCGTAGGCGACGATCTCGGCTACGGCGATCTGGAATGCTACGGCGCACACCACATCTCCACGCCCAATGCCAACCGACTCGCTACCGAAGGTACACGCTTCACCAACTGCCACGCCACAGCCGCCACATCCACCCCATCGCGCTACGGCCTTCTCACAGGTCAATACGCATGGCGGCGCCCTGATACCGACGTGGCTCCAGGCGACTCCCGCGCCCTCATCCACCCCGACCAATACACCATCGCCGATATGTTTCGCGACTGCGGATACGCCACCGCAGCCATCGGCAAGTGGCACCTCGGCATAGGAGAAGTCACCGGCGGGCAGGACTGGAACGGACGCCTCACATGGACCCCGCGCGACATCGGATTCGACTACCACTACATACAGGCAGCCACAGCCGACCGTGTACCTTGCGTATATATCGAGCAGGACACTGTGGCCAACTACGACCCCGCTTCACCAATCGAAGTCTGCTACGCTACTCCATTCGCCGGCGAGCCCACAGGCCGCGACAACCCTGAGATGCTGAAGCTTATGTACAGCCACGGCCACGACCAATCGATCGTCGACAGTATCTCGCGCATCGGATATATGCGAGGCGGCGGCACAGCCCTATGGAAAGATGAGAATATAGCCGATTCGATAGCTGCGCACTCTCGCCGATTCATACTTGAGCACAAAGACGAACCGTTTTTCATCTATCTGTGCACCAACGATCCACACGTACCGCGCTGGCCTCATCCTCGCTTCCGCGGACAGAACCCCATGGGTCTGCGCGGCGATGCACTCGCATCTTTCGACTGGACGGTAGGAGAAGTGCTCAACGCCTTGGATGAAGCCGGCATAGCCGATAATACCATAGTAATACTCACAAGCGACAATGGCCCTGTGCTCGACGACGGCTACGACGACCACGCCGTAGAACTTGTAGGCTCCCACTCCCCTGCCGGTCCATTCCGCGGCTATAAATACTCCGGCTATGAAGGCGGCACTATGGTACCATTCATAGTGCGTTGGCCCGGCCATGTGCCCGCAGGTGGTCACACAAGCGACGCACTCATGAGCCATATCGACATATTTGCATCGCTCGGAAGCCTTATCGGAGCCGATCTGCCCACCGGAGCAGCCCCCGACAGCCGTGCCGACGGCCTCGACCGTATGCTTGGCCTCGCGGATACGCATCGCCCTTGGGTCACGGAACTCAATAATACTCGCAATCTCTGCATACGCACGCCCCGCTGGAAATTTATCTCCGCCAGCCCATATCCGGCCGAAATAGGCTGGGGCGCAATAGGCGTAGACGGCCCCATACTCACAGGCAATCAGCCTTACGATCAACTCTTTGACATGCAGGCCGACCCCGGCGAGACAACCAACGTGGCCGACCGCTATCCCGACATAGCAGCCGCTATGAAAGAGCTCCTCATAGAGGCCGGCCGGTAGCCGCCACCATAGCTCATCACTGCAAAGTTGCATAATACAAAGATTTTTGCTAACTTTGCAAAAGCTAAACCTACCTTGTTTTTTATGATAAAAGCAGCGCTGGAGAAAGTGATGAGCGAAGACATGTCCGAAATTTGGTCGGTACTGTCGGGCGACGAGAAGCGCAAGGTTACCGATTGCTTCTCGCTTCACCACTTCAAGAAAAACCAGATAATATATGCCGAACGCGAGCAGCCCGAATACCTTTGGTGTCTGCTCAAGGGCAAAGCCAAACTATACAAGGACGGCGTAGGTGGTCGTCAGCAGATCGTTCGCCTCATCCGCCCCGTGCAGTATTTCGGCTACCGGGCATATTTCGCTGAAGAGCCCTATGTGAGCACAGCCGCAGCGATGGAGCCTTCCACACTCGGCGCCCTGCCGATGTCGGTAGTTAAAGAGGTGATCGACAATAATAGATCTGTGGCATGGTTTTTCATCCACGAACTGTCGCGCAACCTCGGATCGAGCGATACCCGCATCGTCAACCTCACACAGAAGCACATCCGTGGCCGTCTCGCCGATGCTATCATCACCCTGAGCGACCACTATGGATTTGAACCCGACGGAGTCACACTCCGCGTATATATGGCGCGCGAAGATCTGGCCAACCTATCAAACATGACCACGTCCAACGCCATCCGCACCCTCACTGCCTTTGTCAATGAAAAACTCATCATCGTAGACGGCCGTCAGATCAAGGTGATCAACCGGCCTCAGCTACTTAAAATTTCTAAATTCGGATAAATCATCATTAATTTCAATCTAAAAAAACACAATGAACCACAATCTTTTCAGCAAAGTACTGCTCTTTGCCTCTCTCTGGTTGAGCAGTATGGCAGCCGTGACTACCTTTACGGCCTGTAGTGATTCCAACGACGACGAACCTGGTTCGGTAAGCACCGAAAATGCCGGTATCACCAACCCCTCCTGGAGTGGCGACGTACTACTCGGCGCACAGGGTCAGACCTACAACCTCACCTTCACCGCCGCAGGCGACTGGACCATCACCAACGACTGCGACTGGATCGCCCTCTCCACCACCTCTGGTAAGGCAGGCAATGCCGTAGTAATGGCCACCGCCAAAGCCAACAACACCGACGAAAACCGCGAAGGCGTGATCACGCTCCGCGTCAAAGGCTATCCGCAGACCACCATCAAGTTTATCCAGCCCTTCAGCGAAGGCGAAGAAGCTACCGGTGTCAACGCATGGGTACGCAACTATATGGAGAGCCATTATCTCTGGAACGAACCCATCCCCTCGCTCCGCATCAGCAACTCGCTCAATGCAAGCCAATATCTCAACGCCATCCTCGCAGGTGTCGACGCCAATGACCACCTCAACCACGACGACGGCCACTGGGTAGGCGGCAAACGCGAATACTACTACTCATGGATCGAGGCTTCTGCCGCACGCTCACGTGCCGGCGAGCAGGTTCTTGGCTCCGGCGTAATGTATATGGAACCCACCTACATCAGCCAGGACAATTACAGCGTAGGCCTGATCGTAAGCCTCGTATGTCCCGGCTCCCCCGCCGCTGAGGCCGGTCTCTACCGTGGCGCGCTCATCACTGCCGTCGATGGTGCTTCAATCAATGTAAACAACTATGAGGATATGGGCGAGAAAGTCTATGACGGCAACTGCACCATTTCCTGGAGTGAGGTAACATTTGATGCCGATGGCTATCCCACAATCACCTCCAAGGGCACTCTTAATCTCAAACAGTCCAGATTCAACGACGTATCGGTATATATGTCGAAAGTACTTGAGTTTGACAACGGTCCCAAAGTAGCCTACATGCTCTACAACTCATTCGACTACGCATACGACAATCAGCTCATCACAGCATTCTCCAAATATAAAGAAATGGGCATCACCGACCTTATCCTCGACCTTCGCTACAACCCCGGCGGCCACGTGATCTCCAGCCTCCTCATGGGTACCCTTATCGCAGGCCAGCAGCACAAGGGAGAGATCTACGGTCGCTCCGTCTACAACGCAACCCGTATGCAGACCACCGCACCCGGCGACTATAAGCTTGGCGACCCCGTCACCCCTGAAATGCCCAACGGCTACGACAAGATCACCGAAGGCCTCGCAAATTGTGTCGGCCTCACCACCGTCTACGTAATCTGCTCCGAAACCACCGCTTCCGCATCCGAACTCGTGATCAACGGCCTGCGTGGTGTAGGCATCGATGTTCGCCTCCTCGGTACCACCACCAACGGTAAGAACTGCGGTATGGAAAGCATTGAGAAGACCTTCGGCAGCTACACCTATGTACTCTGCCCCATCACCTTCTACATCGAGAATGCCAAGGGCTTCAAGGACTACGCTGATGGCTTCAAACCAGACTTCGAATTCGATGACTCCGAATTATACCCCGGTGATTTCGGTACCGTCGATGATTTCTTAACAAAGGCTGCACTTCTATGGATTGTCAACGGCACTAAGCCCACCGTCTCCACCAACTCGCGTGCACTCGGCAACAATTCCGGCCGTCATCTCACCCTCAAGGACAGCCCCATCTCCAAGCGCCGTCTCAAGGGTGCCATCATGCTCCCCACCGAATAATCCGCATATTCAATTATACATCACCACAACGGAGGCTGCCCGCTCGAGCAGCCTCCGTTTTTTATACCTAAAAAATTTGGCGTATAGGTCTAAATTTATCCTCTATAACGAATCGTGTCGACATTGAAGGGAGGATGGTACCAGGAATTAGATGGGATGGAACACATATTTTCTAATATTACTGTCCGCTAAAAAAATGAGTGGTTAAGAAAATAGGGCTGATTCCATTTGCCGGAGTCAGCCCGAAATAGTTATTTTGGTTTCGCCAAAAATCATAATAACTATGACCAAAAGTAGTAATTTTTTCGGACAGCCGATATATGGTCAGCTGATAAAATCACTCGACCGCGCAAAGATTGTTGAATTCAGCCGTAAACACGGCGGAGAGAGGTATGTCAAGAGCTTCGATGGCTATACCCATCTGCTGACGATGCTGTATGCGGTAATCCAACGCTTCGATTCATTGCGTGAAATAGAGACATCTATGACAGCTGAGGTACGCAAACTCCATCATATCGGCATAGATACCGTACCCCGCCGCAGTACTCTATCGGACGCAAACGCCAGACGCTCATAAAAGTTCTTTGAAGAGGTCTATCGCGATCTGTATGCCTCCAATAAGGAGTTGCTTTCCTCGGACAGCCGACGCAATGGCACCGAAGAGTGGATAAAACAGCTCAGGATCATTGATTCCACGACCATCACACTGTTTTCCAATGCTATCTTCAAGGGTGTGGGGCGTCATCCGAAGACTGGAAAGAAGAAAGGCGGTATCAAGGTACATGCGGTCATACACGCCAACGAGGGTGTACCCTGTGATGTTCAGTTTACCTCGGCTGCCACCAACGATTCTTTCATGCTGGCGCCGAACCATTACAGCCACAACGAGATAGTGACACTGGACCGAGCATATATCAACTATGCCAAATTCGAGGAACTTACCGACCGTGGCGTTGTATATGTCACCAAATTGAAGAAAAACCTCAAATATCAGGTACTTGTAAACTGTATGTACCAGAATCCACAAGGTCGGATGGAATATCGCGAGCAGATTGTCGTCTTCCGCAAAGACGGAATCAATCATATCGCACGTATCATCACATACGTAGACATCAAGAACGGCAAGGGTCCAAAACTCATATCACTTCTAACCAATGACTTTGACATGCCTTTGGAGACAATCGTGGCAATATACTGCCGCCGCTGGCAGATTGAGTCCCTCTTCAAACAGATCAAGCAGAACTTCCCGCTGAGATACTTCTACGGCGAAAGCGCCAACGCCATAAAAATCCAGATATG